>NZ_JBYSWT010000001.1:74365-418447 GCF_058781435.1 Pseudomonas sp. FW507-12TSA
GCCGTCCAGGCCGCGCCGTTTTCGTTCTGAAAGGATTCCATCATGCGCAAAGCGCTAGCTGTTTCGCTGCTCGCCGCAATGCTCGGCGGCTGTGCCAGCGACCCCGCCAAACACGATGTCGGCGGCATCTGGATCAATCAGGTAGCGATCGACGCCGCCTCCAAGGGCGGACCTTTGCGTGAAGCCCTCCAGGCCAATGGCCCGACCCTGGAGTGGGAGATCAACACCAAGGCTGGCCAGGCCCGCTACACCAATGGGTTCGAGACCGTCGAAGGCAAGCTGCCCAGCGAAAGCACCGACTCCGCCAAGATCGAGGTCTACGGCAGCGCGCCCACAGAACTCAAGCGCAACGGCAAGCGCCTGCTCCAGGTCGCCAACGACAACGAGCCCGAGCAAGTCTTCGACCGCCCCAAGGAGCCAGCTCCCGAGGGCGCACCCCTGGGCGCCAACTTCGAGCGCGCCCTGTACTCGGCGTACCTGGGCGGCAAATGGAAGATCGTCAACGGACCAGGCCTAGGCAACGGCGTGGAATTCCAGGCCGACGGCGCAGTACAAGGCCTGCCGGGCGTGGACCGCTATGCCCTGTGCCTGGCTGGCGACTGCGCCTCGATGAGCGGCGGCAACGACAGCATCTGGCTGCAACTCAATGGCCGTGGCAACTCCTGGATCTTCGTGCGCAAGGATCAGCAACTGGAGATCTTCCAGGCGGTCAATACCGCCCTGGCGGACGAGGTTCCATCGCTGACCCCGGGCAACCAGCAGTGGCTGCTGGAGAAGCAGTAATTCGCCGGTGACCGCTGCCGCAGTCGGTGACAAGGCCCGCAAGGCCTTGCGCTTTAGCGGTAGCGGCTCCCCTCGGGAGCCGGCCCCGGCCTTGGCGCAGGCGACAGGTCAGAAGGTCTGCCTCAGCCCTGTCCTTCAAGAATCGCCGCATACCCCTCGCGATAGCTGGGATAGCGTGGCACCCAACCCAGGGCCTTCGCCCGAGCGTTGGTGCAACGTTTGCTCCCGGTGCGCCGGACGCTGGAGTCCGCCGCCCATTCCGTCACTCCCAGGTACTCGCGCAGCCAGCCGACCACCTCTGCCAGCGGCGCAGGCGCATCGTCCACGCCAATGTAGCAATCCTCCAGCACTACCCCCGCGTGGTTGGCCTTGAGCAGGCAGGCCAGCAGGCCGGCGGCATCGTCGGCGTGGATACGGTTGCCATACAAAGGCGGCTCCACCGCCACTCGATAGCCCCGACGCACCTGGGTCAACAGCCACTCACGCCCAGGCCCATAGATGCCGGTCAGGCGCACCCGGCTGGCGGGAATTCCACTATCCAAGGCCACTTGCTCCGCCTCCAGCATCAGGCGCCCGGAGTAGGCACTGGCCTCGGCGGGAGAGGTTTCATCGATCCACTCGCCATCCTTCTGTTCGTAGACGCTGCTGCTGGACACGAACAACAGGCGCTTGGGGCGCTGGCCGTGCTGCTTGAGCCAGCCCAGCACGTGCTGCAACCCCTCGACGTAGGCGGCGCGATACCCGGCCTCATCATGCTCGGTGGCCGCGGCGCAATACACCAGGTAGTCCAGGGGTTCCCGGGGCCAGTCCGTCGGGCACTGCTCGCTGAACAAATCGCCGGCGACGCCAAGCACCCCCTGGGGCAAATGCGACACCGTACGACGCAAGCCATAGACTCGCCATTGCTCGGCCAACAGTTGAGTCGCCAGGCGACTTCCGACATCGCCGCAACCGGCGATCAGAATAGAGGGGGCAGACATCAGAAAACTCCTTGCACAAAGGTCAAGCCTAGCTTTCGCAGTGGACGAACGGCTAGCAATCGAAGAAAAAAAGATACTCTATTACTTCTGTTAACAAGAATTACTTGCAATAATGACCACCCATTTTGTTCTCGGCCCTGCGAGGCCTAGAAGGACATTCACCCTATTCTCCTCTCAGGTCCGGCCAGCATGACAAGCAACCCATTCTCCGTCTCGCCAACCACACGCCCAAGCCCGCTGCGCACCATGGGCGCAGCCGCCGCGCTGCTGTGCAGCCTGCTGCTGGCCCCGACCGCAGCCTGGGCCGACCAGCACGCACCAGCCCCGGCTCCAGCCGCCTCCGCGCCGGTCGCCGAGCACCCAGCCACCGATCCGGCAGCACCTGCCACGGCTCCCGCCGCAGCTGCGGCAAACGGCGAACAAGCTCCGGTCGATGGCCAGCCACTAGCCGCCCAGGATCTTCCCGAAGTCCTGGAAGCCGACAACACCCTGGGCATGGCCCACGACCTGTCGCCCTGGGGCATGTACCAGAACGCCGATATCATCGTGAAGCTGGTGATGATCGGCCTGGCCATCGCCTCGATCATCACCTGGACCATCTGGATCGCCAAGGGCTTCGAGCTGATGGGCGCCAAGCGCCGCCTGCGCCATGAAATCGCTGCCTTGAAGAAGGCCACCAACCTCAAGGAAGCCAGCGCCGGCGCAACCAAGCAAGGCACGCTGACCAACCTGCTGGTCCACGATGCCCTGGAAGAAATGCGCCTGTCGGCCAATAGCCGGGAGAAGGAAGGCATCAAGGAGCGCGTGAGCTTCCGCCTGGAGCGCCTGGTAGCCGCCTGCGGCCGTAACATGAGCAGCGGCACCGGCGTGCTGGCCACCATCGGCTCCACCGCCCCCTTCGTCGGCCTGTTCGGTACCGTGTGGGGCATCATGAACAGCTTCATCGGCATCGCCAAGACCCAGACCACCAACCTCGCCGTGGTTGCCCCGGGTATCGCCGAAGCCCTGCTGGCCACCGCCCTGGGCCTGGTTGCCGCGATCCCGGCAGTGGTGATCTACAACGTCTTCGCCCGCTCGATCACCGGCTACAAGGCCCAGGTGACCGACGCTTCGGCTGAAGTCCTGCTGCTGGTCAGCCGCGACCTGGACCACCAGCCAGGTGAGCGTTCCGCACAACCGCACATGGTGAAAGTGGGGTAATCGGCCATGGGCTTGCATTTGAAGGAAGGGGCAGGCGACGACCTGGCCGAAAACCACGAGATCAACGTCACGCCGTTCATCGACGTGATGCTGGTGCTGCTGATCATCTTCATGGTGGCCGCTCCCCTGGCCACCGTGGACATCAAGGTCGACCTCCCCGCCTCCAGCGCCAAGCCGGCGCCGCGCCCTGAGAAACCGGTGTTCCTCAGCGTCAAGGCCGACCAGCGCCTGTTCCTCGGCGACGATGAGATCAAGGCCGAGACCCTGGGCGCCGCCCTCGACGCCAAGACCCAGGGCAAGAAGGACACCACGATCTTCTTCCAGGCCGACAAGGGCGTTGACTACGGCGACCTGATGGGCGTGATGGACAACCTGCGTGCGGCCGGCTACCTGAAAGTCGGCCTGGTCGGACTCGAGACGGCAGCCAAGAAATGATCACGACGCGCCAAAGACTGACGCGTTACAGCGGTAGCCTGGCCGTGGTGCTGGGCGTCCACGCGGCGGCGATCGCACTCGCCCTCAACTGGTCCAAGCCACAGCCGATGCCCATTCCACCCCAAGCCATGGTGGTCGAATTGGCGCCTGCCCCTGTGCCGCCGCCTCCGGCACCACCGAAAGTGGTGACCCCGCCACAACCACCGGCGCCGGTGGAAGAGCTGCCGCTGCCCAAACTCGCCGAAGCGCCCAAACCCACCATCTCGGTGCCCAAGCCGGTCAAGCAGAAGCCCAAGCCACAACCACCAAAGCCAGTGGAAAAGCCTGAGCCGCCGAAGGAAAAACCTTCCGACGAAAAGCCCAGCGACGCTCCGGTGACACCGGCAACGTCGAGCAACCCGGCACCGGCGACCCCAGGTCCATCGCCAGCCCAGGCGGCCGCCAAGGCCAACTGGCAGGGCGAGCTGCAGGCGCACCTGGCCAAGTACAAGCGCTACCCGAGCGAAGCCCAGCGACGCGGCAAGGAAGGCACCAACTCCCTGCGCTTCGTGGTGGATGCCGAAGGCAAGGTACTGTCCTACGAGCTGGTCGGGCGTTCAGGCAATGCCGACCTGGATCGCGCCACCCTGGACATGATCCGTCGCGCCCAACCGCTGCCCAAGCCACCCGCCGACATGCTCAACAACGGCAGCGTGGAAATCACCGCCTCGTACAACTACGAGATCGACCGCAGCCGCGGCCGCCGCTGATCCAAGGCAAGGGCACCCCAGGGTGCCCTTCGCATTCAACCCGTCCGACGCAGGCATTGGCGGGTGTCGCACTCCTCCCTCAGTCTGATAACGTGCGTCTATCGATTGCAGCCGTTATGCTTGGCCGCAACCTCACGGACGCCCGCTATGACCCTTACAGAACTGCGCTACATCGTTACCCTTGCCCAGGAGCAGCATTTCGGCCATGCCGCCGAGCGTTGCCATGTCAGCCAGCCCACCCTCTCGGTCGGCGTGAAGAAGCTCGAGGACGAACTCGGCGTGCTGATCTTCGAGCGCAGCAAGAGCGCCGTGCGCCTGACACCGGTAGGCGAAACCATCGTCGCCCAGGCGCAGAAGGTCCTGGAGCAGGCCCAGGGCATCCGTGAACTGGCCCAGGCCGGCAAGAACCAGCTGACCGCCCCGCTCAAGGTCGGCGCCATCTATACCGTCGGCCCGTACCTGTTCCCCCACCTGATTCCACAGCTGCACCGGGTCGCCCCGCAGATGCCGCTGTACATCGAGGAGAACTTCACCCACGTGCTGCGCGACAAGCTGCGCAACGGCGAGCTGGACGCGATCATCATCGCCCTGCCGTTCAACGAAGCCGATGTGCTGACCCTGCCGCTGTACGACGAACCCTTCTATGTGCTGATGCCCAGCGACCACTCCTGGACCCGCAAGGAAACCATCGACGCCAGCCTGCTCAACGACAAGAGCCTGTTGCTGCTGGGTGAAGGCCACTGCTTCCGCGACCAGGTCCTGGAAGCCTGTCCGACCCTGACCAAGGGCAACGACGGCGCCAAGCACACCACCGTGGAGTCCAGCTCGCTGGAAACCATCCGCCACATGGTCGCCTCGGGCCTGGGCGTCTCGATCCTGCCGCTGTCGGCGGTGGACAGCCACCACTACGCCCCGGGGGTCATCGAGGTCCGTCCGCTGACCCCGCCGGCACCATTTCGCACCGTGGCCATCGCCTGGCGCGCGAGCTTCCCGCGGCCCAAGGCCATCGAGATCCTCGCCGACTCGATCCGCCTGTGCTCCGTGGCCAAGCCGCCCGTCGCCAGCTAAGCCGCCACCATGACCGAGTTGTCGAAGGTGCCGGTGACGGCACTCAAGGGCGTCGGCGAGGCCATGGCCGAGAAGCTGGCCAAGGTCGGCCTGGAAAACCTCCAGGACGTGCTGTTCCACCTGCCCCTGCGCTATCAGGACCGTACCCGCGTGGTCCCCATCGGCGCCCTGCGCCCGGGCCAGGATGCGGTGGTCGAGGGTACCGTCAGCGGCGCCGACGTGGTCATGGGCAAGCGCCGCAGCCTGCTGGTGCGCCTGCAGGACGGTACCGGCGGCCTGAGCCTGCGCTTCTACCACTTCAGCAACGCCCAGAAGGAAGGCCTCAAGCGTGGCACCCGGGTACGTTGCTACGGCGAGGCCCGCCCGGGCGCCTCGGGGCTGGAGATCTACCACCCCGAATACCGCGCCATCAGCGGCGACGAACCACCGCCGGTGGACCAGACCCTGACCCCCATCTACCCGCTCACCGAAGGCCTGACCCAACAGCGCCTGCGCATGCTCTGCCAGCAGAGCCTGGCCATGCTCGGCCCCCGCAGCCTGCCGGACTGGCTGCCCGAGGAGCTGGCCCGGGACTATCAGTTGGCGCCCCTGGACGACGCGATCCGCTACCTGCACCACCCACCGGCCGACGCCGATGTCGATGAGCTGGCCCTGGGTCATCACTGGGCCCAGCACCGCCTGGCCTTCGAAGAGCTGCTGACCCACCAGTTGTCCCAGCAGCGCCTGCGCGACAGCCAGCGCTCCCAACGCGCGCCGGTGCTGCCAGTGGCCAAGAAGCTGCCGGCCCGCTACCTGAAGAACCTGGGCTTCGCTCCCACCGGCGCCCAGCAGCGAGTAGGCAACGAGATCGCCTACGACCTGAGCCAGCCCGAACCCATGCTGAGGCTGATCCAGGGTGACGTCGGCGCCGGCAAGACCGTGGTCGCCGCCCTGGCGGCCCTGCAAGCGCTGGAGGCCGGCTACCAGGTGGCACTGATGGCGCCCACCGAGATCCTCGCCGAACAGCACTTCATCACCTTCAAGCGCTGGCTGGAGCCGCTGGGCCTGGAAGTCGCCTGGCTGGCCGGCAAGCTCAAGGGCAAGAGCCGCAGCGCCGCCCTGGAACAGATCGCCGCCGGCGCGCCCATGGTGGTGGGTACCCACGCACTGTTCCAGGACGAAGTGCAATTCAAGAACCTGGCCCTGGTGATCATCGACGAGCAACACCGCTTCGGCGTCCAGCAGCGCCTGGCCCTGCGCCAGAAAGGCGTGGGCGGCCGACTTTGCCCGCACCAGTTGATCATGACCGCCACGCCCATTCCCCGGACCCTGGCCATGAGCGCCTATGCCGACCTGGACACCTCGATCCTCGACGAACTGCCGCCCGGGCGTACTCCGGTGAACACCGTGCTGGTGACCGACAGCCGCCGCATCGAGGTGATCGAGCGAGTGCGCGCCGCCTGCGCCGAAGGACGCCAGGCCTATTGGGTCTGCACCCTGATCGAAGAATCCGAGGAACTCACCTGCCAGGCCGCCGAGACCACCTACGAGGACCTCTCCAGCGCCCTCGGCGAGCTGCGGGTGGGGCTGATCCATGGCCGCATGAAGGCGCCGGAAAAAGCCGCGGTCATGGCCGAATTCAAGGCCGGCAACCTGCAACTGCTGGTGGCCACCACGGTGATCGAGGTCGGGGTCGACGTGCCCAATGCCAGCCTGATGATCATCGAGAATCCGGAACGCCTGGGCCTGGCGCAACTGCACCAGTTGCGCGGCCGGGTCGGCCGTGGCAGCGCCGCCAGCCACTGCGTGCTGCTCTACCATCCGCCGCTTTCACAAATCGGTCGTCAACGCCTGGGCATCATGCGTGAAACCAACGACGGCTTCGTCATCGCCGAAAAGGATCTGGAATTGCGCGGCCCGGGGGAAATGCTCGGCACCCGGCAGACCGGCCTGCTGCAGTTCAAGGTCGCCGACCTGATGCGCGATGCCGACTTGCTGCCCGCCGTGCGCGACGCCGCCCAGGCACTGCTGGAGCGCTGGCCGACCCACGTCAGTCCGCTGCTGGAGCGCTGGTTGCGCCACGGCCAGCAATACGGTCAAGTGTGAACCAAGCCTCAGTTAGTGAACCATTGGAATGACCAAGCTGGTTATAATGGTCACATTGTAGAAAAACGGATACCACGCCATGACAGAAGTTGCCCTCGCCACTGCAGCCCCGCACGCGCCATCTGTCATCCGGTTGCTGCTCGGCAAGCTGGCCATCGGCTATAACGAAGTCATCGACCACCCCGAACTGCCCGCCTCGCGCAAAGTCCAGGCGGTGTTGCTCGATGACGCCGTCGGCGCCCTGATGGTGCTGTTCCCACAGAGCCAGTTGCTGGACCTGAACCGCCTCGCCGAGCTCACCGGCCGACGCTTGCGCTCGGTCTCCACCGAACGCCTGGAGCGCATGCTCGGCAAGCACAGCCTGAGCCTGCTGCCTGGCCTGCCGGCCCTGACCAGCTCGCCCTGCCTGTACGAAGAAAGCCTGCTGCACGAGCCCAGCCTGCTGATCCACTCGGGCGAGCCGGGCGTGCTGCTGGAAATCACTCGCGAAGACTTCAAGGGCATGCTCAGCAAGGCCAGCGCCGGTACCTTCGGCGAGTCCCTGAGCAGCATCCGCCCCAACCTCGACCGCCCGGACGATGACCGCGAGGAAATCTCCCAGGCGATGCAGGCCTTCACCGCCCGGCGCATCCAGCAGCGCCTGGAAGCCACCATCGAGATCCCGCCCCTGGCGGAAACCGCACAGAAGATCATCAAGCTGCGGGTCGACCCCAACGCCACCATCGACGACATCACCGGGGTAGTGGAAACCGACCCGGCACTGGCCGCGCAGGTGGTGAGCTGGGCGGCATCGCCCTACTACGCCTCGCCGGGCAAGATCCGCTCGGTGGAAGACGCCATCGTCCGCGTGCTCGGCTTCGACCTGGTGATCAACCTCGCCCTGGGCCTGGCCCTGGGCAAGACCCTGAGCCTGCCCAAGGACCAGCCGCAGCACGCCACGCCGTACTGGCAGCAGTCGATCTACACCGCCGCGGTGATCGAGGGCCTGACCCGCGCCATGCCCCGGGCCCAGCGCCCCGAAGCCGGCCTGACCTACCTCGCCGGCCTGCTGCACAACTTCGGCTACCTGCTGCTGGCCCATGTGTTCCCGCCGCACTTTTCGCTGATCTGCCGGCACCTGGAGGTCAACCCGCACCTGTGCCACAGCTACATCGAGCAGCACCTGCTGGGCATCAGTCGCGAGCAGATCGGCTCCTGGCTGATGCGCTACTGGGACATGCCGGACGAGTTGTGCACCGCCCTGCGCTTCCAGCACGACCCAGGCTACGACGGCGCCAATGCCGAGTACCCGAACCTGGTCTGCCTGGCAGTGCGCCTGCTGCGCAGCCGGGGCATCGGCTCCGGCCCCCGCGAAGAGATTCCCGAGGCCCTGTTCGAACGCCTGGGGCTCAGTCGCGACAAGGCCGAGGATGTGGTGAGCAAGGTGCTTGAAGCCGAGGTATTGCTGCGCGAACTGGCCTCGCAATTCAGCCAGGCCTGAGTCTTTCTGCAGGCCCTTGCGGCCTGCAGAGTCCCTTCCGGATCATCTCCTGCGACCGGTCGCGGCCCTGCCGCCGACTGGCGCGTCGAACGCCTCAAGCCTTGGGCTTGGACTTCTTGGGCTTCAGGTACTTGGTCAGCCCCTGGAACCAGATCACCAGCGCCGGATTGCCCTTGATCTGGATCGACTTGTCCTGGATCCCGGTCATGAACGCCAGTTGCTTGTTCTTCGCCTGCATGGTGGCAAAGCCGTACGCCGCGTCCTTGAAGGCGATGGCGAACGCCGGCTCGGGATAGAACCCCGAACGACTGGTGACACGCTGGTCCTTGACGAAGAAATGCCGAGCAACCTTGCCATCGAGCGTCTGCAGCTGGAAAACCAGCTCCTTGTCGCCCAACTGTTGCTGGAAAGCGGGATTGTTGCGACTGGCTTTGCCCATCAACAGGCCAAGCACCCAGAGGAGAAAACGAAATTTCATGCGCGGCGCCTCAGTGGAATTATTGGATGGCCGGCGCAGTGTAACCTGTAACTCGCCGAGCGCCAGCCGATCCGTTCGATTGCTCGAAGATCGCCTGGCGTTCAGCGCTTATCGCTACATCTTGTCAGACAATCACTGACTCAGACGTTAGGACAAGGTACCGGTGCCCAGTCGCCCAGGTCCGGGTTCTTGCACATGCTGTTGACCTGGGTCTGGCCGGTGGTGGCCACCTTGTTGCTCTCGGCCTGCTTGGTCTTGGCCTGCTGCATCGACTTCTCGGTGCTCACCGCTTCCTTGGGCACCACTGGCAGCTTCGCCTTCGGAGGGGTCTTGCCTTTGCCCTTGCCTTTGCCGGTGCTGGTCACTGCAGTGGTGTCGGCGGTGGCGACCTTGACCACGTCGGTGCGCTGCACGCCCACCTGCTGCAGGTCTTGCTCATAGGCCTGGTTGTACTTGCTCAGGTCCTCGCTGGCCCGACCGTTCACCGCGGTGATCAGGTCGTTGGATTCCTTCAGGCCGCTGACGATTTCCGCCAGGCGCTTGCGACCTTCGACATCGTTGATGCTGTTGGCCTTGCGCGCGCTGATCAGGCTGTCGAAAGCGCGCTGGTAGCACGTCTGCGAAGCACGGGCATAAGCGGTGCTGCGGTCGATGTCGGCCACGCTCTTGTTGACGTCGGTAGCGTAGGAAGCGATGCGCTGGTTGTCATCGGCAATCTGCTTCTGGCGCTCGGTGTAGTAGCCGGCAGCACCGCCAGCCAGGGCACCACCAGCAGCGCCGATGGCCGCGTTGCGACCACGGTGGTCGCCGTCACCGGTCAGGGCACCGAGCAAGGCGCCGCCAGCAGCACCCAGGGCGGCACCGGTGACGACCGACTTGGTCATGTCCGAATCAGTGGCACGCAGGTGCTGCACCGGCTCGTAGCAGCTCGGGTAGTACTCGACCTTGGTGGTGGAGGCCACCTTGGATACCGGAGAGGTCGCGCAACCGGTCAATACGGTGCTGAACCCGGCGGCAACCAACAGCAGGTGACGCTTGGACGTTGAAGCAAATGGGTTGCGGGAAAAAAGCATGTTCGTGATCTCGATTAAGTTTGACCAACTCGGCGCGACTCAAGGTCGTCCGAGATCCTCCAGGCTCGACAGACAGCGGCCGGTCACGACTTCTGACCGGTCGATGCGAGCAGTTCCTTCAAAATCGTCGCCGGGTCGGCCCGCTGTTTCTGGCGGTAGTCCCCGACATGGCGAACGAATAACGTAGCGCGCGTCACCAGGCTCTTGCCGAGCACCGGCTTGCGATTGAGCTCTTCCTTGATCCGTTGAAATTGCGCCTGGATCACCGCGTCGGTGTAACGGGTGCCCGTGGCCAGGTTATCGATATAGATCGCCACCGCCCCGTCCAGGGCGCTGCGGCCGTTGTCGATGGCTTCGGCGAACAGCTTGGCGCTGGGTTCATCCTTGGCATCGAGGGCTTGCTGCTGGCTCTTTTTCAGGTTGGTCAGGCGAATGTTGTAGTTGTTGATCGTCTCGGCCACCAGTGCCGAGGACTGGATCAGGTTGCCCGCCGCTTCCTCGCGCTGTTGGGCGATCAGCGAAACGTTGCGCTTGAGCTCTTCGTTCACCAGCCCCAGCTCGGCCTGTAGCCGTGGGTCGACGCTGGCGGCGATGATGCTGTCCAGGCGCTTGGTCGGGTCCTGGGCGTCGTCGATGGCGTCGGTCAGGGACGCCAGGCGCCCTTCCTTCTGCCACTGGGCGAACAGTTCCTTGTAGCGCGAGCGCGGCGCCGACAGCGCCCCAATGGCCACCCGGAAGCCGGTGGTCTCGTTGCTCTGCTCGGTGCCATCGGCGGCGAACAGCGGGTATTCGCGGCGCATGCCGGTGAACAGCGTGCCCTCGCCTTCCAGGTAGTTGCCGCCCTTGACCACGAAACCACCATAGGTGCCCTGGCGCCGGCCAGCGTGCACCAGCTGGAAGGACTCCTGGACCATCTCCGCGGCGTTGCCGATCACGTCGAACAAACCGATGGGGTTGGGCAACTTGGTGCCGATGGGCATCAGTCGTGCCGCCTGGCCGGTACCGCCAGCCACCTGGTTGAACACCGCCCAATCGCCCAGCGGGCCATCACTCTCGCTGCCCTCCACACGCCGTGGGAATAGCCGGCCTTCCAGCTCCTGGCGGCTCACCGCCTGGCCACCACGGGCAGCGTATTCCCACTCCACTTCGGTGGGCAGGCGCACGAAGCCCAGGCCGCCGTCGTCGGCAGAACCGCCACGCCCGCTGACCGGCAGCAGGTCGCGATGGTTCTTCATCAGCCAGGCGCTGTACACCGCGGCGAAGCGCTCGGCCTCGAAGCGCGACAGCTTGACCTTGGGCAGGCGCCCCTGCATGCCCTCCGGCGCCTCGCAGGCCGGAGCCGGCTCGCCACTGGCCAGGGACTGGGCCTGCGCCATCACCTGGGCGTACTGGCGAGCCGTGACCTCGTACTTGCCGATGAAGTACATCATCGGCTTGAGCGGCACCCCGGTGCCGGCCTTGGGCAGCAGCGGGCCGATGGTCTTGGCCCAGGGGCCCGGCAAGTCCTTGAGGGTGAACTGGCCGTTGATGTAGTCCCGCCGATAGCCGGAAATGAACGACTGCTGGTAGCCGCTCTCGCCCTCGGCGAAGGGATAGCCGAGGTTGATCTCGCGGTCATCCAGGGTGCCCTGGGCCAGCACGTAGACGTAGCGGAACACCATCTCGCCATCGCATGGCAACGGCAGGCTGACATCGCCGGCCAGGGGCTTGGGGTTGTCCATCTTGTTGTCGGGCTCTTCGGCCCACACGGCGCCGGCCAGAGTCATGGCCAGCACGGCGCTGATCAACTTATACATCGCGAATTCCTTCACAGGCTTCAATGCGCGCCACCCGCCAGCCGCCCAGCGCGGCGGCCAGGGTGCTGACGCCCAGCGTCGCCAACAGGGCCAGGCCGAAGTGGCCCGGCAGCAGATGGCTGGCGTACTCGCCCGGCACCTGCATGAACAAATGATTCAGCCCGGCCTGGGCCAGGGCATACAACACGCCACTCAGCACGGCGGCGAAAGCGGCGCTGTACAGCGCCTGGGCCACCACGAACAGCAGCAGAGCCCCGGTGGAAAAACCCAGCAGGCGCAGCACCGACAGCTCCCGGCGCTTGCGCTCCACCGCCGCCAGGGCGCCCGCGAAGATCGCCGCGAAGGCCCCGGCCAGGGCCAGCCCGGCGATGATCCAGAACACGATCGACAAGTTGCGGCTCAACGACTGCACCTGGGCGATGGCCTGGGCCTGGGTCGACACCAGCAGGCCGCGCTCGGCGAAATAGCGGCGCAGCGGCTCGACATCGTCGAGGCTGCGTGCATACAGGCGAAACGCCGGGTACACCCGCTGCCCGGCCTGGGTCGGGGCGCCACCGGCCCAGCCCATGGCCAGCACCGCACGGCCGTCGCGATAGTCCTCGGCAGCCTCCAGCAACTCCAGCGGCGCCAGCAAGGCATCGCGGGCAAATGCCTCCAGGGGCAACACGCCCTCGACCTGGACCCGGGTCCGCTGCACCTCGCTTCGCCCGGCCACCTGGCGGCCGAAACTGGCCTGCAGCCAATCCCCAGGCCGGGCCCCGAGTTTTTCGGCGGCGGTACGGCTGAGCACCACCCCGTTCATGCCTTGCAATGCCGGCAACGACCCCAGCAAGGGATCGGTAGGCGCGGTAGGCAGCATTTCCACGGTCAGGCCAACATCCCCCTCGCCTCGCGCCAACTCCGCCGTGGCGGCGATCTGCCGGGTCCTGGGCAAGGCGAACGCCACGTCCGGGCGCTGACGCAGTTCGGCAATGAACGCGGCACTGAAGCGCCCGCCGCCCAGGGGGATGATCTCGCGCACCGCCGGGTCCTTCTCCAGGCGCTCGGTCAGGCTGCCGACCAGGCCGAACTTGAGTCCGAACAGCACCAGCAACGGCGCGATCACCGCCACCAAGGCCAGCACCGAGCAGGCCGAAAGCCAGGTATCGGCCCGGTAGTCCTGCCAGGCCAGCGCCGCGATCAGGGCTGCACGCATCAGCACGCCTCCCCGAGGGTCGCGGTCACGCCGCCATCGACATCGCGCTGGCAGGCGATACGCCGGATCTGCAAGCCATTGGCCCGCGCCAGCGGTTCATCGTGGGTGGCGACCACGCAGCACAGCTGCTGGTCCCGCACCTGTTGCACCAGCAGTTGCATCACCCGCTGGGCATTCAACGGGTCCAGGGCCGCGGTCGGTTCGTCCGCCAGCAGCACCTGCGGTCCATGGGCCAGGGCCCGGGCGCAACTGACCCGCTGGCGCTGGCCCACCGACAGATCGGCGGGTTTCTTGTGGAGCTGGTCGACGATCTCCAGGCGCTCGGCCAGGCGCCGGGGAATGCCCTCGTCGGCCAGGCCCAGCATCTTGCGCGGCAGGCTGATGTTGCCCCGCACATCGAGAAACCCCAGCAAGCCGCCGGTCTGCAGCACATAACCCAGGTGCCGGCTGCGCAGCTCGGCCAGGGCGCTGTGCCCGGCCTGCTTCCAGATCCCGGCGATATCGAGGGTTTCCCGGTCCGGGGCGAAATCGAAGCGCCGGCTCGAATCCGGGGCCAGCACCAGCGCCAGCAGGTCGAGCAAGGTGCTCTTGCCGCAGCCGCTGGGGCCCACCACCGCCAACTGGTCGCCCGCGCGCAATTGCAGCCTGGGGATCACCAGGCTGTAGCGTTGGCGTCCCTCGCCGCGGCTCTTGCGCACATCCAGAAGGTTCAGCATCAGGGCAGGGTCGACAACGGAACGCGGTACAGGGCATCACCCGGCTCGGCATCGCCGAAGCGCACCCAGTTGGCCAGGTCGTTGTGGAAGGTCTCGTAGAGACGGATCTTCGAATCCAGTTCGTCGATGAAGTCTTCCTGTTCGGCCACGCTCAACGACAACCACAGGTCCTGGGTCATGTTCAGCGACTTGCTGCGATACGGCAGGCCTTCCAGGTATTCCCCCAGCACGCCGCCGTCGGCAAGGTTGCCGCCCTTGCGCAGGGCTGCCGGGTCGCGGCTCATGTAGGCACTGGCGCTGGCGATTTCCTGGAAGAAATCCTTGGGCGAGGTCTGGGTCTTGCGCGCCGCGTCGACGATCAATTTCAGCGACTGCTGCAAGTCGTTGAGCTGCAGCTTGGTGAGCATCACGCAGACCTGGAACGCCGGCAGCGCCGGGTTGGTCAGGTCGCGGTCGGCGGTCCAGGCACTGACCAGTTGCGGCGCCTGGCTGGCGGATTTGTGCCCGAGGAAATCCATGTGCATGGCGTAGCCGATGGCCGCCGACTTCTCGGCGATGCTCGGGCTCGCCGCCAGCAGCGGGACGGCCTGCTCCTGGTTGCTGCGCACCTGGTGCACCAGGTCGGCGAACACCGTGCCGATCTCGTCGACCCGCTCGCCGAACTTGCCCACGTCGCCACCGGGTACCGGGATGTACAGGTCGCCGATCTTCGGGTTGGCGTCGGCGGTCAGCACCCGGTATTGGGTCTCGGCCTGGGCGTGGTTCTTCTTGCCGGCATCGGAGCGCAGGTGCAGGGCATAGATCTTGATCTGCTTGCCCAGGGCCGCCTGGCGCACTTCGGCCTCGTTCATCTGGGTCCGGCTGTAGGGGTCGTTCTTGCGCAGGGCGCCGGCATCGCTGACCAGCAGGATCAGGCGGCCGCCGTAGCCCTTCCAGTCCATGCCCTCCACTGCCTGCATGATCCCGGCGAAAGCATCTTCGTTGAACGAGTGGCTGGACACGCTGGTGGCCTTGACCTGGCTCACCAGCTCCTGGAACCGCTGGGGATCGCGGCCCTGGTCCAGGGTCACCAGGGTCTTGGCGACATACTCAAGGCCCGGGGTCTTCTTGATGTTGTTGCGAAAGCCCACCAGGCCGAAGCTGACGCTGTCCAGATCGCCGCGCGCGGCCAGCTTGCCTTGCAGCTCATGCACCACATCGCGGACCCGGTCGATGTAGGGCTGCATCGACACCGAGGTATCCACCACCAGCACCACGGCGGTGCGGAACGCGTCACCGGCGGCTGGCGCGGTATTCACCGGCAGGCGCTTGCCGGCGCTGTCGCTGATGCTCTGCGGGCTGTTGCCCGGGTCGATGGAAGCGACATTGAGCAACTGCACCGGCTGGCCGTTCTCGTCGAAGCTCTCCTTGGCGTCGAAGATCGGCAGCAGGTAGAACTGGTCCTGGGGCACCGCGCTGGCATTGGGTTCCAGGGCCAGCACCTGCTGGTCATCCTGGGGATTCTTCTGCGCATTGAGCAGCAGGTTCTTGGCCGCCGCAGGATCGGCCAGCAGGCGTTCCAACTGGCTGGCCTGGCGCACGAACATCACCGGCGCTCGCCCGGAGCGCTCGGTGAACTTGAGCACCAGGCTCTGCTTCCAGTCGCTGACCTGGTCCTCAGGCAGCCAACCGGCGCTGCGACCATCGCTGGCCGCGCCCAGGCGCAACCAGGTGCGGCCGTCGAGGCTCTTGCGCTGGTACACGTACAGCACCGAGAACGCCGGCACCGCCGCGCCCGGGGCAGCTCCGGGCTCGCTGGAGAAACTCGCCCCAGGCTTGCTCAGCACTCGCTGGAACAGGGTCTTCTTGCCCGCCATCAGCAACGGCCGCTGGCCGCCATCGGCATCGCTCGCCACGGGCTGGTTCACCGGCGGCGCCACGCTGGGCGTGCTGGCGCTACCGGAGGCCGGGGTGCCGGCCACGGTCTTGGGCGCTGGCTGCGGGCTGTCCCCGGACAACCACCAATAGCCACCACCAGCCACGGCCAGGGCTACCGCCACGGCCACGCCGGCCAGGGCCAGCACCGGGCCACGCCGCTGCCCGGCCGGCTCGGCGCCCTGGGGCGGCAGGCTGGAGACGCGCTGGGGCTGCGCCACAGGTTCCGCACGCGGCTCCTGGCGCGGGGCCGGTTGCGGGGCCTGCCGGGGAATCTCGATGGAGACCGGGGTCAACCCGGCCAGGTCGTTGCCCGCGGGCACCTCCAGGGGCGGCAAGGGCAACGGCTGGATCAGCGTCGCCTCGACCTCCGGGGCCGCCGCCGGCAGGTTGTCCAGGGCCGCCAGCAAGGCTGCGGCATCCGGGTAGCGCTCCGCCGGGTCCTTGGCCAGCAGCTTGCCCAGGATGTGCTGGTAGCGGCCATGGTGCACCGGTAGCTCGGGCAATGGTTCGGTGAGGTGGGCCAGGGCCGTGGACAAGGCATCGGTGCCGTTGTACGGCAGCTTGCCGACGAGGATTTCGTACAGCACCACGCCCAGGGCATAGAGGTCGGCGCGGCCGTCGATGTCCTGGCCACGGGCCTGCTCGGGGCTCATGTAGCTTGGAGTGCCGACGGCGAAGCCGGCCTGGGTGAACTGGGTGCGATCATCCAGGGACTTGGCGATGCCGAAGTCCGAGAGTACCGCCGTGCCATCGGCGCGGAACAGGATGTTGGCCGGCTTGACGTCACGGTGTACCAGCCCCTGGGCGTGGGCATAACCCAGGGCCGAGGCGATCTGGCGGATGTAGGTCAGGCCTTGCTCCGGGGTCAGCCCGGCGGCGATGCGCTCCTTGAGCGTGCCGTTGGGCAGGTACTCCATGGCCATGTAGTACAGCTCGCCGACATTGCCGATGTCGTGGATGGTCACGGTGTGCGGGTGGGACAGCCGCGCCAGGGTCTTGCCCTCGCGCAGGAAGCGCTCGCAGAAGCTCGGGTCGGCGGCCAGCGAGGCAGCCATGACCTTGAGCGCCACCTTGCGCTCCAGGGAGCGCTGGGTCGCCAGGTACACGCTGGCCATGGCGCCTTCGCCAATCTCGCCCTGGATATCGAAGCCGGGAATCAGAATGTCCATGGTCAGTGTCCTGCGGCCTTGATCACGATCGCGGTGATATTGTCCGGCGCACCCCGGGTCAGGCCCAGGTGGATCAGGCTGCGCACCACATCGTTGGGCTCGTTGTGACTGAGCACGTCGCGCAGCTCGAAGTCCTCGGCGGTCTTGTTCAGGCCATCGCTGCACAGCAGGAAGGTATCGCCGGCCTGCACTTGGAGGTCGACCTGGGACAGCTCCAGCTGGGCCTCGACACCAATGGCACGGGTGACGATGTTGGCCCGCGGATGGACCCGCGCCTCGGCCTCGCTGAGCAGGCCGCTGTCCTGCAGGTCCTGGACGTAGCTGTGATCCCGGGAGATGCCCTCCAGTTGCTCGTCGCGCAGCCGGTACAGGCGGCTGTCGCCAGCCCACAGGCACACCGCCTGGTCGCCGCGTACCGCCAGCAGCACCACGGTGCTGCCCATCATGGTCACGCCACGGTTGGCGGTTTCCTCGCGCACTGCGGCATTCACCGCCGCCAGGGCATTGCGCAACGCCGCGACGTAGTGCTCCAGGCTGTCGCCGCCCGGCACCGCGCGCAGGCTGTCGACGATCAGGCTGCTGACGTAGTCGCCGGCGGCGTGCCCGCCCATGCCGTCGGCCACCAGCCAGAGGCCGGTTTCCGGGGCTTCGAGCCAGGCGTCTTCATTGATTTTCCGCACCATGCCGACATGGCTGTAGCTGGCGGACTGGTAGGACAGTTGTGGCGCTGAACGCATTTAGACGGCACCCTCTTGCCCGAGCAGAAATTGCCCAAAATCACTGGCTGGCGGCAGCCCCTGGCAACGCAGCAGCATCGGACTGATGTACTGCGAGCCACGTCCCCACCAGACACTCGACCCGTCCAGGGCCAGGGCGGCGAGAACCGCGCTCCGGGCCTGTGGGTCATTCACGTAGAAGCGTTGCAGGCCGGCGTAATGGCTGCCTTCGGCACGCGCTGTCGCCAGCGGCGCCCCCAGGCCCTGCAAGCCTTCTTCCAGAGCCTCGAAACTGGCGCCCTCGTCGAGGGTTGCCAGCAACAGCTCCTCCACCTGTTCGAACCACTGGTCCGGGCCGCTCACCAGCGAGGCCAGGTCTTCGCCGGGCTCCAGCAGCGCGGCGACCGTCAGGGGGAAATAGCGCCCGACCCGGTCGATGCTCGGCATCACCACCCCGACCGCCGCCTGGGGCCCGCACAGGCCCGGGGCCAGGGCGAAACGCCACAACGGGCTGACCAGGTAGGCGTTGAGCCAGTGCTCGCCCATGGCGTTCTGGCTGGCCAGCAAACCCGCCGCCAGCCAGCTGTCCCAGGGGCCGATGAAGCTCTGCGGCAGGCCACGGCTGACGAAATCGCCACGGCTGGCCAGCTTGCCGTACAGGCCGGGCGCCGTCATAGCCGCTCCGGCAGGCTGAAGCCGCTGAGCACCCGGCTCTTGAAGGGGTTGAAGGCGCTGCTGGCACGCAGCTCATAGGAAATGCTCGCGCCATCGACCCGCAACCGCAGGTTGAAGCGGTCCGGCGAGTTGGTGGCGGAAAGGTCCGATTGCTCCAGCAGGCGGAACCAGGCCCAGGGGCCGTCCAGGGTGATCCCCGAACGCCCGCTGGCCGACGGCGGCATGATCGACAGGCGCACCACGCCGATGCTTCCCGGGTTCGGCCATTGCATGGCCACCGGCCGGCTCGGGCCGTGGTCGTAGCTCAGTTGCTGGCCATCCAGGTCGAGCAGGAACTGGCTGATATTGGCGTCCATCTCCACCGGCTTGAGCTCGAAGCGCACGGCCGGCTGGGTGCCGCCGCTGGAGCGGAAGAACGCATCGCGGATGTTCGAAGCACGCTGGAACGTCTGCAACACCCCGGGGGAAATCCCCAGTTTCTGCGCCGCTCCCGGCTGCCAGCTCCAGGTAGCAGTGGAGGTGTTGACGTAGGGCTGCAGGTACTTGCGGAAGTAGCTGTCCATCACCCCGCCCGCACCGAAGAACTGGCCGAAGTCCTCCAGGGTCGCATCCCGCGAACTGCCCGGCGACATCGGGTAGCGCCCGCTCAGGGATTGGCGGTAGACATTCACCACCTCGCTGACCCAGGCCGCGTTCAACTGGTTGCGCACCCCGCCCATCATGGTGTTGGTGGTGGAACCGACCACCGACTTGACCAATCCCTGGACCACTGGCGGCTGGCGCGCGGCGGTCAGGCTGACCCGGGCCGCGGCGGCGCTGGCCTGGTTCTTGGCTTCGCCCAGCAGCGCATCGCCGCTGGCGCCGACCATGGCGCTGACCTGCACGTACAGGGCGTTCATGTCCGCCAGCAGGCCATCGATGGCCGCCGGCTCACCCTCGCCCTTGCTCACCAGGCTGATCAGGTCGGCGAAGTGCAGGCTCACCGGGTCTTCGCTGGCCACGGCCGCCGGACCCGCTGCCTGCTCCTGGCCCAGGAGCGAACCCAGGCGCTGCTTGAGCTGGTCGACCCCGCCCTCGACCTTCTGGCCCTGGGCCGCCAGCAGGCGTTCTTCCTGTTGCAGGTCGGTTTCCCTGGATACCGCCACCAGCAGTTTTTTCAACGGCGAGGTGGGACCGGAGATGATCCGCAGCACGTCGGCGGCCTGGGCCACGCTGGTGATCGGCACGAAGTCGATGTCGGCCAGCAGCGCGTCCCACTGGCGCAGGTAGTCCTGGAAATACAAGCGGCGCACATCGGCGGCCAGGCTGGCGACGTTCTGTTGCTCGGCCTGGTCGCGGCCCAGCACCCACTGCTCCTCGGCCAGGGTGCCGGCCTGGTTGACGCTGGCCAGCAGGAAGCCCTCGCGATAACCCTTGGCGGTGAACAGCCCGCTCAGGGGTTCGCTCAATGGCTTGCCGCTCTTGCGCGTGAACACCAGCGCCGCATCGCGGCCACCGGCTTCGCTCAGGCGAAAGTCCGGCACGCCGGCCGGCAGCTTGGCGCGCTTGACCCGGTCGTAGACCCGCTGGGCCACCGGCAACTGCTGCAACTGGCGGCGCAGGTCGTCGATCAGGCGCTGGTCCAGGCGGGCATTGGGCGGATGCTTCTCGAACAACGCCTGCAAGTGCCCGGTCAGGGCCTGGCGCTGGTCGGGCGGCAGCTCGCGGGACAGGGTCTGGTCCCAGTCCAGGGTGATCCAGGCCTTGATGAAGTCGGCATCGTAATGCTCGTTGTCAGCCAGCATCAGGTAGGCCTTGAGCCCCTCGTAGAGGAAGTCCGAGTTGCCGCCGCTGTGCAGTTGTTCTTCGATGCGGGTCATCAACCGTGGGGCGAACACCGCCACCAGCAGCTTGCGATAGACGCTGGCGGACTCGGCCTCGAGCATATCGCCCTGGTACAGGCCAAGACCCTCGGCCCAGCCCGGGGCATCGCCGGCCAGGTTGCGGGTCGCGTTGAGCAGCGGCAGCACCGCCAGCACATCGCGCTGGGCCGGGCTGAGGTTCTGCACGCCCTGGCGCACCGGCGCCACGCGCTGGTCGACCTGGGCGATATAGCTCTGGTTGGCCCGGTAGCTGACGATCCACAGGGTGCCGACCACCAGCACCAGGGCCACGCTGGCGGCCAGGGCGCCACGGGCGATCCATTTGCGCCGACGCTCGACCTTGGGGTTGACCCCCACCAGCCCGCGCTCGGCGAAAGCCACGGCACTGAACAGCTTCTCGATGAAGTAGCTGCGGCCGGTGCCGGTCTGGCGCGCCAGGTGCTGGCGGTCCAGGTTCATGCTCTGGGCCATGGCGCCGATCAGGCGGTCGATGGGGCTGCCTTCCTGGGTGCCACTGGTGAAGTACACCCCGCGCAGCAGCACCCGCTCTTCGAAGGCATTGGGCTTGAACACGCCTTCGAGGAAGCCCTGCAAGGACTCCTTGAGCGCGGCGAACTGCTGCGGGAAGCCGTAGATCAGGTCGCGCCGCGCCGGGTCGCGCTCCTGTTGCAGGCGCTCCACCAGGCGCTCGTTGAGGCGCTGCTCCAGGGCCGCCAACTCCGCCGGCAGGTGCGCCAGGGGGCTGTCGCTGCCCTTGCCGTCATCCAGGGCGAAGGTCATGCCCCAGACCTGGGCTCGCTCTTCCTTGCTCAGGGAGTCGAAGAACTCCATGAAGCCCGGCACCAGGTCGAGCTTGGTCAGCATCAGGTAGATCGGGAAGCGCACGCCCAGCTGGGTGTACAGCTCCTGGATCCGCAGGCGGATCGCCGCCGCATGGGCCGCTCGCTCGGCTTCACTGCCCAGCAGCAGGTCGGACAGGCTGATGGCCACGAAGGCGCCATCGATCGGCCGCCGCGAGCGCTGGGTCTTGAGCAGGTCGAGAAAGCCCAGCCAGGCCGCCTTGTCGACGTTGGCATGGCTGTCCTGGGTGGTGTAGCGGCCGGCGGTGTCCAGCAGCACGGCCTGGTCGGTGAACCACCAGTCGCAATTGCGCGTCCCGCCGACACCACGCACGGCGCCGGCACCCAATTGTGCCGCCAGGGGGAAATGCAGGCCGGAGTTGACCAGCGCGGTGGTCTTGCCCGAGCCGGGCGGACCGATGATCACGTACCACGGCAGTTCGTAGAGGTTGCGCCTCTCGTCACCGCCGAGCTTGGCCTTCTTCAGCAGCACCAGGGCCTCGTCCATGCGCTGGCGCAGGGCCGCCAGCTCCTCGGCGGTGGCCAGGCTGTCCGGGTCCGGTGGCGTGTCGGCCGCCAGGCTCTGCAAGACCTTGGCCGCATGCCGGCGGGCCTGGATGATGCGAAACACCCGGTAGGCGATCCACACCGCGAAAATGAAGATGATCAGCGCCCAGCGCCGGCCTTCCGGCACCAGGAACTCCAGCAGCGGGCCGATGAACCAGATGATCAGGCTCAGGGCGATCAGGCCCAGCAGCGGGATCACCCAGCGAATCACAAAACTGAAAAACGCCTTCACTCGACCCCCTCCGCCAATACGCTGATTTCTACCCGACGATTACGCGCCCGCCCTTCGGCAGTGGCATTGGTGGCCAGCGGTTCGGTATCGCTGCGGCCTTCGGCGCTGAAGCGTGCCGGTTGCCCGGTCTTCGCCACGAGGATCTCCTGCACCGATTCGGCGCGGGCCTGGGACAGCTTCCAGTTGGAGGGGAAGCGCAGGGTGGCGATCGGCCGATTGTCGCTATGGCCGGTGATCCGTACCTGGCCCTTGACCTTGCGCACGGCATCGGCGATGCGCAGCATCAACGGCTGGTACTCGTCGCGGATGCTGGCGCTGGCGGAAGCGAACAGCTCGTCGCCACGGATGGTCACCACCGAGCGGTCGGCGGTGTCTTCCACCGCCACGCGCCCGGCACGGATATCGTCGGCCAGGAACCCGGAAAGGCGCGGACGCTCCACCACCTTGGGCTGGATCACCGGACGGTCCAGGGTCTGCACCGGGATCTCGCCCAGGGCATGGATGTTCTTGAACACCGGCTCGGCATCCGCCGCCAGCTTCAGGCGCAGGCCGAACAGCAGGGCCAGCAGCAACGCCACACCGATGGCGATGCCGACCCAGGGCGGCATGAACTGGGCCAGGCGGTCCCGGGCCACGGTCACTCCGCGCCAGTGGTGCGACAGCTCGCGCTCATGTTCGCCACGGGCGCTGCGAATGGTCGCCGCAGTACGCTCGCGCAGGGCCTCGAGCTGGCTGCGACCGTCGATCATCACCCGATAGCGGCCTTCGAAACCCAGGCACATGCACAGGTACAAAAGCTCCAGCAGGTACAAACGCTCGCGCGGGCTCTGCAGGCAGTGCTCCAACAGCTGGAACACCTTCTCGCCGCCCCAGGCCTCGTTGTGCACGGTGATCAACAGGCTCTGCTTGCCCCAGTCGCTGGTGCTGCCCCAAGGCGTGCTCAGCACCGCCTCGTCCAGGGCGGTACACAGCGCATAGCGGGCCAGCAACACATCGTTGCGCGGTACGCCAGCGGCCTCGGCGCGCTCCTCGAACTGGCGCAGGTAGGCCAGCAGTTGCGCCCGCAGGCTGGCCGGCGCCGGATGCGCCAGGGTGCTGCGCAGGCGGGTGAGCAATGCCAGCAACGGGCCAGCAGCGCTCTCCAGGGGGTTCAGGCCCTGGGCCTGGCCGCAAGCCAGCGGCGCCGCCGGCATCGCCAGCGAGGGCGCCGGAGCGGCTGCCGGGCGCCCGGGCTCGGGCGCGCGACCACCGGGGCGCGGCATGAATTGGGTGCGGTCGTTGGCCGGGGACGGCTGCCCTGCCGAATCGTCGAACGGATGCATCGCGACTTATCCTCGAATGGCCCAGAAGGCCAGGTTCAACCCCGGGAATTCCCCAGCGACGTGGAAGGCGAAACCACCGGAATGGGCCAGCTGCTTCCAGTGCTCGCTACCACGGTCGAGTTCGTAGTAGGTCGAACCCGCGTGATACGGCAACTGGCGTGGCGCCACCGGCAGCGGCAGCAGGCCGATGCCCGGCAGTTGCAGGTTGACCAGGTCGCGGATGTGC
Source organism: Pseudomonas sp. FW507-12TSA (assembly GCF_058781435.1). Taxonomy (NCBI): domain Bacteria; kingdom Pseudomonadati; phylum Pseudomonadota; class Gammaproteobacteria; order Pseudomonadales; family Pseudomonadaceae; genus Pseudomonas; species Pseudomonas sp. FW507-12TSA. The sequence continues at coordinate 97,929 of NZ_JBYSWT010000001.1, forward strand.
TCCACCGAACCGACCTTGCTCTGCTGGGCGAAACGCCCGCGCAGGGTCTCGCCGGGCACGTCGGCGCGCACCACCAGGATGAAGCTGGCGTTGTCCAGCAAGGTCCGGTCGGCCAGCATCGCCACGTGCACACCGTAGGCCTTCTCGACGATCGGGATCGGCGTGGCCTTGCTGTCGATCAGCATCGACAGGGCCTCGCGCAGCGCCTGCATGACCGGGGCGTAGCTCAGCGCCAGCTCGTCATGCTGGTACTGCGGGTACTCCGCCGGACGCCGGCTGCTGTTGGAGAAGGTCGAGAACTCGCCGGCCAGACCCACCAGTTCGCTATAAAAGCGCTCCGGATGCAGCGGGCTGATCTGGTTCAGGTGGCTGATCAACGGCTGTGCGCGGTTGACCAGTTGCAGCAGCATGAAGTCGGCGATTTCCGAAGCGCCACCGGCCCCCGAGGCCACCACGCGTCCGGCCAGGGCCTCGCCACGCTGGTGCAGCAGCCCCAGCAGTTCGCTGCGAAAGGCGCTCAACGGCTTGGAAGCCGCCACATCCAGCAACGGCGGGATGTAGCTGTCGTCCAGCACCAGGGCGCGGTCGGCACGCTTTTCCTTGATCCGCACCACGCCGACGGCGGCGTAGTCACTCAAGCCGTCCTGGGCCGTGAGCAGGCGCAGGGCCCGTGACCCCACGGCCACCGGTGCGCGGTTTTCGAAGGCGGCGTTATCGTCACGCACCTCGCGCACCTGGCTCAGGTAGCGCGCCCCGCCCAGCTCCTCGCCTTCGTCCACGGTGTCCCGGGCGCCCGCGCGCTTGAGCGGCAGGGCCAGGTACACCAGGCCATCGCGCAGGTTGTCGTCGATGCTCAGCGGGCTGGGCGCCAGGTCGTCATGGGGAATGTTGAACGGCGTGCCGTCGGGCAACAGGCCACGGGCGCTGATGATCGCCAGCTTGCCCTGGGCCAGCAGGCCCTGGTCGATACGCAGCTCGGAAAACCCCCAGGCGCCGGTCGCCAGCGGACGGCTGCGAGCGTCGATGAGGTTCTCCAGGTAACGGTCGTGCTGCTGGAAGTGCTGGGTTCCAATGAACATGCCTTCCGACCAGACCACTCGATTGTTCCAGGACATGGTTGCTCCGATTGCCTATTGGGCGGGGCTGGATGGGGACGCCGCGAGTTCGGCGCTGACCGCGCGCAGGTCGAGGCTGATCTGATATGCGTTGTTCAGGTGTGCCGCGGTATTGACGCTGACCCGCCACTGGGCCCGGTCGATCTCGCGAAAGCCCACCAGCAAGCCGACCTGGCGGGTGGCCGGGTCCAGGGTGCGCTTGAGGGTGAACTGATCGCCCGGCTGCACCAGCACTTCATCCTGGTCGATCAGGTCGGGGCCGAGGGTCGCCGGGGCGCGTTCCGCCAGGGCGAAGTAATCGGCACGCATGAAGGCCGCCGGGTTCTTCAGTTCGAAGATCCGTACCCGCACCGGCGTGCTGCTGCCGTCAGGGCTGGGATTGAGCCCGGGCGTGGCCTGGAAATGCAGCTCCACCGAAGTGGCGCCGGGACCGTCCTTGGCCGGATCGGCCGCTGGTGGCGGGGTGTCCTTGGCACAAGCCGCCAGTACCAGCATGGCGACCAATGTCAGTAATCGTTGAATCATCCTGCGTCCTCAATGACGTGTCAGCTGTCCGTGTATCCGTGTCTGGGGGTTTCCAGGGGCGCTCAGGAGCGGCGCAACCGGTGGGTGTGTTCTTCGTAGGCGCGACTGAACTCGCGACCGAAGAGGTCCTGGAAATCATCCTGGGCCTCCTGGGAAATCTGCTTGTAGAGCGCGGTGAACTGCTGCCAGTTCTGCGCCTGGCGCGAACCGCCGAAGAGGTTGCCCAGGCCGCCGGGCTTGCTCATGCGGGCTTCCAGTTCGCTGGGCTCGAAACGCCCGAGCAGGTGCTTGATGGCCGCTTCCACGCCGGCCATGACCGCCAGTTGGTGGGCGCGCAAATCGTCGAAGCTGTCCTGCACCGCCTGGTCCGGGGCCATGAACGCCTGGCTGCTGTGACGCAACAGCAAAAGCATCGCCTCGTCGACATTCGGCGCGAACTTCAGCGGATTGTTCTCCACCGGGCGGATCATCGTCTGCTGCATGCGAAATTCGCCCTTGAGGCTACTGCGGGCACGCAACACGTCGATCAGCCCCTCGACCATCAGCCGATAACTGCGGCCCAGGCTTTCCATCTGCGCCGCGGCCTGTTGCGGATCGATACGCAAATGCTCCAGGCCAGCGCCACGCAGGAACGCTTGCAGCAGGTCGGTTTGCGGCACCGGCTCGCCGGCTGGCGCGGTGGCCGGCGAAGCGACCGGGGCGACCGGGGCGGCAACAGGTGCAACAGGTGCAACAGGTGCGACTGGCGCAACGGCCACGGGTTGCGGTTGCGGCTCCTCGAATGGCGTGGCGAACTCGCCGATATCAGGGAACGGCGTCGCCGCCGGCGGCACTGGCGGGGCGGCCTCGGGCAGCGGTGCGGGTGCCGGCCTGGACGGCGTCTCGGCGAACAGATCCCAGTCTTCCGGGATCATCCCCACCCCTTGGGGCGCTGGCGCCACCGGCGGCACCTGGGGCAGCGGCTGGGGAATGGCGGTAGGCGTCGGCGGCCGGAAGTCGTGCTGCTCGGCAGGGACATGGTCCGGCTGGGTCGCCGGCGGGGTCGCGCCCGGCGCCAGGAAGTCGAACAGATCGGGAAAGGTGTCCTGGGCCGAAGCGCCCTGGAAGTGCGCCACCGGCGCCATGGAGATCGGCTCGATCGGCGTCGGCGGCGCCGCCTGGCGACCCATCAGCGCCTCGAAGCTGTTGGCGTTGTCCCCGGCGAAAGCCTCGGCCTGGGACCGGCTCATGCTGAAATCGATTCGCGCGCTGATCTCGTAATCGCCGATCCGAATGACTTCGCCATCTTCCAGTAGCTCGCTGGCGCCTCGACGCATGCGGATACCGGCGCGGACTAACTCCACACCATTAGTACTGTTATCGGTCAAATAATAGCGACCATCCTTGTATTGGATGACGCAATGTCGCGCAGAGACTAAGCGCTCGGGATCGGGAAGTACCCAGTCGTTATCAGAACTACGGCCAATTGCCATCATTCCCTGGTCCATTAGTTTCTCAGGGCATTGACCGGGGGTAATCTTATGATAACTAGTGATAGTCAAACACAGCGACATCGCGCCTCCTTGCTGTACTTCCGCGTGCGAACCGGCGTTGGGTAAAAAGTTCCGTAAAAAGATGAAAAGCCCGCAAAAATCCCTTAAATCGCACAGTTCACAGCACGTTCGCTCAACCTAACCGACACAGATGACAAAAGCCTTTCTTACGCCCTCGATTTGACCCTTCGGTCAGGGGGCCAAGTAAGGCGACATATCACTGTCATGCAAGGTGAATAGCTTACCTTGACAAGGCACAAGTACTACACCAAAAATGCACAACTTCTTGAACACGGATGATGGCTCACTAGTATCAAAGAGTCTATATAAACCAAGAAATGTGCGCGAGTTCACAATTAACTAGTGCATTAACTGCCTGACAGTCCTGCAGGCCGATAGGGAGATCGAACCAGGTGGATGTACCGATGTTGCTCGCTGCGATTTCAGCAACTTCGCCTTGTGGCGAAGACCTGGAATACGACGCGGATTTCTTGCATCTGGAGCGGTCCGCCCAGGGCCAGCCCGAGCGCAGCATGGGCGACTCGATCCTTCCGGCCGAACCGCCGGAGTGGCGCGGCATCCAGCAGCAGAGCCTGGACTTGCTGTCTCGCAGCAAGGACCTGCGCATCACCCATTTCCTGCTCCAGAGCACCCTGGCCCTCGAAGGCCTGCCGGGCCTGGCCACCAGCCTCGAGCTGATCGACGGCCTGTTGCGCGACTACTGGGAGCAACTGCATCCACGCCTGGACGCCGACGACGACAACGACCCTACCGTCCGTATCAACGCCCTCGCCGGCCTGGCTTCCGATACCACCATCGGCCTGCTGCGCGACGCCATCCTCACCCGTTCCCGGACCTTCGGCCCGGTCAGCGTGCGGGCCGCCCTGAATGCGGCCGGCTTGCAGCATTTTTCCGGCGAGAGCCTGGGCTCCGACCATCTGGCCGGTGCGCTGCAAGACAGCGACCCGGAGCACCTGGATGCCATTCGCCACGCCTTGAGCAGCGCTCGCTCGGCGGTCGAGTCCATCGAAAAGCAGGTCAGCGAACAGGTCGGCTCCGCCAGTGGCGTGGACCTCAGCGCCCTCAAGCAACCGCTGCGCCTGGCGTTGCAGGTGCTGGGCCAGCACGCTGCGCAGGCGGCCGACAGCCCCGCCGAAGCCGAGGTCGAGCCAGCACCCGCCCAAGAGCCCAGCGCCCCCACGGCGCCGGCCCAGCCCCGGATTTCGGGGGAGATCAACAGCCGCGACGACGTGCTGCGCAGCCTCGACCGGCTACTGGCCTACTACAGCCGCCACGAGCCTTCGAGCCCGTTGCCGGTTTTGCTCAACCGGGCCAAGAACCTGGTCAACGCCGACTTCGCGGCCATCGTGCGCAACCTGATCCCCGACGGCATGTCCCAATTTGAAAACCTGCGCGGTCCCGAATCCGACTAATCGCGGACGGACCGAACAGTAACGTCAACGGCAATCACCGACCGACGCCAACACCGTCGCAGCAGCGACCAGGAGCACAACGTGGCGAAGCAAAGTTCTCAGAAGTTCATCGCGCGCAACCGCGCGCCCCGGGTACAGATCGAATACGACGTCGAACTCTACGGCGCCGAGAAAAAGGTCCAGCTGCCCTTCGTCATGGGTGTCATGGCCGATCTGGCGGGCAAGCCGGCCGAGCCCCTGGCCGCCGTGGCCGACCGCAAGTTCCTGGAAATCGACGTCGACAACTTCGACTCGCGCCTCAAGGCGATGAAGCCACGGGTGGCGTTCCACGTGCCCAACGAGCTGACCGGAGAAGGCAACCTGAGCCTGGACATCACCTTCGAGAGCATGGACGACTTCAGCCCTGCGGCGGTGGCGCGCAAGGTCGACTCGCTGAACCAGCTGCTGGAAGCCCGTACCCAGCTGGCCAACCTGCTGACCTATATGGACGGCAAGACCGGCGCCGAAGAAATCATCATGAAAGCCATCAAGGATCCGGCGTTGCTCCAGGCCCTGGCGAGTGCGCCAAAGCCTGTGGACTCCGAGCCTAACGCTTAATCAGGACAAACGATCATGACCGAATTGATGCGTGACAATCAGGCCCAACCCGGCGCCACCGAACAGGCCAGCGAATTCGCCTCGCTGCTGCTGCAAGAGTTCAAGCCCAAGACCGAACGCGCTCGCGAAGCCGTGGAAACCGCGGTCCGCACCCTGGCCGAACAGGCCCTGGCGCAGACCGACCTGGTGTCCAACGACGCGATCAAGTCGATCGAGTCGATCATCGCGGCCATCGACGCCAAGCTCACCGCCCAGGTCAACCAGGTGATCCACCACCCGGAATTCCAGCAGCTGGAAAGCGCCTGGCGCGGCCTGCACTACCTGGTCAACAACACCGAGACCGACGAGCAACTGAAGATCCGCGTGCTCAACATCTCCAAGCCGGAGCTGCACAAGACCCTGAAGAAATTCAAGGGCACGGCCTGGGACCAGAGCCCGATGTTCAAGAAGATGTACGAAGAGGAATACGGCCAGTTCGGCGGCGAGCCCTACGGCTGCCTGGTGGGCGACTACTACTTCGACCAGTCGCCACCGGATGTCGAGCTGCTGGGCGAGCTGTCCAAGGTCTGCGCGGCCATGCACGCGCCGTTCATCTCCGCGGCTTCGCCGACCGTGATGGGCATGGGCTCGTGGCAGGAACTGTCCAACCCACGGGACCTGACCAAGATCTTCACCACCCCGGAATACGCCGGCTGGCGCTCCCTGCGTGAATCGGAAGACTCGCGCTACATCGGCCTGACCATGCCGCGCTTCCTGGCACGCCTGCCTTACGGCGCCAAGACCGACCCGGTGGAAGCCTTCGCCTTCGAAGAAAACACCGACGGCGCCGACAGCTCCAAGTACACCTGGGCCAACGCGGCCTACGCCATGGCGGTGAACATCAACCGTTCGTTCAAGCATTTCGGCTGGTGCTCGCGGATCCGCGGCGTGGAGTCCGGCGGCGAGGTAGAGAACCTGCCGGCGCACACCTTCCCCACCGACGACGGTGGCGTGGACATGAAGTGCCCGACCGAGATCGCCATCTCCGACCGGCGCGAGGCGGAACTGGCCAAGAACGGCTTCATGCCGCTGCTGCACAAGAAGAACACCGACTTTGCGGCCTTCATCGGCGCCCAGTCGCTGCAGAAACCAGCCGAGTACGACGATCCGGACGCCACCGCCAACGCCAACCTGGCCGCGCGCCTGCCGTACCTGTTCGCTACCTGCCGCTTCGCCCACTACCTCAAGTGCATCGTGCGCGACAAGATCGGCTCCTTCAAAGAGAAGGACGAGATGCAGCGCTGGTTGCAGGACTGGATCCTCAACTACGTCGATGGCGACCCGGCGCACTCCACCGAGACCACCAAGGCCCAGCACCCGCTGGCCGCGGCGGAAGTGGTGGTCGAGGAAGTCGAAGGCAACCCGGGCTACTACAACTCCAAGTTCTTCCTGCGTCCGCACTACCAGCTCGAAGGACTGACCGTTTCGCTGCGCCTGGTTTCCAAGCTGCCATCGGCAAAAGGCGCCTGACACCCCAACTAGCGGCCACTGCCCGAACGCCGGCAGCGGCCGCCAAGCTGAACAAACATCGTGGCAAGGGCCACACAGGGAGAAAACATGGCTGTTGATATTTTCATCAAGATCGGTGACATCAAGGGCGAGTCCATGGACAAAGCCCACAAGGACGAAATCGACGTGCTGAACTGGAGCTGGGGCATGTCCCAGTCCGGCAACATGCACGTAGGCGGTGGCGGTGGCGCGGGCAAGGTCAACATCCAGGACCTGTCGCTGACCAAGTACGTCGACAAGGCTTCGCCGAACCTGATGATGCATTGCTCCAGCGGCAAGCACATCGACAAGGTGCGCCTGACCGTGCGCAAGGCCGGCGGTGAAAGCCAGGTCGAGTACATGATCATCGACCTGGAAGAAGTGCTGATCACTTCCCTGAGCACCGGCGGTTCGGGCAGCGATGATCGCCTGACCGAAAACATCACCTTGAACTTCGCCCAGGTGGCGGTCGAGTACCAGCCGCAGAAAGCCGACGGCACCAAGGACGGCGGCCCGATCAAGTACGGCTGGAACATCCGCTCGAACACCAAGCGCTGATCCACTGCGGCCGCATCGCAGGCAACCGGCCCGGGCAACGTCCCGGGTCTGGTGGCCTGCGACAGCGGCTACAGGTTGGCGCGTTTTGAGGCTGCATTCATTTTCCTGACGTCCTGCCTGCGCAATCCGATCCTGGAGCGAACCCCGTGGTAACCGACATCGCCGCCCGCGATCGCTTGCAACCTTCCCTGCTGGATCGTCTGACCGACGACGAACCCGGCAACCTGAAAGAAAGCCCGGACAAGCGCGTCCTGTCCCTGAGCCAGCTCAAGGCCTCGGTCCTGCGCGATCTCGCCTGGCTGCTCAACACCACCTCATTGCTCGAAGCCGACGCCACCCTGCACACCCCCGCCGGCACCTCGGTGGTCAACTACGGCCTGCCGGCCCTGGCCGGGTACAGCGCGTCGAGCATCGATATACCGGCCCTGGAGAACCTGATCCACCAGGCCATCGCCACCTTCGAACCGCGGATCCTGCGCAACACCTTGCGGGTCCGTGCGCGCACCGCGCCTGGCGAGATGAACCACAACGCCCTGAGTTTCGAGATCGAAGGCGACCTGTGGGCGCAGCCGATGCCCTTGCGCCTGTTGCTGCAAACCGACATGGACCTGGAATCCGGACATGTCCGGGTGGTCCAGGGCGACTCCCGGAGGCGCTCATGAACCCGCGCCTGCTGGACCTGTACAACCAGGAACTGCACCACGTGCGCGAGAGCGCCGCGGAGTTCGCCAAGGAATACCCGAAGATCGCCAGCCGCCTGACCCTGTCGGGCATGGACTGCGCCGACCCGTATGTCGAGCGCCTGCTGGAAGGCTTCGCCTACCTGGCGGCACGGGTGCAACTCAAGCTCGATGCCGAATACCCGACCTTCACCCATAACCTGCTGGAGATCGCCTACCCGCACTACCTGGCGCCGACCCCGTCGATGACCGTGGTGCAATTGCAGGCCGATCCCGATGAAGGCAGCCTGGGCAGCGGCTTCACCCTGGAGCGTGGCACCAGCCTGCGCGCGGCCCTGGGTCGCGACACCCAGACCTGCTGCGAATACCGCACCGCCCACCCGGTGACCCTGTGGCCGCTGCAGGTGAGCCAGGCCGAATACTTCGGCAACCCCTCGGCGGTGCTCGGGCGCCTGGCCGCCAGCGAGCCCAAGGCCAAGGCCGGGCTGCGCCTGACCCTGCGCACCGGTGCCGAGCTGCCATTTTGCAGCCTGGCCCTGGACGAGCTGCCGCTGTACCTGAACGGCAACGACGAGCTGCCGTTCCGTCTCTACGAACAACTGCTGGGCAACGCTTGCGCGATCTTCGCCCGGGCTCCGGGCGGCGACTGGGTCGAACGCCTGCCCCAGGACGCCCTGCGCTCGCGGGGTTTCGACGATCGCGATGCGGCGCTGCCCGTGGTGCCCCAGGCGTTCCAGGGCTACCGCCTGCTGCAGGAATACTTCGCCCTGCCCAACCGCTTCCTGTTCGTCGAGTTCGCCCAGCTGGGCCGCGCCGTCCAGCGCTGTGCCGGCCAGGAGCTGGAGCTGATCGTGCTGTTCGAGCGCTTCGAGCAGAGCCTGGAAGGCAGCGTCGGCAGCAGCCAGTTCGTGCCCTTCTGCACCCCGGCGATCAACCTGTTTCCCAAGCGCCTGGACCGTATCCACTTGTCCGACCGGGTCAACGAGCACCATGTGATCGCCGACCGTACCCGGCCGATGGACTATGAAGTGCACTCGCTGAGCACCCTCAGCGGCCACGGCACGGGGCCGGAGCAGCCGTTCCTGCCGTTCTATGCGGTGCGCGACCCGTCACGCTACGGCCGCGACCAGGCCTACTACATCCTGCGGCGCGAGCCCCGGGTGCTGTCCAGCGACCAACGCCGCAACGGCCCGCGCTCGACCTACATCGGCAGCGAATCCTTCGTCAGCCTGGTGGACAGCCAGCAGGCGCCCTATCGCCATGACCTGCGCCAGCTCGGGGTCAGCGCCCTGTGCACCAACCGCGACCTGCCGCTGTTCATGAACGTGGGCAGCGGCAAGACCGACTTCACCCTGGCCGACAGCGCCCCGGTGCAGGCCATCCGCTGCCTGGCCGGACCGAGCCGGCCACGTCCCAGCCACGCCCATGACGGCAAGGCCTGGCGCCTGATCAGCCAGTTGTCGCTGAACTACCTGTCGCTCGCCGAGCAGGGCCAGGGCGCGGCGGCCCTGCGCGAATTGCTGCGCTTGTATGGCGACAGCAACGACGCGGCCCTGCAACTGCAGATCGAAGGCCTGCGCGAAGTCAGCAGCAAGGCGGTGACCCGGCGCCTGCCGATGCCCGGGCCGATCGTCTTCGGACGGGGCCTGGAGATCACCCTGGAATTCGATGAAAACGCGTTTCGCGGCACCGGGGTGTTCCTGCTCGGGGCAGTGTTCGAACGCTTCCTGGCACGCTACGTGTCGATCAACAGTTTTACCGAGACGGTGATCCGTACCACCGAACGCGGCGAGATCATGCGATGGAAAGCCAAGCCCGGACGTCGTCCGACTCTTTGAATACGCTGGCGGCGATGCACGCCGAGCCCTGGGAGTACGACTTCTTCCAGGCCCTGCGGCGTATCGAATGCCTGTCGCCGCAACTGCCGCGCTTCGGTCACTCCCTGCGCCTGGCGGACGATCCGCTGCGCCTGGGCCAGCAGGCCGATTGCACCTTCGCCCCGGCGACCCTGGCTTCGGTCACCCCCGGCAACGATGGCGCCAGCACTCGCCTGGAACAGTTCTTCTTCGGCCTGGGCGGGCCCAACGGGCCGATGCCGCTGCACTTCACCGAATACGTGCGCGAGCGCCAGCGCAACAACGCCGACAGCACCAGCAAGCGCTTCCTGGACGTGTTCCACCATCGCCTGCTGAGCCTGTTCTATCGCGCCTGGGCCGAAGCCCGGCCAACGGTCAGCCACGACCGCCCGGACGACGACTACTGGTCGGCGCGCCTGGCGGCCTTGAGCGGCCGGGGTATGCAAAGCCTGCTCAAGCAGGGGCTGATCGCCGACACCGCCAAGCTGCACTACAGCGGCCACCTCTCGGCCCAGACCCGCTACCCCGATGGCCTGCGGGCGATCATCGGCGAGTATTTCGGCCTGCCGGTGGCGATCGAGGAATACGTCGGCCAGTGGCTGGAGTTGCCCGAGCGCAGCCGGGTCGGGGTCCAGGCCCACCAGCTGGGAGTGGACTTCTGCCTGGGCAGCCATGTCTGGGATCGCCAGCACAAATTCCGCATCCGCCTCGGCCCGCTGAAGCTGGACGACTACCTGGGGATGCTCCCCGACGGCCAGCAGTTCAAGGAACTGGTGGCCTGGGTCGCCGAATACCTGGGCCACGAACTGGACTGGGACCTGAACCTGGTCCTGCGCAAGGACGAGGTCCCCAAACTGCAACTCGACGGCCGCCAGCGCCTGGGTTTCAACACCTGGCTCGGGCGCCCCGGCAGCGATGCCGAAGACCTCATTCTGGCCCGGCACTACGCCGATCAGGCCACTACCTCACAAACACCAAGGAGCACAGAGCATGGGTGAAATCAGTCGCGCGGCGCTGTTCGGCAAACTCAACAGCGTTGCCTACAAAGCCATCGAAGCCGCCACGGTCTTCTGCAAGTTGCGGGGCAACCCCTATGTGGAGCTGGCCCACTGGTTCCACCAGTTGCTGCAGCTGCAGGACTCGGACCTGCACCGCATCATCCGCCAGTTCAACCTGGAGCCGGCGCGCCTGGCCAAGGACCTGACCGAGGCCCTGGACCGCCTGCCCCGGGGTTCGACCTCGATCACCGACCTGTCGTCCCACGTCGAGGAAGCGGTGGAGCGCGGTTGGGTCTACGGCAGCCTGATGTTCGGCGAAAGCCAGGTACGCACCGGCTACCTGGTGATCGGCATCCTCAAGACCCCAAGCCTGCGCCATGCGCTGCTGGGGCTGTCCAAGGAGTTCGACAAGATCAAGGTCGAGAGCCTGGCCGAACGCTTCGACGAATACATCGGCGACTCGCCGGAAAACGCCCTGGCCGCCAGCGACGGCTTCAATGCCGGCGCGGTGCCCGGCGAAGCCAGCGGCGCCATGGCCCCCAGCGCCCTGGGCAAGCAGGAAGCCCTCAAGCGCTTCACCGTGGACCTGACCGAACAGGCCCGCAGCGGCAAGCTCGACCCCATCGTCGGCCGTGACGAAGAGATCCGCCAGCTGGTGGACATCCTCATGCGCCGTCGGCAGAACAACCCGATCCTCACCGGCGAGGCCGGGGTGGGCAAGACCGCCGTGGTCGAAGGTTTCGCTCTGCGCATCGTCGCCGGCGACGTGCCACCGGCGCTCAAGGACGTCGAACTGCGCAGCCTCGATGTCGGCCTGCTGCAGGCTGGCGCCAGCATGAAGGGCGAATTCGAACAGCGCCTGCGCCAGGTCATCGAGGACGTCCAGGCTTCGCCCAAGCCGATCATCCTGTTCATCGACGAAGCCCACACCCTGGTCGGCGCCGGTGGCGCCGCCGGCACCGGCGACGCGGCCAACCTGCTCAAGCCGGCCCTGGCCCGCGGCACCCTGCGCACCGTGGCCGCCACCACCTGGGCCGAATACAAGAAGCACATCGAGAAGGACCCGGCCCTGACCCGGCGCTTCCAGGTGGTGCAAGTGGCCGAGCCGTCGGAAGACAAGGCGCTGTTGATGATGCGCGGCGTGGCCTCGACCATGGAACAGCACCACCAGGTGCAGATCCTCGACGAAGCCCTGGAGGCGGCGGTCAAGCTGTCCCATCGCTACATCCCGGCGCGCCAGTTGCCGGACAAATCGGTGAGCCTGCTGGACACCGCCTGCGCCCGGGTCGCCATCAGCCTGCATGCGGTGCCGGCCGAGGTGGACGACAGCCGCCGGCGCATCGAGGCCCTGGAAACCGAGCTGCAGATCATCGCCCGGGAACAGGCGATCGGCGTCGCCATCGGCCAGCGCCAGGTCAACAGCGAGAACCTGCTGGCCGCCGAGCGTGAGCGCCTGGCCGAGCTGGAAAGCCGCTGGAGCGAAGAAAAGACCCTGGTGGACGAGTTGCTGGCCACCCGTGCCCAACTGCGCGAGAACGTCGGCCTGGTGGACAGCGATGCGGGCGATGAAGGCCATGGCCTGCGCGAGAAGCTGGTGGACCTGCAACAACGCCTCAGCGCCCTGCAGGGCGAGAACCCGCTGATCCTGCCGACCGTGGACTACCAGGCGGTGGCCTCGGTGGTGGCCGACTGGACCGGGATTCCGGTGGGTCGCATGGCCCGCAACGAAATCGAGACCGTGCTCAACCTCGACCAGCACCTGAAGAAGCGCATCATCGGCCAGGACCACGCCCTGCAGATGATCGCCAAGCGCATCCAGACTTCCCGCGCAGGCCTGGACAACCCCAACAAGCCGATCGGCGTGTTCATGCTCGCCGGCACCTCCGGGGTGGGCAAGACCGAGACCGCCCTGGCCCTGGCCGAAGCCATGTACGGCGGCGAGCAGAACGTCATCACCATCAACATGAGCGAGTTCCAGGAAGCCCACACCGTGTCCACCCTCAAGGGTGCCCCGCCCGGCTACGTCGGCTACGGCGAAGGCGGCGTGCTGACCGAAGCGGTGCGGCGCAAGCCCTACAGCGTGGTGCTGCTGGATGAAGTGGAAAAAGCCCACCCGGACGTGCACGAGATGTTCTTCCAGGTGTTCGACAAGGGCGTCATGGAAGACGGCGAAGGCCGCATGATCGACTTCAAGAACACCCTGATCCTGCTCACCACCAACGCGGGTACCGAGCTGATCGCCGATGTCTGCAAGAACCCGCAGGCCGTGCCGGAGCCGGAAGAGATCGCCAAGGCCCTGCGCCAGCCGCTGCTGGAGATCTTCCCGCCGGCGCTGCTGGGCCGCCTGGTGACCATCCCCTATTACCCGCTGAGCGACGAGATGCTCAAGGCCATCACCCGCCTGCAACTGGGACGGATCAAGAAGCGCGTGGAGAGCACCCACAAGGTGGGCTTCGACTTCGACGATGCCGTCATCGATCTGATTGTCTCGCGCTGCACCGAGACCGAAAGCGGTGGCCGCATGATCGACGCCATCCTGACCAACAGCCTGCTGCCGGACATGAGCCGCGAGTTCCTCACGCGCATGCTCGAAGGCAAGGCCCTGGCCGGAGTGCGCATCAGCCAGCGGGACAACGAACTGCACTACGACTTCAGCGAGCCAAACTAAGCATCAGCGGCAGGCTTGTAGCCAGCAACTTGCAGCTTGCCGCTGCTTTCCCCCTCAACGAGACTGACGATGCTATTTCAGCAATCCACACGACTGGCGCAGGTCAACTGCCCCCTGGGCCCGGATGTCCTGCTGCTCAAGAGCATGGGCGGCGGCGAGGAGCTGGGGCGCCTGTTCGACTACCAGCTGCAGCTGACTTCCAGCGACGCGGCCATCGACCTCAACCAGCTTCTGGGCAAGCCCATGGGCTTGAGCGTGCAACTGGACGGCGGCGGCCAGCGGCATTTCCACGGCATCGTGGCGCGTTGCAGCCAGAACGTCGACACCGGCCAGTTCGCCAGCTACCAGGTGACGCTGCGGCCCTGGCTGTGGTTGCTCAGCCGCACCTCCGACTGCCGGATTTTCCAGAACCTGAGCATTCCGCAGATCATCAAGCAGGTGTTCCGCGACCTGGGTTTCTCGGATTTCGAAGACGCCCTGAGCCGTCCCTACCGCGAGTGGGAATACTGCGTGCAGTACCGCGAGACCAGCTTCGATTTCGTCAGCCGGTTGATGGAGCAGGAAGGCATCTACTACTTCTTCCGCCACGAGAAGGACCGCCATGTGCTGGTGCTCGCCGACGCCTACGGTGCCCACGGCAGCGTGCCCGGCTACGCCTCGGTGCCCTACTACCCGCGTGATGAACAGCAGCGCGAGCGCGACCATATCTTCGACTGGCACCTGGCCCAGGAAGTCCAGCCCGGCTCCCTGGAGCTCAACGACTACGACTTCCAGCGGCCCAGCGCGCGAATCGATGTACGCTCGGCCATGCCGCGTCCGCACACCGCCGGCGACTACCCGCTGTACGACTATCCCGGCACCTACGTGCAGAGCAGCGACGGCGAGCACTATGCGCAGACCCGCATCGAGGCCCTGCAAAGCCTGCACGAGCGCATCGAGCTCAGCGGCAACGCCCGTGGCCTGGGAGTGGGCAACCTGTTCAGCCTCACCGGCTTCAGCCGCCAGGACCAGAACCGCGAGTACTTGATCGTCGGCATCCGCTACTACGTGGTCCAGGAAAGCCTGGAAAGCGGTGGCGGCGGCGGTGGCGCGCAGTTCGAAAGCCACCTGACCTGCATCGACTCCCAGCAGAGCTTCCGGCCCCTTTCCAGCACCCACAAACCGCTGGTTCAGGGCCCGCAGACCGCACGGGTGGTGGGCCCTTCCGGCGAGGAGATCTGGACCGACCAGTACGGCCGGGTCAAGGTGCACTTCCACTGGGATCGCCATGACCAGTCCAACGAAAACAGCTCCTGCTGGATCCGCGTGTCCCAGGCCTGGGCCGGCAAGAACTGGGGCTCGATGCAGATCCCGCGCATCGGCCAGGAAGTCATCGTCAGTTTCCTCGAGGGTGACCCCGACCGGCCGATCATCACCGGCCGCGTATACAACGCCGAGCAGAGCGTGCCCTACGACCTGCCGGCCAACGCCACCCAGAGCGGCATGAAGAGCCGCTCGAGCAAGGGCGGCTCGCCGGCCAACTTCAACGAAATCCGCATGGAGGACAAGAAGGGCGCCGAGCAGCTGTACATCCATGCCGAGCGCAACCAGGACATCGTGGTCGAGGTCAACGAGAGCCACTCGGTGGGCAACAACCGCAACAAGAGCATCGGCCACGACGAGTTCGTGACCATCGGCAACAAGCGGGTGCGCATCGTCCGGCACGTGGATGAACTGGCGGTGGGCGAGAAGAAACTCGACAGCATCGGCCAGAGCTACGTGATCGAGGTCGGCGAGCGCCTGCGCCTGGTCTGCGGCGCCAGCATCCTGGAGCTCAACGCCAGCGGCCAGATCAACCTGTGTGGGGTCAATATCAGCGTGCATGCCTCGGGCGATGCCGAAATCAATACCGGTGGCGTGCTGCACCTGAACAATGGCGGCGGCCCGGGCACCACCACCGAGGGCCAGGGCGTACAAGGCGCCATCACTGCCAAGGTTAACGCGGTCTTTCCCGCCCCCAAGGGTTAATCAAAGGACACATGGGTCATGACCTATCGCCTCAATGAACTGCAGTTCCAGCCGCCAGCCGGCGAACTGCAGGACGCCTCGATCAACATCCTCAAATTCCCGGCCCTGGGCACTTCGCTGATCGTCAGCCGCAGCCTGCTGGGCGACGGCGAAACCCTGGAGAACAGCCTGGCCAGCCAGTTGCAACGCCTGGAGCAGCAGGTGCAGGAGCTGCGCGCGCAAGAACCCAAGCCGGTGCTGGTGGGACCAGCCAAGGACATCCAGGCCATGGAGCTGCGCAGCCAGTTCACCAAGGGCAAGGAACGCGTATTCCAGTACCAGCTGGCGCTGGTGCTACCCGGCACCCGACAAATGCTCGCCATGAGCTACGTCAAGGCCCAGAAACTCGGCGACGCCGAAGCCGCGCATTGGCAGCAGATCAAGAACACCCTGGTCCTGGGCTGAGGTTCGCGCATGTCTGATGCACTCTGGGCCGCCCGCCTGGGCGACGGGCTGGAACACACCTCGATGATGGCCGACATCCTCGGCGGCGTACTGGAGGTCGCGGCCAACGTCGCCATCGGCACCCTGGCAACCATGGCAGTGGCCGCGGCAGCGGGCATCACCGTGGCCACTGGCGGCCTCGGTGCCTGCGTGCTAGGGCTGGTGGTGGGTGTGGTGGTCGGCGTGGTCATGAGCAAGACCGGCGCCGATAAGGGCTTGAGCAGTTTATGCGAGGACATAGGCAACGCACTGTTCCCGCCCTCGATCCAGGCCACCATCGCCAGCGGCTCGAAAAAAGTCCTCACCAACAACAAGCCGGCGGCCCGCGCGGCCGGTATCGCCCCGCCGTCGCAGATCAACGGCGACGGCGCCGAAGAAGGCGAAGCCACCGACACGCCTTCGGCCACCCCGGAGGAAGGCCCGGGCTTTCTCGACATGGCCACGGAATTTTTCTCGCAGATGTGGCGTCCCACCGTGGCCTCCCCGGCACCCGGCTCCCAGCCCAAGGACCTGGACCAGGTGACCTGCACCAAGCACCCGCCGATGCCTTTGCAGTACCTGGCCGAAGGCTCGGAGAAGGTCAGTATCGATGGCCAGCCGGCAGTGCGCAGCGGTGACCGCAGCACCTGCGACGCCAAGGTGGTATCGGCCGGCCCCATCTCCCCCGACGTGACCATCGGCGGCGGTTCGGTGGTCGTACGCGAGATCCGCAGCGGCAAGACCCCGGGGGTGGGTCTGGCGGTGACCGTGCTGATGATGCTCAAGGGCGGCAAGGGCAAGTTCAAGGCCAACCTGCCGTGCATGCTGATGGCCGGGGTCAATTCGTTTGTCGTCAGCCAAGCCACCAATGCGCTGACCCAGGCTGTCGCCGGTTCGCCCAATCCGGTGCATGCCGCGACCGGGGCCAAGGTGCTGGGTGGTGAGGATGACCTGGACTTCGTCCTCCCTGGCATGCTGCCGATCGCCTGGCAGCGCTTCTATAACAGTCGCGATGAACGCCAGGACGGCCTGTTCGGAACCGGCTGGAGCGTGCCCTTTGAAGTCAACGTGCAGATCGAGACGCATCCCGAGGGAGGCGAACGGCTGCTTTACACCGATGAGCAGGGACGCCAGATCGACATGGGCTCGATTGCTCCGGGTGGCGCCATGTTCAGCCCCGGAACCGGACTGAGCGTGAGGCGCAATACCGATGGCCGCTTGCTGATCGAAAGCAGCGATGGCGTATATCGGCTGTTCGAGCCCAGCCCTGGCAACCCGCTGCGACTGCGCCTGGGCCTGCTGGGGGATCGCAACGACAACAGAATCCATCTCGACTACGACCCGAGTGGACGCATCACCCGCCTGCGGGACAGTTTCGACCTGCTCCAGGTGGAGCTGATTCCCAGCAATCAATGGCCAGGGCGGCTGGCGCGGATCGAGCGGTTGCATGCCGACCAGCAGCGCGAGGTCCTGGCCAGTTATGACTACGACACCCAAGGCAATCTCGCGCAGGTGCGCGATGCCAGCGGCCAAATCAGCCGTCACTTTGCCTACGACCCGCAGCAGCGCATGGTGGAGCACCAGTTGCCCACTGGCTTGCGTTGTTTTTACGCCTGGGACCGGGTCGACGAGCGCGAATGGCGTGTGGTGCGGCATTGGACCGACGCTGGTGACGAGTACCATTTCGACTATGACCTGCAAGCCGGCATCACCCGCATCACCGATGGCCTGCAGCGTCAGAGCTTGCGCAAGTGGAACACTCAGCACCAGATCACCGAATACCAGGACAAGCTTGGCCACGTCTGGCGGTTCCAGTGGAACGAAGAGCGCCAGTTACTCGGCGCCACGGACCCGCTGGGCGGCCAGTACCAATACAGCTACGACGAGACTGGCAACCTGTGTAGCCATGTCGATCCCCTGGGCCGCAACGAATCGACCCTATGGCTTGAGCATTGGTCGCTGCCGCTGACAGAAACCGATGCCGCCGGGAACAGCTGGAACTACCAGTACGACAAGTCTGGTAATTGCATTGGCGAAACCGACCCGCTGGGCAATACAACCCGCTATCGCTACGACAATCACGGTCGGGTGGTGGAAATCATTGATGCCGGTGGCAAGCGAAAGCAGTTGACCTGGAATGACCTGGGCCAGTTGCTCAAATACGTCGACTGCTCGGGCTACCCCACCCGTTTCAGTTATGACCGCCACGGCTATCTTCAGGTGGCGACCGATGCCCTCGGTGAACGCCAGGCCTTCGAGCACGACCCTCAGGGGCGTCTGCTGAGTATTCAACTGGCCGACGGCCGCATCGAGCGGTACCAGCGCAACACCGCAGGTCAATTGCTTTGCTACACCGATCCGGCGGGACATAGCAGCCGCTACGAATACGATCGGCGCGGCAAGCTCCAACTGCGCATCGATGCCCATGGCCGGCGTGTCCACTTCAACTACGACAATTACGGGCGCCTGCAGACGCTGACCAACGAGAACGCCGAGAGCTACCGCTTCACCTGGGACGCCGCCGATCGACTGCTGGAGCAGCGCGACCTCGACGGCAGTGCCAGGCGTTTTGCCTACGACCCGATGGATAACGCCGTCAGGATGGAGTTCGCCCCGGCGCCTCAGGACGACGATCCAGCCTCGCCTCCCAGTACTCCTATCGTCCACCTGTTCGAACGCGACGCGGTGGGACGCATGCTCGCCAAAGTCACCGACGATGGTCGCAGCGAGTACCTGTACGACCCGCTTAATCAACTACTCGGCGTCACCTTTACCGACGGGCATGGCCAGAGCCGCTCATTGGGCTTTACCTACGACGCCCTGGGCCAGCTTCTGAAGGAGCAAAGCGCGGCGGGTCAGTTGCGCCACCACTACGACGAACTGGGCAACTTAACCCAGACCCAACTGGCCGATGGGCGCTGGATCAACCGGCTGTATTACGGCAGCGGTCATCTGCATCAGATCAACCTCGACGGCCAGCTCATCAGCGACTTCGAGCGTGATCGTCTGCACCGCGAGGTCCTGCGCACCCAGGGGCGGATCAGCACCCACAGCGAATACGACCGCACCGGCCGCTTGCGCTCGCGCATGCGGCGTCCCACGGGCCAGCAGCAACTGTTGTCGGCCTCCCGGGAAAGGCAGTTCGCCTACGACCCCGCCAATCAGCTGGTGGGGCGCATCGATCGCCTCCCCCAGGGCGAGCACCGGCAGTTGCTGCACTACGATGCCACTGGCCGGATCATTGCCAGCCAGGACAGCCCACAAGGCACCAGCGAAACCTTCGCCTACGATGCTGCGGCCAACCTGCTGGACAGCCCGCAAGCCGGGGCCGGTCTGGTGGTCCACAACAAGCTGCTGACCTACCAGGACAAACGCTATCGCTACGATGCCTTTGGCCGGGTAGTGGAAAAACGCAGCGGCAGCCGGCGCATCCAGCACCTGCGCTATGACGCGGAACATCGGCTGGTAGAGGTACGCACCCGGGATGGCGCCCGGGAAACCCTGGTGCGCATGGGCTATGACCCATTGGGGCGGCGGACCGAAAAGATCGAACTCGACTCTCAGGGTCAGCTACTGAACGAAACCCACTTCACCTGGAATGGCTTACGCCTGTTGCAGGAACGGAAAAACGGCCTGAGCAGCCTCTATCTGTATGCCGACGAGGGCCATGAAGTGCTGGCGCGAGTCGACGGTATCGGCGCACAACAAAAGGTCCGCTATTACCACAATGATCTCAACGGCTTGCCCGAACAGTTGACGGAGGCCGACGGGCATGTACTTTGGCAGGCTCGCTATCGGGTCTGGGGTAACTGTCTCGAAGAGCAGCGCGAAGCTCATTTCCTCGAAGAGCAGAACCTGAGATTCCAGGGACAGTACCTGGACCGGGAAACCGGGTTGCACTACAACACCTTGCGTTTCTATGACCCGGATATAGGCCGCTTTACCACACCTGATCCGATTGGCCTGGAAGGTGGCTTCAACCTTTACCTCTATGGACCAAACACGGCCACCTGGATCGATCCCCTGGGTCTGACTGCCGAGGAACTCGGAAAGAACATGGCCAATGCAGGGCGACCGCTGGCACCGGGACAGACCCCGCACCATGCGGTCAAGGAGAATGCGACCAATATCTACGCCAAGAACTCACGCAAGATACTCGAGGACGCCAAACTGCACCCGGATATCCCAGAGAACGGCGCAAGGCTTTGGGGCACCCACCCCAACCAACTGGCCCAGCCTGGGCACCCAGGCAAGGACGCGGCGAAGGCAGCAGGCAACTATCACGGTGGAACCCATATTCACGGCAAGGAAAACGACAAGTTGCTGTACAAGATCCTCAAATCCGCCAAGCGCAAGAATCTGAACATGAGAAACGTGCTTGCCAACATCACGGGAAGAATGGAAAACGGCTCGTGGAAGAAATCCTTCAACGCCTGCGGGGGGAAATAACCCAATGAATGTCATGAACAACCCGGAGCTTGAAAGCCGGCGCAACACCCTCGGCGAGCTGTTCAAGCGTTATGGGCCGGAAGTTCACCAGCAATATCTGGCGATCAGGCAAACCGTGGTCCGCTGGGAGTATTCCCTTGGCCCGACCCTGGAGCTTATCCCCTTTGAACGCTTGATCCCCAGCGTCATCAAGGAGGGAAAACCCCTGGCATCGCTGAGCAAGGCCAATCGTGAATCGAAGAATCTGCAGACCTATGGCTTCGATGCCGACGGGCAACTGATCCTGAGCATCAGCCGCTTTGACAAGGACGTGCCCACCTATGGTGAAAACGTTCGCTATCGCCATCTGTTCGATGGCAAGTCGCTGATCGTCAATGCGCACATTCACGAGGCACGGCCAGCGGAGTCGCGTCTGATGTCATTGTGCTGGACCTTTAGCGCCGATGACCTGAGTTACTACCTGTCCGTCACGCCGCCCAACAACTGGTACGTCCGCGTCGACCAGTTGCAAGCTGGACGCGTCGCCAGAGCATCGACCTTCGCCACCAGTTGGTTCAAACAGCTCGACTATGACCTCGGCTATGACCCGGATCAGACCCTGTCGACGGTCACGATCGGTGAGCACCTGCATTGGCAGCGCGGCAGCTGACAGAGGACAAGGCTGGCCGGGTCAGATCGCCGTACCGCGCCTCTTGCCCGGCTTGATGATCAGCAACTGGTCCAGCTCCTGCTTCCGGGCGCGGGTGACGAACTCCAGCGCAGCCTGCATATCCCTCTCGAACAACTCGAAAGTCGCCCGGTCGATGGCGTAGTACTCCTCGTAATCGACCACGCCGCTGCTGACCGGGAAGGAGAGGTAGTACTGACCGGAAATTTCTTCGACGCCCATCGAGAACAGCTCCTCACGGCTGACGAACAGAGCGCTGAACTTCATATTGCTCCCTGGAAGCTGAAAATCGTCCCATTCAAGTCGAACTCAAGAGCTCTGGCGCCGGTCAAGGCCTCGCTGGCCACTCACTGGAGCCTGGCCGACTCCCTCCGCGGGAGCGTGGCTGCCAGGCTATTCAGCGCGTACTCCGCAACCTTTGCAGTCAGGCCACCGACGGCTGCGGCTTGAGGCTCTGCATGGCCTGCTTCCAGGCTGGCTCGTGATGGGGCAGGTCGTTGACCGTGGTGGTCAGGGTGGTGATCAGTACCGCCGGCTTACGTTCGACGAACACCTGGCGCAACATCAGCTCGCGGCCTTCGCGCTTCCAGCTGTAGTCCAGCAACACGGCGGCGTGGCCGTGCATGTCGAAGTCCCAGCGCTTGATCAGGCTGAAGCCTGGCAGTTGCTGCTCGGCGCTGCTCAGTTGCCGGGCTACGTAGTCGCTGAAGGAGGCGTCGCCCTGGCTCGGGTCGCGGCTGATGACGAAACTGGCTTCCTGGGCACCGCCGACCGCGGGCAGCTTGAAGATGTTGATGCTCTGGTCCTGCCAGGAGTCAGGAATGTCGAGATCGGCTTCTTGGAGACGGTAAGAGGACAAGGGCTGGCGTTCCATGCTGAAAAGGGAGGGTCGTTCTGCGGCAAATCTTCAAGCAATGCCCGGTAACAATCAAGGAATCCGTCGGCAACTTTGAACTAACACAGCATCGTCCGTGCTGATGCACGGCCAGGGCTCAGCGCGCATCCAGGCAGGATGCATAGGCCTTGGCCAAGCGCCGATCGAACGTCAGGGCTTGAGGTTCCTCGGGATCGATGGTGACGTTCCACAAGGCTTGTCGCGCCACGTCATAACGGACCCAGCCGATGATCCCGCTACCGGAGGTTTCATAGAACAGCTGCAGGCTCAACTGCTGGCCATCATCCCGATCGACCAGCAGCTTGAGCTTGTCCGGGGTGGTGAAGTCACGGTAGGGATAATCACTGCTACGCACCATCTCGGTGAGGTAGCCGTAGCAGCCCTGGCCCGGAGCCGACTCATCGGCCTGGACGGAAAAAACGCTGCAAGCGATCAGCAGGCCAAGGCCGGCCAGGTTCAGGTGCCGCATGATTGCCCCTTGAGGGTCAGGGTCTGGACCTGATCGTTGATTTCGATGCGTGCCAGCACCTGGCGATCGTGGGACTCCTGGTACTCGCTGAAATTGTTGCGCTTGAGAATGTCCAGGGTGATCCGGATACCCGCGCCCAGATTCTGGTACTCGCTACGCTCCGGGCTTTGCACCGCGCCCGTGAGCTCCAGCAACTGGCCGCCGGTCTTGAGGTAGAGAAAACGCTGCGCCACCTCCACCAACAAGCGCGGGGCCTTGGGCGCCACGCTGTAGTCTTCGCGAGCCAGGGAGTAACCGCAGATCCAGGAGCCGGTGTCGTCGTACTTCTGGCTGTGGAACCAGCTGAGGGCCTCGCGATAGCCAATCTGTTCCAGGCGCGGCTGATTGCCGGCCAGAGCCGACGGCAGGCCCAGGGCCAGGAAACCGGCGACGCAGGCCGGGACGAACAGACGGCGCAGCAGGTCGGTCGATAGCGGGGAGTTGTTGATCGAGCGGGTCATCCTTGGCCTTGGGTCGCGACGCAAACAGGCGGGCATCCTAGCCACGCCCACAGGCCTTCGCAAGCCAAGCCTTTGGTTTGCGGCAGGCAAAAAAATAGGCACCCGATGCGCTCGGCGTGCCTATTTCCCCCTGTGCGCCCCCGCTGGCGGGAGAGCACTCAATGCTTATGGATTGACGCTGTCTTTCAGCGATTTGCCAGGCTTGAATGCCACGGTGTTGCTGGCCTTGATCTTCACCGGCTCGCCGGTCTGCGGGTTCTTGCCGGTACGGGCGCCACGATGACGTTGCAGGAAGGTGCCAAAACCGACCAGGGTGACGCTGTCCTTGCGATGCAGGGCCCCGGTGATTTCCTCGAGGATGGCGTTGAGCACGCGGTTGGCTTGCTCTTTGGTCAGGTCTGCTTTTTCAGCAATGGCTGCGGCGAGTTCTGGTTTACGCATAGTGTGAAGCCTCTTTGACGGTTTTTTGTTGTTATGTCCGTGCTGTTCACGGGAACAGCGCCCAAGGCGCCGCAGGCTCTACACTGCGGCAGACGGGAGTGAGGATGGCACGCGCTGGAGAGTGGCGCCAGTCTCCGGGCGAGCTTTGTGAAGGCAAAAACCCGGTTATTCCGACAGAACGACCGGTATTCAGGCCAGCAGCGCCGGAAGCTCCTTGTTCAGGGCCAGTTTTTCCATCACCGCGGCCCCGGTCAGGGCGTAGCCCAGCAGCTGGCCACTGGCGTCGCGGCACAGGGCCCGAACGTCGGCGCCCTGCCCTTCGGCGGTCCAGACGCCTTCCATGCCCCGTGGCGGCGGCGACACCACCAGCGGGCAGACCGGGGTCTTGACGGTGATCGGCATCGGGCCATAGCTGACCGCAGTCGGGTTGTCGGCCAGGGTCTGCGCCAGGGCCCGGGCGCAGCTCATCAGCGGCAGCACATACAGCAGGTTCAGGCCATCGACCTCGGCGCAGTCGCCCAGGGCGTAGATATTGGAGTGGGAAGTCTTGAGCTCGCGGTCCACCACGACGCCGCGATTGACCATCAGCCCGGCAGCGGCGGCCAGGTCGATGCGCGGGCGCAGGCCGATGGCCGAGACCACCAGGTCGCAGATGATCACCTGGCCATCGGACAGATGGGCCTCCAGGCCGTCGGCATTGCGTTGCAGGCGGTTGAGCACCGGGCCCAGGTGGAAGCGCGCGCCCAGGCTTTCCAGGCCGGCCTGGACCGCCGCCGCTGCCGCCGCAGGCAACAGGGTCGGCATGATCTGCTCGCAAGGCGCCACCAGGTCCACCTCGTAGCCACCGAGGATCAGGTCGTTGGCGAACTCGCAGCCGATCAGGCCGGCTCCCAGCAGCAGCACCCGGCGCTTGCCGGCTGCGGCGGCCCGAAAGCGCGCATAGTCTTCCAGGTCGTTGATCGGGAAGATCAGGTCCGATGCATCGCCCTGCACCGGCACCCGCACGGTCTCGGCGCCCCAGGCCAGGACCAGGTCGCGATAGACCACCGCTTCCTCGCCGATCCACAGGCGCTTGTGGCCCGGGTCGATGCCGCTGATCCGGGTATGGGTACGTACCTCGGCCTTGAGCTGCTCGGCCATGGCGCCGGGCTCGGCCATGCTCAGGCCATCGGCGTCCTTGTTCTTGCCGAAGCCGGTGGAGAGCATCGGCTTGGAGTAGGAACGACCGTCATCGGCGGTGATCAGCAGCAGCGGCGTGTCGCCGTCGAGCTTGCGAAATTCCCGGGCCAGGTTGTACCCCGCCAGGCCCGTCCCTACGATCACTACCGGTGCGCTCATTCCCTGCTCCTTGTTATTGGTCATTGTCTGCAAAAGTCGATCAAGCGATCTCGATCATTTCGAAGTCGGTCTTGCTCACGCCACAATCCGGGCAGAGCCAGTCTTCAGGCACGTCCTCCCAACGGGTGCCCGGCGCGATACCGTCGTCCGGCCAACCTTCCGCTTCGTTGTAGATCAAGCCACAGACCACACACTGCCACTTCTTCATCGATGCATATCCTCGAGCATTCAGGCTTTGCCGGCGGGGCGGTCGATGGGTCGACTCTGGAAGGTCCCCACGCTGATCAGCTTCCGGCACTGGGGTTTTTTACTGGTCGCTACCGGCAGATGCAAGCACGTTCGTGCCGCCTGGCGTCCCCGGTCAATCAAAACCACCGGTGGCCGTGCTAAGCTCGCCGCCTCATTTGCTGCCAATAACGAACCACCGTGCCGCACTCAATGCCCCCCGCGCCGGCCCCGACCTGGCTGGTGCAAAGCCGTCTGTCCCCTGTTCCCGGCGCACTGGTCGCCAACTGGCTGTTCGACGAAGGATCGCTGACCCGACGCCTGACCCGCCTGTCCAACAATGGCTTCAGCGTCACGCCGCTGGTGGAACAATGGCAAACCTTGCGCAGCGACGAGTGCGCCGCCCTGGGCCTGCCCGAGCACAGCCAGGGCTGGGTCCGCGAGGTGTACTTGCGCGGGCATGGCGAGGCCTGGGTATTCGCCCGCAGCGTGGCCGCCCGCAGTGCCCTCGAAGACGGCGGGCTGAACATCGACGAACTGGGTAGCCGGTCCCTGGGCGAGTTGCTGTTCTGCGACGAAGCCTTCACTCGCCAGCCCATCGAAGTCTGCCGCTATCCCCAGCCGTGGCTGCCCGCCCAGGTCGCTGCCAGCGACCTGTGGGGCCGGCGCTCGCGCTTTGATCGCGGGCCTCTTAGCCTATTGGTGGCCGAGGTCTTCCTGCCCGGGCTGTGGCACGCCATAGAGACCCAATCGGAGGCTTGCTGATGTACCTGCGCCTGCTCCAGTCCCTGAACCGCTTGCACCCGCGGACCTGGGATTTCCTGCAACTGACCCGCATGGACAAGCCCATCGGCATCTACCTGCTGCTGTGGCCGACCCTGAGCGCCCTGTGGATCGCGGCCAAGGGCGCGCCATCCCTGGGCCATGTACTGATCTTCGGCCTCGGCGTGGTCCTGACCCGGGCCGGCGGTTGCGCGATCAACGACTTCGCCGACCGCAAGGTCGACGGCCAGGTCAAGCGCACCGACCAGCGTCCGCTGGCCACCGGCAAGGTCAGCGCCAAGGAGGCCCTGGTGTTGTTCGCGGTGCTCATGGGTACGGCCTTCCTGCTGGTGCTGTGCACCAACGCCACCACCGTCTGGTTGTCGTTCGGCGCCCTGGCCCTGGCCGCCTGCTACCCCTTCATGAAGCGCTACACCTATTACCCGCAGGTGGTGCTGGGGGCGGCTTACTCCTGGGGCATCCTGATGACGTTCACCGCCCAGGACGGCCAACTGCCGGCTACGGCGTGGCTGCTGTACATCGCCAACCTGCTGTGGACGGTGGGCTACGACACCTACTACGCCATGACCGACCGCGACGACGACCTGAAGATCGGCGTGAAATCCACGGCGATCCTGTTCGCCGAGGCCGATCGGGTGATCATCCTTACCCTGCAGGGCCTGTCCCTGGCCTGCCTGCTGCTGGCGGGCGCGCGGTTCGACCTGGGGATCTGGTTCCACATGGGCCTGGTAGTGGCGGCGGCGTGCTTCGCCTGGGAGTTCTGGTACACCCGGGATCGCGACCGGATGAAATGCTTCAAGGCCTTCCTGCACAACCACTGGGCGGGCATGGCGATCTTCATCGGCGTGGTCCTGGACTACGCCCTGCGCTAGGGCCGTATAGCCGCTGTCGAAGGCTCGTGCCGCGTTCGGGCCTGGGCCTGGAGGGACACAGCGCACTTGAGAGGCCGCCAGAGGTTCGCCGGGAGCGCCAGGCAAGGCCCCACGGGCCTTTTGCGCAGCTTGGCGGGTCCAGCAGCGGCTACAGGACCTGTAGCCGCCACAGGTGGGATTACTGCTTGGCGACCTTCCAGGCGCCGTCCATCTTGCCTTCGCCGGTCATGTCGCCGGCCTTCTTGTCCATCACGAAGCCATACAGCGGCTTGCCGTCATAGGCCCACTGCATCTTGCCGTCGTCGCGCTTGATCACCGTCCACTTGCCTTCGGCCTTGTCGCCGGCCTCGGCCATCAGCGGCGGCCAGTTGGCGGCGCACTTGTCGTTGCACATGGACTTGCCATCGGCATCCTTGGCGAAGGTGTAGAGGGTCATGCCCTTGTGATCCACCAGCATGCCGTCCTTGCTCATCGCCGGCTCGGCGGCCAGGGCCAGGGTCGGCAGGGCCAGGGCGGCACCCACCAGCAGGACTTTCAGGGATTGCTTGAACAGAGTCATGGAAACCTTCTTTTGTGGTTGTCAGGAATCGGACCCCAAGCTTAGTCGAGGAAGCTGCGCCACGCCCCGCGACCTGAAATACTGTCACACGACTGCAATAATTCCGTTATCTAATGCGGCGCAAGACAGTTGAATGACAAGAGGTTCAAGCATGGTTGGCAGAAGCATTCTGATCGTTGACGACGAAGCGCCCATTCGCGAGATGATCGCCGTTGCGTTGGAAATGGCCGGCTATGACTGCATGGAGGCAGAGAACTCCCAGCAGGCGCATGCCATCATCGTCGACCGCAAGCCGGACCTGATCCTGCTGGACTGGATGCTCCCGGGAACCTCGGGCATCGAGCTGGCGCGCCGCCTCAAGCGTGACGAGCTGACCGGCGACATCCCGATCATCATGCTCACCGCCAAGGGCGAAGAGGACAACAAGATCCAGGGCCTGGAGGTCGGCGCAGACGACTACATCACCAAGCCGTTCTCCCCCCGCGAGCTGGTGGCCCGGCTCAAGGCCGTGCTGCGCCGCGCTGGCCCGTCCGACGGCGAGGCTCCCATCGAAGTCGGCGGCTTGCTGCTGGACCCCATCAGCCACCGGGTGACCATCGACGGCAAGCCGGCGGAAATGGGCCCCACCGAATACCGCCTGCTGCAGTTCTTCATGACCCATCAGGAGCGCGCCTACACCCGTGGCCAACTGCTGGACCAGGTCTGGGGCGGCAATGTGTACGTCGAGGAGCGCACCGTGGACGTGCATATCCGCCGGCTGCGCAAGGCACTGGGGGATGCCTACGAAAATCTGGTACAAACCGTGCGCGGCACCGGGTATCGGTTTTCAACCAAAGGTTGAAAGCAGTTGCAAGCTGCCAGCTACAAGCGGCAAGTAGGAACCCGTCTGCTTTGATTTGCAGCTTGCAGCTTGAAACTTTTCACCGTCCGAAGGACCGATTGTGAATCAAAACTGGCATGGCACCCTGATTCGCCACATGTTGCTGTTGCTCACCGGCTGCCTGCTGGTGGGGCTGCTCAGCGGCTACTACGGCTGGAGCCTGGCCGCCGGCCTGGGGATCTACCTGGCCTGGACCCTCAAGCAGCTGTTGCGCCTGCACGAATGGCTGCGCCTGCACCAGCCCGACGAAGCACCACCCGACGGCTATGGCCTGTGGGGCGAGGTGTTCGACAGCATCTACCACCTGCAACGCCGCGACCAGCGGGTCCGTGGGCGCCTGCAAGCGGTGATCGACCGCGTCCAGGAGTCCACCGCGGCGCTCAAGGATGCGGTGATCATGCTCGACAGCGACGGCAACCTGGAATGGTGGAACCGTGCCGCCGAGACCCTGCTGGGCCTCAAGACGCCCCAGGACAGCGGCCAGCCGGTGACCAACCTGGTGCGTCATCCACGCTTCAAGGAATACTTCGAGCAGGACAACTACGCCGAGCCGCTGGAGATCCCCTCCCCGGCCAACGACCGCGTGCGCATCCAGCTGTACATCACCCGCTACGGCAACAACGAGCACCTGATGCTGGTGCGCGACGTCACCCGCATCCACCAGCTGGAGCAGATGCGCAAGGACTTCATCGCCAACGTGTCCCACGAGCTGCGCACGCCGCTGACGGTGATCTGCGGCTATCTGGAGACCCTGCTGGACAACGTCGACGAGGTGAACCCGCGCTGGAGCCGCGCCCTGCAGCAGATGCAGCAGCAAGGCGGGCGCATGCAGACCCTGCTCAACGACCTGCTGCTGCTGGCCAAGCTGGAGGCCACCGACTACCCCTCGGACAACCATCCGGTGCCCATCGACACGCTGCTGCAATCGATCAAGAGCGATGCCCAGGCGTTGTCCGGCGAACGCAACCAGCACATCACCCTGGAAGCCGATGCCTCGGTACTGCTCAAGGGCAGCGAGGCCGAACTGCGCAGCGCTTTCTCCAACCTGGTGTTCAACGCTGTGAAGTACACCCCGGCCGAAGGCAATATCCGCATCCGCTGGTGGGGCGACGAACAGGGTGCGCACCTGAGCGTGCAGGATTCCGGGATCGGCATCGACAGCAAGCACCTGCCGCGCCTGACCGAACGCTTCTACCGGGTCGACTCCAGCCGCAACTCCAATACCGGTGGCACCGGTCTGGGCCTGGCCATCGTCAAGCATGTGCTGCTGCGCCACCGCGCCCGTCTGGAGATCAGCAGCGTGCTGGGCCATGGCAGCACCTTCACCTGCCATTTCGCCCCGGCCCAGATGAAGAAAAACCGCATCGCCAGCCTGACCGACCAGCGCTGACAGCGGCCTGCCCCCTAGGCAACCGCCCTGTCAGCCGCTACATTGCGTAGCTTGTGCCTGCCCTCCAGGCACCGTGTCACCCTCTTTTCGAATACATGGAATCCGCAAAACCCCATCATGGACCCTTCCCCTGGTTTTACCCTCGCGTCTCTGTTCGCCGACTTCGGCATGATTGTCTTCGCTCTGCTCCTGGTCCTGCTCAACGGCTTCTTCGTGGCGGCGGAGTTCGCCATGGTCAAGCTGCGCTCGACCCGGGTCGAGGCCATCGCCCACAAGAACGGCTGGCGCGGGCAGATCCTGCGCACCGTACACAGCCAGCTGGACGCCTACCTGTCGGCCTGCCAGCTGGGCATCACCCTGGCCTCCCTGGGCCTGGGCTGGGTCGGCGAGCCGGCCTTCGCCCACCTGCTGGAACCGCTGCTGGGCGCCGTGGGCGTCAACTCTGCGGAAGTGATCCGCGGCGTATCGTTCTTCACCGCGTTCTTCATCATTTCCTACCTGCACATCGTGGTCGGCGAGCTGGCGCCCAAGTCCTGGGCGATCCGCAAGCCAGAGCTGCTGTCGCTATGGACGGCGGTACCGCTGTACCTGTTCTACTGGCTGATGTACCCGGCCATCTACCTGCTCAACGCCAGCGCCAACACCATTCTGCGCATCGCCGGCCAGGGCGAGCCCGGCCCGCACCACGAGCACCACTACAGCCGTGAAGAGCTCAAGCTGATCCTGCACTCCAGCCGTGGCCAGGACCCCAGCGACCAAGGCATGCGGGTACTGGCCTCGGCGGTGGAGATGGGCGAGCTGGAAGTGGTGGACTGGGCCAACTCCCGGGAAGACTTGATCAGCGTCGAGTCCACGGCGCCCCTCAAGGAAGTCCTGGCGCTGTTCCGCCGCCACAAGTTCAGCCGCTACCCGGTCTACGACAGCGAGCGCAACGAGTTCGTCGGCCTGCTGCACATCAAGGACCTGCTGCTGGAGCTGGCGGCGCTGGACCATATCCCGGCGTCGTTCAACCTGGCCGAGCTGACCCGCCCGCTCGAGCGAGTATCGCGGCACATGCCGTTGTCCCAGCTGCTGGAGCAGTTCCGCAAGGGCGGCTCGCACTTCGCCCTGGTGGAGGAAGCCGACGGCAAGGTGATCGGCTACCTGACCATGGAAGACGTGCTGGAAGTGCTGGTGGGCGACATCCAGGACGAACACCGCAAGACCGAGCGCGGCATCCTCGCCTACCAGCCGGGCAAGCTGCTGGTACGCGGCGACACCCCGCTGTTCAAGGTCGAGCGCCTGCTGGGCATCGACCTGGACCATATCGAGGCCGAAACCCTCGCGGGCCTGGTGTACGAGACCCTGAAACGGGTGCCTGAAGAGGAAGAAGTGCTGGAAGTCGAAGGCCTGCGCATCATCATCAAGAAGATGAAGGGGCCGAAGATCATCCTGGCCAAGGTCCTGATGCTCGACTGATCGAGCCCACACCGGTCGGCTCCTGTGCGAGCCGGCCGGCCACCCCCGCCCTATTTATTGCCCAGGGCGAAGTTCGGCAAGTCCCCCAGGGGCTGGTCGAACTGATAGGGAATCGACACCAGCCCCAACCCGGTATTGCGCTGCACCACGAAGTGCAGGTGCGGTCCGCTGCTGTTGCCGGTATTGCCCGACAGCCCCAGCGGGCTGCCCACCGCCACCCGCTGGCCCTCGCGCACGCTCACCGAACCTTGCTTGAGATGCAGGTACACGCCCATGGTGCCGTCGTCGTGCAGCACCCGGACGAAATTGCCGGCCGGGTTGTCGCCCCGACCGCTCTGGGCGTTCTCGGTCTTGAGCACCATCCCACCTCGGGCCGCGATGATCGGCGTACCCACCGGCATGGCGATGTCCATCGCATAACGGCTCTTGGGGCTGGAATGGCTGTACTGGCCGTTGGCGCCCTGGGTCAGGCGAAACGGCCCGCCCCGCCAGGGCAAGGGGTAGCGGTAGGCCTGCACGGCTCCTCCCGGGTCGCCCAGGGAGTAACGAAACCTTGGGGCATAGCTCAAGGGCTGGTCGGCCCGGGTCGCCGTCAAGAGCGCCAGGCGCTGCCTGCTGCGGGCTGGCAGCACCCGGCGGATCGGCTGCGCCGGCGCGCCGCTGACGTTGCTCAGGCTGGCGAACCCCAGCTCCACCTCCACCGGCCCATGCAGGTCGTTGCGCACGTACAGCGCATCCACGCCCCTGTGTTTCTGGATATCCAGCCGCACCTGGCGCTCCAGGTGTTCCTCCATGCGATCGCGGAACACGAACGCCTGCGCTCCCGGCGAAGGCCGGTCGCTGTAGGACACCACGCCGTCGGCGTCGACGGACTTGTAGACCGTCATCGCCGCCAGCGAGCTGGCGACCATGGACAAGCCGCAGAGGAACAGCAGGCGTACGAACATTGAGCAGTTTCTTGGCAGGGGAAAAACCATGCTAGCAGCCTGATATGGAGCTTGTATGAATCAGGCGGGTGCCAGGGGCCCAATGCCGCCCACGTCGAAGCGGATCTCCACCCCCAGTTGCGCGGCCTCGCAGAGGTTGACCAGCGCATCGAGGGAGAACTTGTTGATCCTGCCGCCAAGCACATCGTTGAGCCGGGGCTGGGTGATGTTGAGACGCTTGGCCGCCTCCTTCTGCGACAGCCCCCAGGCCTGCACGGTCTTGCCCAGCTCCAGCATCAGCTTGGCCCGCAGGCGCATGTTGGCGGCCTCCTGAGGGGTGGCTTCAAGGGCATCCCAGACACTGGCAAAGCGCTGGTTGATCTGTTGGTCAGTCATGGCGTGAACCTGCTTGTTGAAATCTGGCACGAGCCAGTTCGATATCCCGCGCTTCGGTCTTGCGGGTGGTCTTGCGCACCGCGTGCAGCACATAGATGGCTGCAGGCCGCCTGACCACATAAAACACCCGAAACGCCCCTGAATCTTCATGAATCCTGATTTCGAAGACACTCGGGCCGATGGTTTTCACCGGCCTGCAATCGTAGGGCTGTTCGCCCTGCTGCAGCAGATCCAGCTGAAACCCGGCAGCCCGACGGGCATCTTCAGGGAATGCCCTGAGATCCCGCAGCGCGCTCCCGACAAACACCACATCCTTGTGCCTGGGCATCGAACTTCTCCTGTCAGTGACCAGGAACAAGGCTAATCAAGACTGCCAGGGCTGGCCGCACGGGTTTGTTTCAACGCATGGCTGCAAAGAGTGAATCGGGTAGAGCGCTTCCGGCAATTTATATCCAAACAGATATAAATCAAGTGCAGGACAGTTAATCAGACGTACGGCGGAGGGTGGCGGGAGGAATGGCCAAGCCCCGGTGGCCTGGGGGTTGCAGCCGAAGGTGCGGATTGTTGGCGGGATTGGGGAATAACGCAGCCGCCGGCCTGGGTGGCTGGCAGAAAATCGGCGGGGAAAAGTGTTTTCAGCAGATTTGCGCTTCGCTGTAGGAGCGGGCTTGGCGGTTCCTACAGCGAAGCGGCCGGCGAGGATCAGCCCGCGCCTGGAACGAAGTGCTTCTGCGCGGTGCCGCGAGCGATCAGGCGCGAGATGTAGTCCAGCTTCTGCGCATCCTGGTCGACGAAGCGGAAAGTCAGCTGCAGCCAATCGCTGTCGGGCTTCGGTTCGTGCGCCACTACCGCATGCAGGTAGCCATTGAGCCGCGCCACTTCGGCGTTCTCGCCCTGCTCCAGGTCCAGTACTGCGCTATCCAGCACCTGCGGCAGGTTCTCGGTGCGCTTCACCACCAACAGCGCTTCCTTGATGCTCAGGGCCTTGATCACGCAAGGCTGGGTGCCGCCAGGCAGGCGCAGCTGGCCCTGGCCACGGCCGCCACTGGCGGCAGCGGCGGCGGCAGGTGCCTTGACCGGTGGGCTGTTGAGCAGACCACGGGATGGCGCCGCAGCCGGGGCTGGTGCAGCGGCTGCCGGAGCGGCTGGCCGGGCTGCCGGGGCGACCACCTCGGCCTTGCCGCCGGTCAGGGCGCTCAGGGAATCGTTGCCAAAGGCGGAGTTCATCTTGGTCGGAGCGCTGTTCATCAGGGTGTCGAGCTTGCCGACCTTGTTCAGCGCCTGCTTGACCTTGGTCAGCAGCTGTTCGTTGGTGAAGGGCTTGCTGACATAGCCGGAAACCCCGGCCTGGATCGCCTGCACCACGTTTTCCTTGTCGCCCCGGCTGGTCACCATGACGAACGGCATGGCCTTGAGCGCTTCCTGGCCACGGCACCAGGTCAGCAGCTCCAGGCCGGACATTTCCGGCATTTCCCAATCGCACAGGACCAGATCGAAGGCTTCGCGGGCGAGCATCGCCTGGGCCTTCTTGCCGTTGACCGCGTCTTCGATCTTGATGCCGGGGAAGTAGTTGCGCAGGCACTTCTTCACCAGGTCACGAATGAACGACGCGTCGTCCACCACCAACACACTTACCTTACTCATCGACCACCCCTCTAAAAATCCCGGCAAGCATAACGCTGGCTGATGGCACTTTGCCAAAACTCTTCAGTCACGCCGGGACTTTTCGTTCGCGGGTGCTGCTTTTCGAATTCAAGGACCGCAAACAAAAACGCCCGGCCAAAAGGCCGGGCGCTCTTCTCGGGCAATCTTAATTATCGTCAGCTTCACCCGGAACATTAGCCGAATCGCCAGCCGGTCCTTCAACTTCTTCCTTCATGCGCTTGAGGCCCAGGTGGCGCACATCGGTGCCACGCACCAGGTAGATCACCAGCGCGGAGATGTTGCGCGCGTGGTCGCCGATCCGCTCCAGCGAGCGCAATACCCAGATGATGCTCAAAACCCGCGAGATAGAGCGCGGGTCTTCCATCATGTAGGTGGCCAGCTCGCGCAGCGCGGTCTTGTACTCGCGGTCGATGATCTTGTCGTACTGGGCTACCGACAGGGCCAGTTCGGCGTCGAACCGGGCGAAGGCGTCCAGCGCGTCACGCACCATGTTGCGCACCTGGTCGCCGATATGCCGCACTTCGACGTAGCCACGCGGGGCCTCGCCCTCCTCGCACAGCTGGATGGCCCGACGGGCGATCTTGGTGGCTTCGTCGCCGATGCGCTCCAGGTCGATCACCGACTTGGAGATGCTGATGATCAGGCGCAGGTCGGAAGCCGCAGGCTGGCGCCGGGCGAGGATGCGCAGGCACTCCTCGTCGATGTTGCGCTCCATCTGGTTGATCTGCTCGTCGATCTCGCGCACTTGCTGGGCCAGCCCGGAGTCGGCCTCGATCAGCGCGGTGACGGCGTCATTGACTTGTTTCTCCACCAGCCCGCCCATGGCCAGCAGGTGGCTGCGCACCTCTTCCAGCTCGGCATTGAACTGCTGAGAGATGTGATGGGTTAAGCCTTCCTTCGAAATCATGGTTCGCTCCGCGAAAGTTGCAAGCTTCAAGCCGCAAGCTTCAAGCAGTTAAATATTGATCCGGATATCGCCTACCGCTTCTGTCTTGCCGCTTGAAGCTTGCGGCTTGTAGCTGCTCCTAGCCATAGCGTCCGGTGATGTAGTCTTCGGTCTGTTTCTTGGCCGGGTTGGTGAACAGGGTGTCGGTGTCGCCGAATTCCACCAGTTTGCCCATGTACATGAACGCGGTGTAGTCCGAGACCCGCGCCGCCTGCTGCATGTTGTGGGTCACGATGACGATGGTGAACTTGGACTTGAGCTCGTAGATCAGTTCCTCGACCTTCAGGGTCGAGATCGGGTCCAGGGCCGAGCAGGGTTCGTCCAGCAGCAGCACTTCCGGTTCCACGGCGATGGTGCGGGCGATCACCAGGCGCTGCTGCTGACCACCGGACAGGCCCAGGGCCGAGTCGTGCAGGCGATCCTTGACCTCATCCCACAGGGCCGCGCCCTTGAGTGCCCACTCCACGGCTTCGTCGAGCACGCGCTTCTTGTTGATGCCCTGGATGCGCAGGCCATAGACCACGTTCTCGTAGATGGTCTTGGGGAACGGGTTGGGCTTCTGGAACACCATGCCCACCCGGCGGCGCAACTCGGCCACGTCCTCGCCCTTGCGGTAGATGTTGTTGCCGTACAGGTTGATGGCGCCTTCCACGCGGCAACCGTCCACCAGGTCGTTCATGCGGTTGAAGGTGCGCAGCAGGGTCGACTTGCCGCAGCCGGACGGGCCGATGAAGGCGGTTACGCGCTGCTTGGGAATGTTCATGCTGACGTCGAACAGCGCTTGCTTCTCGCCGTAGAACAGGCTCAGGCCGGGCACTTCGATCGCCACGGTTTCCTGCTCCAGGCTCAAGCTCTGCTTGTCGCGACCCAGGGCGGACATGTTGATGCCGTGGGTATGGGTTTCGTGTTGCATGGGTCTCACTCCGTTCGTAGCTGCAAGCTTCTAGCTGCAAGCCGCAAGTTTTGAGCAAAAGCGGCTTGTAGCTTGCCGCTTGTGGCTAATGGCTTTAGCTATCCAGCGCCTTGTACTTCTCGCGCAGGTGGTTACGGATCCATACCGCCGACAGGTTGAGCACGGCGATCACCAGCACCAGCAGCAACGCGGTGGCGTACACCAGCGGCCGCGCGGCCTCGACGTTGGGGCTCTGGAAGCCGACGTCGTAGATATGGAAGCCCAGGTGCATGATCTTCTGGTCCAGGTGCAGGTACGGGTAGTTGCCATCCACCGGCAGCGACGGCGCCAGCTTCACCACACCCACCAGCATCAGCGGCGCCACTTCGCCGGCGGCACGGGCCACGGCGAGGATCATGCCGGTCATCATCGCCGGGCTGGCCATGGGCAGGACGATCTTCCACAAGGTCTCGGCCTTGGTCGCGCCCAGGGCCAGGGAGCCTTCGCGCACGGTCCGCGGGATCCGCGCCAGGCCTTCCTCGGTGGCCACGATCACCACCGGCACCGCCAGCAGCGCCAGGGTCAGGGATGCCCAGAGCAGGCCCGGGGTACCGAAGGTCGGCGCCGGCAGTGCCTCAGGGAAGAACAGGCGGTCCAGGGACCCGCCCAGCACGTAGACGAAGAAGCCCAGGCCGAACACGCCGTAGACGATAGCCGGTACGCCCGCCAGGTTGTTCACCGCGATGCGGATCACCCGGGTCAGGGCGTTCTGCTTGGCGTATTCACGTAGGTAGACCGCCGCCAGCACGCCGAACGGCGTGACGATCATGGCCATGATCAGGGTCATCATCACGGTGCCGAAGATGGCCGGGAAGATCCCGCCCTCGGTGTTGGCTTCCCGTGGGTCGTCGCTGAGGAACTCCCAGACCTTGCTGAAGTAGAAGCCAACCTTGGTGAAGGTGCCCATGGCGTTCGGCTGGTAGGCATGCACCACCTTGCCCAGGCCGATCTCCACTTCCTTGCCGTTGGCATCGCGGGCGGTCAGGCTGTCGCGGTTGAACTGGGTATGCAGCTCGCTCAAGCGGGCCTCGATGTCCTGGTAGCGGGCGTTGAGTTCGGCGCGCTCGGCATCCATGTCGGCCTGGGCGGCGGCGTCCAGCTTGCCAGCCAGTTCCAGCTTGCGACCGTGCAGGCGGATGCGCTCCAGGCCGGCGTTGATCGCGCCGATGTCGGACTTCTCCAGACTCTTGAGCTGGGTCGCCAGCTTGTTCACCCGGTCGATCCGCGCCTGCAGCTCGGGCCAGGCGGCTTCGCCCTCGGCGACCACCTTGCCGTTTTCCTTGACGTTGACCAGGTAGCCGTAGAAGTTGCCCCACTCACGGCGCTCGATGGCCATCAGTTCCTTGGGGTAGCTCTGGTTGGTCAGCCATTCGCCGACGATCCACGTGAAATCGCTGCCGTTCAGGTCGCGGTTGCCCACCTTGAGCAACTCGCGGGTCATGAACTCGGGGCCCTGGTCGGGCACCGGCAAGCCGGCACTCTTCAGGCGGGCCCGAGGCACTTCTTCCTTCTGCACCACTTCACCGACGACCAGGTAATTGGCCTGGCCAGGCACGTCGTAGCTGGCATGCACCAGGTCCGCCGGCCAGAAGTGGCCCAGGCCGCGCACGGCGATCACCGCCAGCAGGCCGATGGTCATGATGACCGCGATGGACACTGCGCCACCGCTGATCCAGACGCCGGGGGCGCCGCTCTTGAACCAGTCTTTGAGGGAGTTCTGTTTCACAGACTTCTACCTTTCTTAAAGCGACGAGTATTTCTTGCGCAGACGCTGACGGATCAGCTCGGCGAGGGTGTTCATGATGAAGGTGAACAACAGCAGCACCAGCGCCGAGAGGAACAGCACGCGGTAGTGGCTGCCGCCGACTTCCGATTCCGGCATTTCCACCGCGACGTTGGCCGCCAGGGTGCGCAGGCCTTCGAACAGGTTCATTTCCATGACCGGGGTGTTGCCGGTGGCCATCAGCACGATCATGGTCTCGCCCACGGCGCGGCCCATGCCGATCATCAGGGCCGAGAAGATGCCCGGGCTGGCGGTGAGGATCACCACGCGGGTCATGGTCTGCCATGGGGTGGCGCCCAGGGCCAGGGAGCCCAGGGTCAGGCCACGGGGCACGCTGAACACGGCGTCTTCGGCGATGGAGTAGATGTTCGGGATAACCGCGAAGCCCATGGCCAGGCCCACCACCAGGGCGTTGCGCTGGTCGTAGGTGATGCCTAAGTCGTGGGAGATCCACATGCGCATGTCGCCGCCGAAGAACCAGTTCTCCATGAACGGGCTCAGGTACAGCGAGAGGAAACCGACCAGGATGATCACCGGGATCAGGATCGCGCTCTCCCAGCCGTCCGGCACCTTCAGGCGCAGAGACTCGGGCAGCCGGCTCCAGGTGAAGCCGGCCACCAGGATGCCGATCGGCAGCAGCACCAGCAGGCTGAAGATGCCCGGCAGGTGGCCTTCGACATAGGGCGCCAGGAACAGGCCGGCGAAGAAGCCGAGGATCACCGTCGGCATCGCCTCCATCAGCTCGATCACCGGCTTGACCTTGCGGCGCATGCCGGGGGCCATGAAGTAGGCGGTGTAGATCGCCGCGGCCACGGCCAGCGGGGCCGCCAGCAGCATGGCGTAGAAGGCGGCCTTCAAGGTGCCGAAGGTCAGCGGCGACAGGCTCAGCTTGGGCTCGAAGTCAGTGTTGGCCGCCGTGGACTGCCAGACGTACTTGGGCTCGTCGTAGTTCTCGTACCAGACCTTGCTCCACAGCGCGCTCCAGGACACTTCCGGGTGCGGGTTGTCCAGCACCAGGGGTTGCAGCTTGCCACCGGCCTCGACGATCACCCGGTTGGCGCGAGGCGACAGGCCGAACAGGCCCTGGCCATCCACCACCTGGTCCACCAGCAGGGTGCGGTGGGCGGTGCTGTGGAAGACCCCGAGCTTGCCGGCGGCGTCCAGGGCGACGAAACCCTTGCGGCGCTCTTCGGCGGTGATTTCGACGATGGGCGCGGTGCCCATCTGGAAGGTGCGGATCTGCTTCAGGCGCAGCTCGCCGTCCGGGTCGCGGGCCATGAACCACTGGGCCAGGCCACCTTTGGAAGTACCGATGATCAGCGAGATACCGCCCACCAATTGGGCACTGGCGGTGACTTCGGTGTTGGCGTCTTCCAGCAGCTTGTAGCGACCGTTGAGGCTCTTGTCCCGCAGGCTGAAGACGTCGGCCTGGGCGCGACCGTTGATCACGTACAGCCACTGCTGGCGTGGGTCGATGTACATGGCCTTGACCGGTTCGGTCATCTGCGGCAGGTCGATGGCGCTCTGCTCGCTGGTGACCTCGCCGGTCATCATGTTTTCTTCGCGCGAGAGCTTCAGCACATGCAGCTGCGAGCCGGTGGAGCCGGCCAGCACCAGCGTGGTATCGCTGGCGTTGAGGTTGACGTGCTCCAGCGCGCCGCCTTCTGCATTGAGGGTGATCGGGGCTTCGCCGTAGGGGTATTCGATCGCCGGGGAGATGGTCTTCTTGCCATCCGGGTAGCTGACTTTGTAGGTGTGGCGCAACACCAGGGCCTGGCCGTTGGACAAGCCGACCACCACCATGGGGATACCGGGCTGGTCCTTGCCGATGGAGGTGACGCGGGTGCCCGCAGGGATCGGCAGGTCGACCTTGCGCAGCTCGGCGCCGTTATCGATATCGAAGAACAGCGCCTGGCCCTTGTCGGAAACGCGCATGCCGACCTGGTTCTGCTCTTCCAGGGAGAACATCAGGGGCTTGCCGGCGTCTTGCATCCAGGCGGGCGTCAGGGGGTCCTTGGAGGTCAGCTCGGCGCCCTGGAACAGCGGGGCGACGACGTAGGCCAGGAAGAAGAAGATCAGGGTGATCGCCGCCAGGACGGCCAGGCCGCCGACGAGGACGTACCAACGGGTCAGGCGGTCCTTGAGCGCACGGATGCGGCGCTTGCGTTGCAGTTCAGGCGTATTGAAGTCAATGCGCTTGGGGGGAGAAGTCGTAGTCATGGTGGAATTGGCCAGATCATTCATGCGCACACCCTAGCGATCCTGTATGACAGAAAGATGACAATGCAGTGACGCAACAAATCCGCCGCATGGCTGGGCCGGCAGCGGACAGAAAATGGAGGTGACAGGAGCCGGCCGGGGCAGTTGACCCAGTGGCCGGCTGCTGCAAGAAGGTCCGGCCAGGCCGGACCTTCGGCGGCGGCTTATGCGCCCTCTTTCAGACCCAGGTCAGCCAGGGCCTTGGCGGCGACTTTGGCTGGCAGTGGGATGTAACCGTCCTTCACGACCACTTCCTGACCCTGCTTGGACAGGACCAGCTTCACGAACTCGGCTTCCAGCGGGGCCAGAGGCTTGTTCGGGGCCTTGTTGACGTAGACGTACAGGAAGCGCGACAGCGGGTACTTGCCGTTCAGGGCGTTTTCTTCGGTGTCTTCGATGAAGTCGCTGCTGCCTTTCTTGGCCAGGGCCACGGTCTTCACGCTGGCGGTCTTGTAGCCGATGCCCGAGTAGCCGATGCCGTTCAGCGAGGAGCTGATGGACTGCACGACCGAAGCCGAACCTGGCTGCTCGTTGACGTTAGGCTTGTAGTCGCCTTTGCACAGGGCTTCTTCCTTGAAGTAGCCGTAGGTGCCGGATACCGAGTTGCGACCGAACAGCTGCACTGGCTTGTTGGCCAGGTCGCCCTTCACGCCCAGGTCGCCCCAGGTCTTCACTTCTTCCTTGGCACCGCACAGGCGGGTCGAGGAGAAGATCGCGTCGACCTGTTCCATGGTCAGGTGCTGGATCGGGTTGTCCTTGTGCACGAAGACGGCCAGGGCGTCCACGGCAACCGGGATGGCGGTTGGCTTGTAGCCGTACTTCTGTTCGAAGGCGGCCAGCTCGGTGTCCTTCATCTTGCGGCTCATGGGGCCCAGGTTGGAGGTGCCCTCGGTCAGCGCGGGTGGCGCGGTGGCGGAGCCAGCGGCCTGAATCTGGATGTTTACGTTCGGATATTCTTTCTTGTAGTGCTCGGCCCACAGGGTCATCAGGTTGGCCAGGGTATCGGAACCGACGCTGGACAGGTTGCCCGACACACCAGTGGTCTTGGTGTAGCTCGGGATAGCAGGGTCGACAGCGGCAACCGCGTGGGCAGTCGCAACGCCAGCGGCGACGAAGGTCATTGCCGCCATCAAACGCTTCAGTTTCATGCCTTACTCCTAGCAGATAGGGTGTGTTAAGTCGGGGCCAAGTATCTGTAGGCCGTGTGAACACTCTATGTCCGGAATATGACAATTAGATGAAAGGCCAGCATCACGAGACTCGCGAGCTGGCCTTTTTTTCACAAGCGCCGCCATGCGCCGTTCATGCAGGTGTCGCAGCAGGTTTCAGCGCCCCTTCTTCCACAGGTACAGCCCCGAGAGCAGGCCGATGCCGCAGATGATCGCCACGTAGTAGGCCGGGGCCATGGGGCTGCTCTTGAGCATCCAGGTCACCACCATCGGCGTCAGCCCGCCGAAGATCGCGTAGGCCAGGTTGTAGGAGAACGACAGACCGCTGAAGCGCACCGCCGCCGGGAAGGCCCGCACCATCACGTAGGGCACCGCGCCGACGAGGCCGACGCACAGGCCGGTCAGGGCGTAGAGCGGGAACAGCAGGTGCGGGTTGTCCTGCAGCACGTGGTAGAAGACCCAGGACGAGGCCAGCAACAGCAGGCTGCCGAAGACGAATACCCGCCCGGCGCCGAAACGGTCGGCCAGGCTGCCGAACAGCACGCAGCCCAGGCTCAGGAACACGATGGCCAGGCTGTTGGCCTCGAGGGCGGTGATCGCCGAGAACTTGTAGACCGTCTGCAGCACGGTGGGGGTCATCAGGATCACCACGATGATCCCGGCCGACAGCAGCCAGGTCAGCAGCATGGAGATCAGGATCGCGCCGCGGTGGTCACGCAGCACCGCCCGCAGCGGCAGCTCCTCGGCCAGGGCCTTGCGCAGTTGCAGCTCGGCGAATACCGGGGTCTCGTGGAGCAGGCGACGCAGGTACACCGAGAACAGGCCGAACACCCCGCCCAGCAGGAACGGCACGCGCCAGGCATAGGCCGTCACTTCTTCCGGGGTATAGATGCTGTTGATGGCCGTGGCCACCAGCGAGCCCAGGAGGATGCCGGCAGTCAGCCCCGAGGTCAGGGTGCCGCAGGCATAGCCGATGTGCCGCGCCGGTACGTGCTCGGAAACGAACACCCAGGCCCCGGGCACTTCGCCACCGATGGCCGCACCCTGGATCACCCGCATCAGCAACAGCAGCACCGGTGCCCACAGGCCGATCTGCTCGTAGGTGGGCAGCAGGCCCATGATCAGGGTCGGCACCGCCATCATGAAGATGCTCAGGGTGAACATCTTCTTGCGCCCCAGCAGGTCGCCGAAGTGGGCCATGACGATCCCGCCCAGGGGCCGGGCCAGGTAGCCCGCGGCGAAGATGCCGAAGGTCTGCATAAGGCGCAGCCATTCGGGCATGTCCGCCGGGAAGAACAGCTTGCCCACCACGGTGGCGAAGAACACGAAGATGATGAAGTCATAGAACTCCAGCGCGCCGCCCAGGGCGGACAGCGAAAGAGTCTTGTAGTCACTACGAGTCAAGGGACGAGCGGGAGGCGCTGCTTGCGCGGCGCTGGAGGGCACAGTGGTCATGGCAAGGGGCTTCTCTTATTAGTTGGTTCTGGAAGCCGCAACAGCTC
This sequence comes from Pseudomonas sp. FW507-12TSA, assembly GCF_058781435.1. Lineage (NCBI taxonomy): Bacteria > Pseudomonadati > Pseudomonadota > Gammaproteobacteria > Pseudomonadales > Pseudomonadaceae > Pseudomonas > Pseudomonas sp. FW507-12TSA. Next base: position 140,411 of record NZ_JBYSWT010000001.1, read on the forward strand.
TGGTTGGGGCCTGGCAGGTTCGGCACGATAGCAAATTGTTCGAATACCTACACAGCGACGCACAAATGACGCACAAAATTGCGAACCAGACGGGTCGTCGCGGAGTCTATCGACCGATATACTCGCAGGGCCCGGCGCGCAAAGCCGCTCCCGGCAAGGGTTGTTGTGCGAAAACGTCGTTGTACTCATGACCGCCGGCAACCGCCCGGCGCCAGCAAGACCAGACAGGAATACCAGTGCATGCCCCACTCCAGGTGCCCGGCGCGCAATGCTTCTTCCTGTGCATGAGCAGCCGGTTTCGCAGAGTTTCCCGCTAGCACGCCTTCGAAAGAACGTGACGAACGTAGTATGTTCGGGCTGAATCGTTTTTCCTGAAGACGGCTATTCACCTGAAGTACCCATGAAGCGTCACGGGTCAGAGGCCCCTCGGCATGATAGAGCTCGAACAAGAAGATCCAATCCCGCAAGGCGACCTGGCCCTGCAAATCACCGCCCTGCCACGTGAAACCAACGGTTTCGGCGATATTTTCGGCGGCTGGCTGGTGGCCCAGATGGACCTGGCGGGCACCGCCATGGCCAGTCGCGTCGCCGGTGGCCGGGTAGCCACCGTGGCCATTGATCGCATGGCGTTCCTGGTACCGGTGGCCGTCGGCGCGCAATTGTCCTTCTACACCCAGACCCTGGAGATCGGCCGCAGCTCGATCCAGATGATGGTGGAAGTGTGGAGTGACGATCCGCTGTCCAGCGAGTGGCGCAAGGTCACCGAGGCGGTATTCGTGTTCGTCGCCATCGACGGCAGCGGTCGTACCCGCTCGGTCCCGCCCAGGGCACGTTGAACCCGCAGGCTGCCTGGAAGTCCATGGCAGCCCAAGCCTTCTGAACGAGAACCGCCATGCCTACGCCCCACGTTGAAACAGTACAACTGGACCAACTGAACTGCTGGCGCATCCGCCACGGCGATGCCGAACTGCTGGTGGCCCAGCAGGGCGCGCACATCCTCAGCTACCAGGTGGCCGGGCAACCGCCGCTGATCTGGCTGAACGAAGAAGCGCAGTTCAAGACCGGCAAGAGCATCCGCGCCGGCGTCCCGGTGTGCTGGCCGTGGTTCGGCAACTTCGCGCGCAATCCGCAAAGCGTGCAGGCCATGCGCCAGGGCGACGACGCGGCACCGGCCCACGGCCTGGTACGCGCCACCGACTGGGAACTGCAAGGCATCGAGAGCGAAGGCGACAGCCTGCTGGTGCGCTTGCACCTGCCCTGCCCCGCCGGAGGTTTTCCCGGCTGGCCGCACCAGGTGGAGCCCAGCTTGCTCATCCGCCTCGACCAGCAACTGCACATCAGCCTGAGCAGCCACAACCTGGGCAATCAAAGCGTCAGCATCAGCCAGGCGCTGCACAGCTACTTCGCGGTCAGCGACGTGCGCCAGGTGCATGTCGAGGGCGTGGACGGGCTGGACTACATCGAGACCCTGGAAGACTGGACGACCAAGCGCCAGGACGGCGACCTGCATTTTGCCGGGGAGACCGACCGCATCTACCTGGATGCGCCGGCGCAGCTGGCGATCGTCGACCCGCAGTGGCAGCGGCGCATCCGCCTGGCCAGCCAGGGCTCGCGCACTGCGGTGATCTGGAACCCATGGATCGCTCGCGCCGCGCAGTTCAGCGACATGGCCGACGATGGCTGGCAGCGCATGCTGTGCATCGAGACCGCCAACGTCATGGACGACATCGTGACCCTGGCTCCCGGCGCCAGCCACACCTTGAGCGTGAGCATCGACAGCCTCGCGCTCTGACTGCAGGCCATGGGGAAGGAGTCGCTCCTTCCCCGCAGCCAACCCTCCTATCGGCTACAGATCCGAATCCTGCACTACCCGCACCTTCGCCGCGTCCAGGGCGTAGGCGGCGTCCGCCAGATCGTTGCTGACCTTCTCGACCTTCAGGGTGCCGGTCACCCACAGGGGGGTGTAGATATCATCGAGCTTCACGCCCTTGGGAAAACGCACCAGCACCAGCTGGTTGGGCGGAGGTGGCGGCACGTGGATGCAGGCCCCCGGGTATGGCACCAGGAAGAACAGCGTGCTGTGACCCTTGGCATCGGCCTCCAATGGCACCGGGTAGCCACCGATGCGGATCTGCTTGCCGTTCATGGCCGCCACGGTCTTGGTCGAATACATCACCGCTGGTAGGCCCTTGCTCTGCTTCAAGCCACCTTTCTGGGTGAAGGTGCCGTTGGCTTCAGGCGAGTTGTGATCGATTTCCGGCATCTGTTCCAGGGCTTTCTGGTCCGATTTGGGCATCAGTTCCAGCCAGTCGGTTTCCGGCAGTTCGGCAGCCTGGACCAGGCCGCAGCCCAGCAGAACGAGGGTCAACAAGAGACGACGCATGAGGGTGGGGCTCGGTCAAGGGAAAGGACGGAAGAAGGCGGGCATTCTAGTACCCAAACCATGGGCTGCGTTGAAGTTTCAGATGAAGAAAATCGCCCCCTCCGCGCGAGCGGCGAAGGGGGACCGACGCACCGGCTCAGTTCTTCTTGATGAAGCCGTAGATCACCAGGAGCACGATCGCGCCCACCAGCGCCCCGAAGAAACCGGCACCTTGGCCAGCCTGGTAGATACCCAGCGCCTGGCCGCCGTAGGTGGCCGCCAGCGAACCGCCGATACCCAGCAGGATGGTCATGATCCAGCCCATGCTGTCGTCTCCCGGCTTGAGGAAACGCGCCAGCAGACCAACGATCAAGCCGATGAAAATGGTTCCGATAATGCCCATGGCTGTTCCTCTGTAGGAGTGGGTAAACCAAAGCCTAGTCAGCGCCTTGGCATCCTGCTATCAGAGAACGGCGGGAAACGAAGGTTCCCGCCAGCCGGTGGATTTGTTACTTGGCGACCAGCGCCTGGACCTTGAGGATCTGCGCCTGCAGGGTCGCCTGGTCGGCGCAGCGCAGGTTGGCATGGCCGACCTTGCGCCCGGCCTTGAAGGCCTTGCCGTAGTGATGCAGATGGCAGTCGTCGATGCTGATCACCTGGTCCACCGGCGGTACTTCGCCGATGAAGTTGATCATCGCGCTTTCGCCCACCTTGGCGGTGGAGCCCAGCGGCAGGCCGGCAACCGCCCGCAGGTGGTTCTCGAACTGGCTGCACTGGCTGCCTTCGGTGGTCCAGTGCCCGGAGTTGTGCACCCGCGGGGCGATTTCGTTGGCCTTCAGGCCGCCGTCCACCTCGAAGAACTCGAACGCCATCACACCCACGTAGTCCAGTTGCTTGAGCACGCGGCTGGAATAATCCTCGGCCAGCGCCTGCAACGGGTGATCGCTGCTGGCCACCGACAGGCGCAGGATGCCGCTGTCGTGGGTGTTGTGCACCAGCGGGTAGAAACGGGTCTCGCCATCACGGGCACGCACGGCGATCAGCGAGACTTCGCCAGTGAACGGCACGAAGCCTTCCAGCAGGCACGGCACGCTGCCCAGCTCGGCGAAGGTGCCCTCGACATCGGCAGCGCTGCGCAGGACCTTCTGGCCCTTGCCGTCGTAGCCCAGGGTCCGGGTCTTGAGCACCGCCGGCAGGCCGATGTGCGCCACTGCGGCGTCCAGGTCGGCCTGGGACTGGATGTCGGCGAACTCGGGGGTGGGAATCCCCAGGTCCTTGAACATGCTCTTCTCGAACCAGCGGTCACGGGCGATGCGCAGCGCCTCGGCGCTCGGGTAGACCGGCACGAATTGCGACAGGAAGGCCACGGTCTCGGCCGGCACGCTCTCGAATTCGAAGGTCACCAGGTCCACCTCGTCGGCCAGCTGGCGCAGGTGGTCCTGGTCGCCATAATCGGCCCGCAGGTGTTCGCCCAGGGCGGCTGCGCAGGCATCCGGGGCCGGGTCGAGGAAAGCGAAGTTCATTCCCAGCGGGGTTCCCGCCAGGGCCAACATGCGGCCCAGCTGGCCGCCACCGATTACACCGATCTTCATCGTCAACGACCTCAGGCGACGCGCGGGTCTGGATTGTCCAGGACGCTGTCTGTCTGTTCAGCACGGAATTTTTTCAGCACCGCATGGAACTGCGGGTGCTTGGCGCCCAGGATGCTCGCCGAGAGCAGGGCGGCGTTGATCGCACCGGCCTTGCCGATGGCCAGGGTCGCCACCGGGATGCCAGCGGGCATCTGCACGATCGACAGCAGCGAATCCACGCCCGAGAGCATCGAGGACTGCACCGGCACGCCCAGCACCGGCAGATGGGTCTTGGCCGCGCACATGCCCGGCAAGTGGGCCGCGCCACCGGCGCCGGCGATGATCACCTCGATGCCGCGCGACTCGGCTTCTTCGGCGTACTGGAACAGCAGGTCCGGGGTGCGGTGTGCAGAAACCACCTTCACCTCGTAGGGAATGCCGAGCTTGTCCAGCATATCCGCGGTGTGGCTAAGGGTGGACCAATCGGACTTGGAGCCCATGATCACGCCAACCAGTGCACTCATCGTCGTGCCTCTTTCTCTCTGGGCGCCCGCAGGCGCGTCAAAAAACAACAAGCCACGCGAATGGCGTGGCTTGTTGTACGAATTCTAGCCAGGCGAACCGGCTGGAGGCCGCGCAGTATACCCAAAAAAATGTTCGCAACGCACGCTCACCGACCACCTGCGACACCCCGGCCTTTTTTGCCCAAAGGCCCGGTTTTATTGACTTTGAAGTCAGCCGCCCCGCATTGGAAATCCCTGCGACCCTGGCGGTTTCTCGTAGCGGCTGCCGCAGGCTGCGCAAAGGCGCGCAGCGATCGCAGAAAGGTCCAGCCGGCCATCTACCCGGAGGCCCAGCAGGCCTTGTCGCAGCCTCGCCGGCTCAGCAGCGGCTACAAGGTCACGGGTTGCTCGTGCCCTGCCCCGCGGCGCTCTCCAGCTTGCGCCACAGCAGGCGCACGTTGGCCTTGCGCACCAGGGCGCAGCGGTACAGGCGAATCTCCAGCGGCACGTGCCACTGCGCACCACCGCACACCACCAGTTCGCCCCGGGCCAGCTCGGCGCGCACGCTCAACTGGGGGACCCAGGCGATGCCCAGGCCTTCCAGGGCCATGCTCTTGAGGCTATCGGCCATGGCGGTCTCGTAGACGGTGGTGAATCGCAGGTTGCGCTGGCGCAGCAGCAAATTGACCGAGCGCCCGAGGAAGGCTCCGGCACTGTAGGCCAGCAGCGGCACGCTGGACTCGCCCTCCAGGTCGAACAGCGGCTTGCCCTGGGCATCGGCGGCGCAGACCGGAAGCATCTCGGTGTGCCCCAGGTGCAGCGAAGGGAAGATTTCCGAATCCATCTGCAAGGCTGCGTCCGGGTCATAGAAGGCCAGCATCAGGTCGCAGCCGCCTTCACGCAGGGCGTGTACCGCATCACCGACGTTGGTCGCCACCAGCCGAGTGGCAATGTTCAGGCCCTCGTTGCGCAGTTGCGCGATCCAGCGCGGGAAGAAGCCCAGGGCCAGGGAGTGGGCCGCCGCCACCTGCATCACCTCGCCCTGCCCGCCTTCCAGGTGGTGCAAATGGCGCACCACCTCGCCGAGCTGCTCGACCACCGTGCGCGCCGTCACCAGGAACAGTTGGCCGGCGGCCGTCAGCTCCACCGGCGTGCGCGAGCGATTGACCAGGGTCAGGCCCAAGGCGGCCTCCAGGCTGCGGATGCGCCGGCTGAACGCCGGCTGGGTCACGAAGCGGCGCTCGGCGGCCTGCGAGAAGCTACGGGTGGCGGCCAGGGCACTGAAGTCCTCGAGCCATTTGCTTTCCAGATTCATCACGTCCTCCCGGACACGCACCATTTTAGGTCACACGCTTGCCGGCAACGCGGCGTCACACGGGCATTATGCCGAATATGCATAGGCCAGTGTTTAACAGCATTGGCCCAAAATTTCCCTTAGCCCTAGGATTCGCAGCGCTCCCGGCACTGACCGGGTCCCTACCGAGATGATTTCCGTCATGTCCTCCGCTGCATCTTTCCGCACAGAAAAAGATCTGCTTGGCGTACTCGAAGTACCGGCTCAAGCGTATTACGGCATCCAGACCCTGCGAGCGGTAAACAACTTCCGCCTCTCGGGCGTTCCGATTTCGCATTACCCAAAACTGGTCGTGGCCCTGGCGATGGTCAAGCAGGCAGCTGCCGACGCCAACCGCGAACTGGGTCACCTGAGCGAGGCCAAGCACGCGGCCATCAGCGAGGCCTGTGCCCGCCTGATCCGCGGCGACTTCCACGAAGAGTTCGTGGTGGACATGATCCAGGGCGGCGCTGGCACTTCGACCAACATGAATGCCAACGAAGTCATCGCCAACATCGCGCTGGAGGCCATGGGCCACAGCAAGGGCGAATACCAGTACCTGCACCCGAACAACGACGTGAACATGGCGCAGTCGACCAACGACGCCTACCCGACCGCGATCCGCCTGGGTCTGCTGCTGGGTCACGACGCACTGCTGGCCAGCCTCGACAGCCTGATCCAGTCGTTCGCCGCCAAGGGTGAAGAGTTCAGCCACGTCCTGAAGATGGGCCGTACCCAGCTGCAAGACGCCGTGCCGATGACCCTCGGCCAGGAGTTCCATGCCTTCGCCACCACCCTGGGTGAAGACCTGGCCCGCCTGAAGACCCTGGCGCCGGAAGTGCTGACCGAAGTCAACCTGGGCGGTACCGCCATCGGCACCGGCATCAACGCCGACCCGCGCTACCAGAACCTGGCCGTGCAACGCCTGGCCACCATCAGCGGTCAACCGCTGGTCCCGGCGGCCGACCTGATCGAAGCCACCTCCGACATGGGCGCCTTCGTGCTGTTCTCCGGCATGCTCAAGCGCACCGCGGTCAAGCTGTCGAAGATCTGCAACGACCTGCGCCTGCTGTCCAGCGGCCCGCGTACCGGCATCAACGAGATCAACCTACCAGCGCGCCAGCCCGGCAGCTCGATCATGCCCGGCAAGGTCAACCCGGTTATCCCGGAAGCGGTCAACCAGGTGGCGTTCCAGATCATCGGCAACGACCTGGCCCTGACCATCGCGGCCGAAGGCGGCCAGCTGCAACTGAACGTGATGGAGCCGCTGATCGCCTTCAAGATCTTCGACTCGATCCGCCTGCTGCAACGCGCCATGGACATGCTGCGCGAGCACTGCATCACCGGCATCACCGCCAACGAAACCCGTTGCCGCGAGCTGGTTGAGCACTCCATTGGCCTGGTCACCGCGCTGAACCCGTACATCGGCTACGAAAACGCCACCCGTATCGCCCGCATCGCCCTGGAAAGCGGCCGCGGCGTACTGGAACTGGTTCGCGAAGAAGGCCTGCTGGACGACGCCATGCTCGACGACATCCTGCGTCCGGAAAACATGATTGCCCCGCGCCTGGTTCCGCTGAAGGCGTAACCGCCGCGACACCGAAACATGCAACACCGCTCACCAGGTTGAGGGACTAGACACCTCTCACCTTTTGAGGGCTTGGAGATTCGTCTCCAGGCCCTTTTTTTTGCCTGGGATTTTCCCTGCCACGGCACTCGCCCGCCCCAACCGCGCCTCGATCCTGTAGCCGCTGCCAAGCGCGAGTCTGCGAACGGCACCGCAGTGGCCGCAAACCAGGTACCGCGATTCCCTCGGCAAGAACGCTGCTCGCATGCGACGACGGCCACCGATCCAGGTTTTGACCAAGCACAATCGGCCAACACGGTGGATAATCCGCCGCTCCACCCCCGAGGCACCCTGTCGATGGACCCGACGCACACCCATGCCCTGCAACAGCTACGCGCCCTGATCCCCATCGGCCTGCGCCACGCCCAGGCCCTGCTGGAACGCTGCGCAGGCGATCCGCAGCAAGCAGCCGAGCTCTACAAAACTGAGCTGCTGCAGGTGCTGGTGGAAAAGTCCGGCCTGCCCGCCGAACAAGCCCGGGAGTACCTGCATGGCGCCGAGTACGACCTGAACCGCGCCCTGCACGCTATAGAACAAGCGCGCTTCACCCTGACCCAGCGCATCCTGCGCAAGCATCATCGGGACCCGGGCCAGGCCGTGGACCTGATCGCCCAGGCCATCGAAACCGCCCAGGCGTTGCCCCGCCAATACTGGCTGGACTTCGACCAGCTGGCGCAACTGCCTCCAGCACTGCGCTGCTTCATGGTGCTCCACGAGTGGCTGGCCTACGAAAGCTGGGAAGGCTTCGATAGCGCCCTGTACTTCCACCTGCCCGAAGCCCTCGCCCAATTTCGCCAGCTCCAACAACATGCCCTCGCCGATAGCCTGGAGCAGGCCAGCCGGCGCCAAGACCACCTACGCGCTGTCCACAAGCCCGCAACAGCACCAATCGAACTGACGAACCTGATCAACCAGGACCCAGGGTTCTGCGCCTGCCAGGACGCCTATCGCCAACACCTGCCCCAGCTGGACGAACGCCTGGTGCAGTGGGTGCAAGAGCACCTCGAACAATTCCCGGCCTGAAGCTGCGCCACGCCGCGGGCGCCAATGCAGAATCTGGACCAGTGCCTGCTGGAAACCTGCCAGCGCCTCTTGTTCAGCTCATGCGCATCAATGGGCAACTACCCTCCGACAACTCTTTGAGCTTGCAACATCAAGAACTCTTACTTGCGCCGTTTCACATATAAAACAAATAACCCATTAATTAATAAAATCGCGTTACCTGGAACAACCTCCATTCATAGAGTTTCTCGCGGCGCTGGGAATTTTCGTGCCAGATAATAAACAGCGTTTCATATATAAAACATTAAAAATACAACTAAAAACTCACAACCAATTGATATAAAAGGCCAAACCAGACTATCAAGCCGAAGAGTATTTCACTGGCATTGTTCATGCACTAAACGGCGTATCACCTAAAAAACAGACCAGAGAATAATTCCCATGGCTGTGAAAGAGATGTATGCCGTCGCCCAACAATGCAATCCGCAACTTCCTAGAGAAGAACCGGGACTTACGGAAATAGAATTCCGAAACGTTGGTAAGAGTTTTCCTAACAAAGGCCAATCCAATTCCGCCTTCGCCATTCGCAATGTGAGTTTCAAGATCCGCAAGGGCGAAGTGGTCTCGATCATCGGCCCATCGGGATGTGGCAAGAGCACCCTCCTGAACATGGGCTCAGGCCTTTACCTGCCCAGCGAAGGCGAAGTCCTGGTCGGCGGCGAAGCGGTCACCGGCCCCGTACGCCAGGTCGCCTTCATGTTGCAGAAGGATCTGCTGATGCCCTGGCGCAGCATCCGCCGCAACGTCGAACTGGGGCTGGAGATCCAGGGCGTGGACATCGCCACCCGCGCGACAGTGGCCAACGACCTGCTGGAACGCTGCCACCTCAAGGGGTTCGCCGAACACTATCCATTCCAGCTGTCCGGGGGCATGCGCCAGCGCGCGGCCCTGGCCCGGACCCTGGCGGTCGATCCCCAGGTGCTGTTCCTCGACGAGCCGTTCTCGGCCCTCGATGCCCAGACCAAGATGATCCTGCAGCAAGACATGGCGCGCATGCTCGCCGACAGCAACAAGACCGCCCTGTTCATCACCCACGACTTGATCGAAGCCATCGCCATGTCCGACCGGCTGCTGGTCATGAGCGCCCGTCCGGGAACCATCGTCGAGGAAATCCCCATCGACCTGCCCTTGCGGGACAACCCGCTGGAACGCCGCAAGTTGCCGCAGATCGGGCCACTGGTGGGGCGCCTGATGGAGTTGCTGCAAGTCGGCCAAGACCTCGAATTGCATTGATCCACCCCAGCAACGCTTTCAGGAGTTCCCCATGCCCAAGTCGCTGCTTCAAAGATTCGCCCAGGCCGCAGCCATCGCGCTCGGCCTGAGCCTGGCCCAGGGAGTGCTGGCCGCACCGGTGAAGGTCACCTACCTGCTGCCGGCGCCGCCCAACCTGCCGGCCTTCGCCCCCTGGATCATCGCCAAGGAGAAAGGCTACTACGCCGCCCATGACCTCGAACTGAATTTCATCGCCGCCAAGGGCGGAGTCGATGTCGCCAAGCAACTCGGTGCCGGCAACGCCCTGATAGGCGGCGCCATGGGCGAGACCTCCATCGTGGTCCGGGCCAACGACATCCCGGTCCGGGCCGTGGCGCTGCTGGGCAACGGCGGGCTGGCCCAGGTCGCGACGCGACGAGGTGCCGGGATCGCCGGCATCGCCGACCTGAAGGGCAAGACCATGACCGTGATGTCCTACTCGGACAACATCTACTACTCCCTGCTCGCCTCCCTGCGCAAAGTCGGCCTGGGCAAGAACGACGTGGACATCCAGGCCGCCGGCCCCTCCGGGGTCTGGCAGCTGTTCGCCGCCGGCAAGGCCCAGGCCATGGCGGCGTCGCCGGACTGGGTGACCAATGTCGAGAACGCCGGGGTCGAGGTGCGACTGATTCCCCTCTTCGAAAGCATGGCCCAGGCGATCCTCGCCTCCGACAAGGCGATCCGCGAGCAGCCGGAACTGGTGCGTGGAGTGGTCCAGGCCACCCTGCAAGGCATGCGCGACGTCATCCAGGACCCTCGGGACGCCGCCCGGGTCTTCGTCAAGGCGGTACCCGCCTACGCCGGCAAGGAAGAGGCCGTGGAGCGGGTCCTGCGGCTCTACGTCGAGCACGTCTACGCCAGCCAGCAGGTACTGGGGCATATCGACCCGCAGCGCATGGAGCAGATACGCCAGTTCTACGTCAGCGAAGGCATCGTCAGCCAGGCACCACGTCTGGAGGACCTCTACACCAATCAGTTCATCGACAGCCCCATGGCCGCGCAATGACGGCCGGAACCTTCGAGGTAGCGACCAGGATGAAAACCCTTGCCCATAACTCAGTGCTCGGCAGCGTCGCCCTGCTCCTGGTGTTCCTGTTGCTCTGGCAATGGGGCCCGGGGCTTCTGGGAATGCCCGAATTCGTCATGCCCAGGCTCAGCCGCGTGCTTCAGGAAAGCCTGGTGATGTGGCAAACCGGCAACCTCTGGCAGCACACGCTGCTCACCGCCCTGGAAATCATCGTCGGCTTCTGTCTCGGAGCCCTGCTGGGCCTGGCCATCGGCGTGTCCCTGGGGCTTTCGCCCACCGCCGAGGCCGTGCTTTCGCCATACATCCTGGCCCTGCAGATCGCCCCCAAGGTGGCCTTCGCGCCGCTGTTCGTGATGTGGCTGGGCTACACCGTCTACCCGAAGATCCTGATCGCCATCCTGATCGTGTTTTTCCCGGTGATGATCAACGTGCTGTCGGCGATCCGTACCGTCGACCCGGACATGATCAACCTGGTACGCACCATGAGCGCCAGCCGCTGGCAGATCTTCCGCCTGGTGGAGTTTCCTTCCGCCATGGCCGCACTGTTCTCCGGCTTGCGCATCGCTTCGACCCTGGCGGTGATCGGCGTCACCGTCGGCGAGCTGGTAGGCGGCAACCAGGGCCTGGGCTTCCTGCTGGTGGACGCCGAAGGCCAGGGCAATACCGCCGGGGTGTTCGTCGCCATCGCCATGCTGACCCTGATCGGGGTGGTGGCCTACGGCGCCGTGGTCTGGGCCGAGAAGCGCGTCCTGCACTACCTGCCCAAAGCCATGCTGAGTAGCCAATGATGAATACCTCGACCGGACTGCTCCAGGGCCGCCGAGTCCTGGTTACCGGCGGAGCCCGCGGCCTGGGCTACGCCTTCGCCGAGGCCATCGGCCGCGCCGGGGCCCGGGTGGTCATCGCCGACATCCGCGAACAGCAGGTGCAACAAGCCGCCGCCGAGTTGCGCCGCCAGGAACTGCACGTCCACGCCTTGGCGCTGGACCTGGCCGACCCGGTCGCCGTCGAGGCATGCATCGCGCGGACCATCGATCTGCTCGGTGGCCTGGATGGCCTGGTGAACAATGCCTCGATCACCGACTCCGGCGGCAAGAGCTGTGAACAACTGAGCCTCGAGACCTGGGACCAGGTCATGCAGGTCAACGTGCGCGGCACCTGGCTGATGACCAGGGGCTGCCTGCCGGCCCTGCGCGCCAGTGGACGCGGGGCCATCGTCAACCTGGCCTCGGATACCCCGCTGTGGGGTGCGCCGAACCTGCTGGCCTACGTCGCCAGCAAGGGCGCGATCATCGCCATGACCCGCAGCCTGGCCCGGGAGCTGGGCGCCGACGCAATCACCGTCAACGCCATCGCCCCGGGCCTGGTACAGGTGGAAGCCACCGCCTACGTGCCTGCCGCCCGCCACCTCCTGTACCGCGACCAGCGTGCCCTGCAGCGCGCTCAGCTTCCCGAGGACGTCAGCGGCGCGGTGCTGTTCGCGCTGTCCGACCTTGCCCGCTTCATCACTGGACAAACCCTGCCGGTCAACGGCGGGTTCGTCATGCCCTGAATGGAGACCGCCATGACCGATCTATCCGCGAACCATCAAGCCAAGAGCTGGGACCGCCCTGCGGGAGCCAGCCTGGAAAGCTGGATGAACACCCGCATCGCCCGCTACCAGACCCGCAAGTACGACTGGAACGCGCTGAAGTTCCAGGCCGACTACGACCCCAAGTACCGGCGCGCGCAAATGCGCTACATCGGCACCGGTGGCACCGGGGTGAACAACGACGCCAATACCGTGGCGGCCGAGCACTTCACCTTCTCCACCATGGTCATTCCCGCTGGCCACGAAGGTCCGCCGCACCTGCATATCGATGTGGAGGAAGTGTTCTTCGTCCTGCGCGGCAAGCTCAAGCTGGTGCTGGAAAAGGACGGCGAGCGGTATGAAACCATCCTTAACGAGCGCGATCTGGTCTCGGTACCGCCAGGGGTCTACCGCGAGGAAATCAATATCGGCGACGAGGACGCGCTGATGTGCGTGATGCTCGGCGCGAAGAAACCCATCACTCCCACCTATCCGCCAGAGCATCCCCTGGCCTCGATCAAGCGCGGATAGGGTCATGGATAGCGCTAATCGCTCCCAATCGCTCACCGCCGAGCTGGAGGCTCGGCTGGAGACCGACTTCGCCCTGCGCCGCCTGCCCTTGCCCGGCGGCCAGCAGGCCCTGCGCGAGTGCGGCCAGGGTCCGGTCGTGGTGCTGCTGCACGGCATCGGCTCCACGGCGGCCTCCTGGCTCCAGGTGGCCCTGCAGTTGGCCAGCCACGCCCGGGTGATCGCCTGGGATGCTCCTGGCTACGGCGAATCCAGTCCACTGGCCAGCCCGGCCCCGAAGGCCGAGGACTATGCCGAACGCCTGGGCCAGATGCTCGACGCGCTGCAGGTCGAGCGTTGCTTGCTGGTGGGTCACTCCCTGGGTGCGTTGCCCGCCCTGGCCTACGCCTGCACCGAAGGCGCGCGCCGGGTCGAGCGCCTGGCACTGATCAGCCCGGCCCGGGGGTATGGCGAGGCGCAACGCATGCAAGTGGGTCGGGAAGTGCGTCAGCAGCGCCTGGACCAGTTGCAGTACCTGGGCCTGGCCGCCCTTGCCCAGCAGCGCGGCCCCGACCTGGTTTCGCCCAGGGCGACGGCCCAGGCCCGCGCCTGGGCCCAGTGGAACATGGCCCGGCTCAATCCCCAGGGTTATCGCCAGGCCATCGAGTTGCTCTGTGGCGATGAACTGCTGCGCCACGGCGCCCCCGCCATGCCATGCACCGTGCATTGCGGCGATGTCGACCAGATCACCCCCGTCGTCAGCTGCCGGCTCATTGCCCAGGCACTGGGGGCCAGCTTCCAGGTCATCGCCGACGCCGGTCACGCCAGCCCCATCGAACGACCCCATGAGGTCGCCGGGCGCCTGGCTGCCCTCCTTACTCCCTGCTTGAAAGGTGACTGTCCATGAGCGACTCGGATCTGCTGAAGGACCCGCAGGACAAATACATCGTCCCGGGCCTGGAACGAGGCCTGTTGCTGCTATGCGAATTCAGCCGGCGCAACCGTACCCTTACCGCGCCTGAGTTGGCGCGGCGCCTGGCGCTGCCGCGCTCGACCATCTTCCGCCTGCTGGCCACCCTGGAGGCCATGGGGTTCGTCACCCGCAACGGCAACGAGTACCGCCTGGGCATGTCGGTGTTGCGCCTGGGCTTCGAGTACCTGGCGTCCCTGGAGCTCACCGAACTGGGGCAACCGTTGCTGGCGCGCCTGTGCGACCGCCTCAACTACCCGAGCAACCTGGTGGTGCGTGACGGCCGCTCGATCGTCTATGTGGCCAAGGTCTCGCCGCCCTCGGTGTTCTCCAGCGCGGTCAGCGTCGGCACCCGCCTGCCGGCCCATGCCACGGTGCTTGGCCGCGTGCTGCTGGGGGACTTGTCCCTGGCGGAGCTGCGTGAGCTGTACCCGGAAGAGCACCTGGAGCAGCACTCCCCCAGCACGCCGAAAACCGTGCTGGAACTGTTCGACATGGTCCAGGCCGACCGCCAGCGCGGTTTCGTCAGCGGCGAAGGTTTCTTCGAAACGACCATTTCCACCGTCGCGGCACCGGTTCGCGATCAGAGCGGCAGCACGGCCGCCGCCCTGGGCGTGACCATTCCCACCATCCAGGTCGGCCATCTGAACTACAACGAATTGCTGCTGCAGGTACGCCGCAGCGCCGATGAGCTGTCGCGCCTGCTCAACTACAACAGCGCCGCCCACGACGGGCAGCCGCGCGTCACCGCCTTGATGAGGGATTGAAATGCACCCTTATCGACTGCAAGACCGTGTAGCCATAGTTACCGGCGGTTCCTCGGGCATCGGCCTGGCCTGCGTCGAACTGTTGCTGCAAGCCGGCGCCAAGGTCGCCTTCTGCGGTCGCGACCCGGATCGGCTGGCCAACGCCGAGGAGCACCTGCGTCGGCGCTTCCCCACTGCGGCGTTGCTCGCCCAGGCCTGCGACGTCCTGGACGCCGATGCCGTGGCCGCCTTCGCCAGCACTAGCCTTGAGACCCTGGGGCCGGCCAGCGTGCTGGTCAACAACGCCGGCCAGGGTCGGGTGTCGACCTTCGCCCAGACCAGCGACGACGCCTGGAACCAGGAGCTGAACCTCAAGTTCTTCTCGGTGATCAACCCGGTGCGGGCCTTCAAGCCGCAACTGGCCAGCCAGCCCCAGGCGGCCATCGTCTGCGTCAACTCGCTGCTGGCCAGCCAGCCGGAACCGCACATGGTGGCCACGTCCGCGGCGCGTGCCGGGGTCATGAACCTGGTGCGCTCCATGGCCACCGAGTTCGCACCCGAGGATATCCGGGTCAACGGCATCCTCATCGGCCTGGTGGAGTCCGCGCAGTGGCGCCGGCGCTTCGAGGCCCGGGAGCAGCACGACCTCGACTGGGAGCAATGGACCAGCCAGCTGGCCCTGCGCAAACAGATTCCCCTGGGACGCCTGGGCCAGCCCACCGAGGCGGCCCAAGCCATCCTGTTCCTGGCTTCGCCCCTGTCGGCCTACACCACAGGCAGCCATATCGATGTTTCCGGAGGCCTCTGCCGTCATGCGTAACGAACCCATGGTCACCGTCGGTGCCGTCATCACCGCCTTTCTCGAACAATGCGAGGTCAAGGCCGCCTTTGGCGTGATCTCGATCCACAACATGCCGATCCTCGATGCCTTCGCCGTGCGCGGCAACATCCGCTTCGTGATGGCCCGGGGCGAGGCCGGCGCGACCAACATGGCCGACGCCTATGCCCGGGCCAGCGGCGGCCTGGGCGTATGCCTGACCTCCACCGGCACCGCCGCCGGGAACGCCGCTGGCGCCCTGGTGGAGGCGCTCACCGCCGGGACTCCGCTCCTGCATCTCACGGGGCAGATCGAAACTCCCTATCTGGACCAGGAGCTGGCCTACATCCACGAAGCCCGCGACCAGCTGACCATGCTCAAGGCGGTATCCAAGGCGGCCTTTCGCGTGCGCAGCGTGGAAACCGCCCTGAGCACCCTGAAGCTGGCGGTACAGACCGCGTTGACCGCGCCCACCGGCCCGGTGAGCGTGGAGATCCCCATCGATATCCAGGCGAGCCTGATTCCCATGCCCGCCGACCTGTCGCCATTGCCGGTGGCGTTGGCGGTGCCCGCCGTAGAAGCCCTGGACCAGTTGGCCGAGCGCCTGGCCACTGCCCGGCGTCCACTGTTGTGGCTCGGTGGCGGGGCGCGGCATGCCGGCCCACAGGTCAAGCGCCTGATGGACCTCGGTCTTGGCGTGATCACCTCGACCCAGGGCCGGGGGGTGGTCAACGAAGACGATGAACGCTGCCTGGGCGCCTTCTCGCAGAACAAGCAGGTCGAGCAGTTCCTGCAAAGCTGCGATGCATTGCTGGTCGCCGGCTCGCGCCTGCGCAGCAACGAAACCTTCAAGTACAGCCTGAAACTGCCGCGCAAGATCCTGCGCATCGACGCCAACCCGGCCATCGAAGGTCGCAGCTACGCCAGCGAGCTGTTCGTCTGCGGCGACGCCGCCCTGGCCCTGGAAGGCCTGGCCGAGCGGCTCGAGGGACGCCTGCGGGGCGACCCGCAATTCCTCGCCGAACTCAAGGCGGTACGCGCCTCCTCGCGCCAGCAACTGCTAGCGGACCTGGGCCCCTACTCGGCCATGGTCGAGCAGCTGCAAGCCGGCACGGGCCGCGACTTCACCTGGGTCCGCGACGTGACCCTGTCCAACAGCATCTGGGGCAACCGCCTGCTGACCCTCTGTCACCCGCGCTCCGGGATCCACGCCCTCGGTGGCGGCATCGGCCAGGGCCTGGCGATGGGCATTGGCGCCGCCGTGGCCGCAGCGGTCAATGCTCCACGGCGCAAGGTCTTCGCCCTGGCCGGCGATGGCGGCTTCATCCTCAACCTCGGGGAACTGGCGACCCTGGTCCAGGAGCGCGTCAACCTGGTGATCCTGCTGATGAACGACCAGCGCTACGGGGTCATCCGCAATATCCAGGACGCGATCTACGGCAGTCGTCACTGCTACGTCGACCTGCACACCCCGGACTATAGCCAGCTGGCCGCGGCCATCGGCCTGCGCCACGCCCTGGTCAGCGACCTCAAGGACTTCGCCGGGGCCCTGGACCGGGCCCAGGGCGAACCCGGCCCGTTCTTGCTGGAGGTCGACATGCTCAGCGTGGGCAATTTCGCCACCTGCTTCGCCGGACCGCCCAATAGTGAAACCCAAGCCCAGAAAACCAACGCCTGAGGAGCGCGCCATGTTGCATATCACCATGATCGGCTGCGGGGCCATTGGCCTCGGCGTGCTGGAGTTGCTGGAACAAGACCCGCACCTGCTGGTGGAGCGCGTGATAGTCCCGCCCGGCTCCGAAGAGGCGATCGGCCAACGCCTGGCCCGGCGCTCGTCCCCACCCCAGGTGGTCACCGCCCTGCCGGAGGACGCCCGCCCCGACCTGTTGCTCGAATGCGCCGGGCACCAGGCCCTGGAGGAACATGTACTGCCGGCGTTGGAGAAAGGCATCGCCTGCCTGATCGTCTCGGTGGGCGCGCTCTCGCAGCCGGGCCTGGTGGAGCGCCTGGAAGCCGCGGCCGAACGCGGCAATACCCGCATCGAACTGTTGCCCGGAGCCATTGGCGGCATCGATGCGCTATCGGCGGCCAGGGTCGGTGGCCTGGACTCGGTGGACTACACCGGACGCAAGCCACCGCGAGCCTGGAAGAACACGCCCGGTGAACAGGCCTGCGACCTGGAGCACATCAGCGAAGCCACGGTGATCTTCCAGGGCAGCGCCCGGGAAGCCGCGCGCCTGTATCCACGCAACGCCAACGTCGCCGCCACCCTGTCCCTGGCCGGGATCGGCCTGGATCGCACCCGGGTGACCCTGATCGCCGATCCCCACAGCGAGGAGAACGTTCATCAGTTCCAGGCCCGCGGCGCCTTCGGCGGCTTCGAGCTGAACCTGCGGGGCAGGCCCCTGGCGGCCAACCCCAAGACTTCGGCGCTGACGGTCTACAGCATCATCCGGGCCCTGGGCAATCACGCCCATGGCATATCGATATGAACAAGCAGCGGCAAGCAGGAACGCACCGCGCGGCCCTGGCTTTCGCTTGCCGCTTGCCGCTTGCCGCTTGCCGCTTACAACGAGGTTCTTTTATGTCCATAGACTCGTCTTTACCCATTTGCATTGCCGGCCAATGGCGCCTTGGCCGGGGCGAACGCTACGCCAGCCGCTACCCGGCCACCGGCGAAGTCGTGGCCTGGCTCAATGCCGCCGACTTGCAGGATGTCGAAGACGCGATCCAGGGCGCACACCAGGCGTTCCTGCATAGCGGCTGGGCCCAGCGCAAACCCCATGAACGGGCTGCGGTGCTGTATCGCATCGCCGAGCTGATCCGCCAGCACGGCGAGGACCTGGCGCAATTGCAGCGCCAGGACAACGGCAAGCCCATCAATGAAACCCGGGCCCTGGTGGCCAGCGCCGCGGGTACCTTCCAGTTCTTCGCCGCTGCCTGTGAAACCCTGGAGGAAACCATCACCCCTTCCCGGGGGGACTTCGTCAGCATGAGCCTGTACGAGCCCATGGGCGTGATCGCGGCGATCACCCCCTGGAACTCGCCCATCGCCAGCGAGGCACAGAAGGTGGCTCCCGCCTTGGCCGCCGGCAATGCGGTGGTGCTCAAGCCGGCGGAAATCACCCCGCTGCTAGCCCTGCAACTGGCCCATATCTGCGATGCAGCCGGGCTCCCCAAGGGTTTGCTCAGCGTGCTGCCGGGCAAGGGTTCGCTGCTGGGCGACGCCTTGACCCGGCATCCGTTGGTGAAGCGGGTGTCCTTCACCGGGGGCACCCGCACCGGCAAGCACATCGCCCATATCGCCGCCGACAAGATGATGCCGGTATCCCTGGAGCTCGGCGGCAAGTCGCCGACCATCGTGCTCGACGACGCCGACCTCGAACATGCCGTGGCCGGGGTGCTGTACGGGATCTTCAGTTCCTCGGGCGAGTCCTGCATCGCCGGCTCGCGCCTGTTCGTCGCCCAACACCTGTACGACCCGTTCATGCAGCGGCTGGTGGACGCGGCGAGCCAGCTGCGGGTCGGCGATCCGGCAGACGAGCGGACCCAGATGGGACCGTTGATCAGCGCCGAGCACCGTCAATCGGTGGAACGCTACGTGGCCATGGGCCTCGCGGCTGGCGGCTGCCTGCGCCTGGGTGGCGAACGCCTCGGCGGGCCTGCCTACGAACGGGGCTTCTACTACCCACCGACCATTCTCGAAGGCCTGAGCAACCGCCAGCAGGTCTGCCAGGAAGAGATCTTCGGCCCGGTACTGGTGGCCCTGCCATTCACCGACGAAGCACAGCTGCTCGAGCAAGCCAACGACAGTCTCTACGCCCTCGCCGCCGGCATCTGGAGCCGCGACTACAAACGCGCCTGGGACCTGGGGCGCAAGCTCCAGGCCGGCACGGTGTGGATCAACACCTACAAGCAATTCTCCATTTCCACCCCATTCGGTGGCTGGCGTGACAGCGGCCTGGGCCGGGAAAAGGGGCGCCTGGGAATCCTCCAGTACATGGAGCAGAAGAGCCTGTACTGGGGCATGAATCAACAACCGCTGGCCTGGGCCGGCCTGTCGCGCGAGGTAGCGCCATGAGTGTTCTTGGCATCGACGAAGTCACTTACGGGGTCGAGGATCTCGCCACTTGCACGCGCTTTTTCAGCGACTGGGGCCTGGACCTGGTCGAACAGAGCAGCGACCGGGCGGTGTTCGAAACCCTCAACGGCTGCCGGGTGGTGCTGGCACATCTCGACGACCCGGCCCTGCCTGCGGCCATCGAGGCCGGGTCCACGGTGCGCGAAGTGGTCTGGGGCGTGTCCTGCGCCGCCGACCTGGATCTGTACCGGCAACGCATCGCCAACGATCCGGGGTTCGTCGAGGGCGACGGCCGCATCGGCTGCACCGACCCCAACGGCCTGGCGATCCGCCTGCAGGTCAGTCGCAAGCGCCCCCTGGATATCGAGTGCAGCGGCCACAACACCTGGCAGGTCAAGGGACGGATCAACAAGCCGGCACCGATCTACGAACGCGCGACCCCGATCGAGGTGGGCCATGTGGTGTTCTTCGTCACTGACGTGAATGCCTGCGAAGCCTTCTACCACCAGCGCCTGGGCTTTGAGGCCTCGGATCGCTACCCCAACCGCGGGACCTTCCTGCGCAGCGCCGAGGAAGGTGGCCACCACGACCTGTTCATGCTGCAACTGCCTGCCCCCAGGGCCGGACTCAACCATGTGGCCTTCACCGTGCGCGACGTGCATGAGGTGTTCGGCGGCGGCATGCACATTTCCCGCAGCGGCTGGGCCACCGAGATCGGTCCGGGCCGGCACCCGGTCTCATCGGCGTTCTTCTGGTACTTCAAGAGCCCTGCCGGCGCACTGGTGGAGTACTACGCCGACGAAGACCAGCTGACCGGCGAATGGCAACCGCGCAGCTTCGAACCTGGCCCGACGGTGTTCGCCGAATGGGCGATCGCCGGCGGCATCGACGGCCACACCCGGCGCCAGCAGCACGTCGAGGCGCCCCAGGGCAAGTTCCTGACCGACAAACCCAAGACCTGAGCAGAACCTGTAAAGGAGCCCATGCAATGACCACCCCTGCCCCGTACCTGGAGCCGCACCAGGCTCGCAAGCGCCCCAGCACGCCGTTCGAAGACCTGCTGGGAGACTCCATCGAACGCGCCTTCGGCAATGGCATCAGCGAACTGCCGGCGCTGCTCGCGCATCTGGACCAGGCCGGACCGCCGTGCCCGCTGACCAGCGGCCAATGGACGACCGATGCCTATAAAACCCTGATGGCGCGGTTGGGCGAATGACCCTTCGGAGGACAATAAGAAATGAACCTGCAACTGACCGTCGATCCTGTTGAACAACACCTGGCCAATGGCCTGAAGGACCTTTGGTTCCCGGTACTGCCGGCGAACCAGGTGGGCGACAAACCGGTTTCCATCCGCCGCCTGGGCTACAAGATCGCCCTGTGGCGCGACAACGATGGCAGCGTCCATGCCCTGGAAGATCATTGTCCACACCGTGGTGCACCGCTGTCCCAGGGGCCGGTGCTGGGCGATCGCCTGCAATGCCCCTACCACGGCATCGAAGTGCGTTGCGATGGCACTGTCCTCAAGGTACCCGGCAGCCCGGGCTGCAAGCTGGAAGGCAGCCGGCCCACACGCATGTTCCATACCCGCGAGGCCGCCGGGGCGATCTTCCTGTTCAACGCCAGCGACCCGCATCTGGAACAGCCGCCGGAACTGGTGCTGCCGGAGCAGTTGAGCAGCCCCGAATAGAGCAGCTTCCTCTGCTACACCGAATGGCAAGGCGACTATCGCTATGTGCTGGACAACGTCATGGACCCGATGCATGGCACCTACCTGCACAAGATGTCCCACTCCATGAGCGAGGGCGAAGCGACCGCACGCTTCATCACCCGCGATACCGAACAGGGTTTCGTCTTCGAGAAGGAAGGCCAGCGCGGGGTCAACTTCGACTGGACCGAGTTCCTCGACAACGGCTGCCACTGGCTACGCCTGGAAATCCCCTATCCGAAGACCGGCGGCCCGGGTGGCAACTTCACCATCATCGGCAGCTACACCCCGGCCAGCCGCAGCCTGGCCGCAGTCTTCCACTGGCGCTGCCGGCCCCTGACCGGCTGGCAGCGCGACACTTGGCGCTTTCTCTACAAGAACCGCCTGGAGGCGCGCCACTGGGTGGTGCTGGAGCAGGACCGGGTGCTGCTGGAGTTCATGGAGGCCGACGCCAACCAGCGGGAAAACCTCTACCAGCATGACCTGGGCGTGGTGCGCTTGCGGCGCTACCTGAAGAGCGCCGCCAAGGACCAGCTGGAACTGATCGATACCAAGCAACTGGCATGAGCCCGGCCGGCGGGGGAGCGACCCCGCCACCGTCGTCCTGAAAGAGGTGAACGATGTGCAAATCCCCGCTCCTCAACGCCCGGGTGCAAAGCCTGCACTATGAAGCGCAGGGCATCATCAGCATCGAGCTGCGGCCGGTGGGCGATACCCGGTTCCCGGCTTTCGAGGCCGGCGCCCATATCGACCTGCACCTGGGCAACGGCCTGGTGCGCAGCTACTCGCTGCTCAACGCCCCCAGCGACGAGGACCGCTACCACATAGGCATCCTGCGCGATCGCAGCAGCCGCGGTGGTTCGGAGTACATCCATAGCGAGCTACGGGTAGGCATGACGTTGCCGATCTCGGCGCCACGCAACAACTTCGCCCTGGACCTTGGCGCCGGGCACAGCGTGCTGGTGGCCGGGGGCATCGGCATCACGCCGATCTACTGCATGTTGCGCCAGTTGCTGGCCCTGGGAAAATCCGTCGAATTGCTTTACTGCGCCCGCTCCCGCGAAGAGGCGGCGCTGGTGGCGACCATCGACCAGCTCGGGGCAACGGTGCGTTATCACTTCGACGTCGAGCAGGGCCTGCCCCCGGACCTGGCGAACTACCTGGCCGGCTATCCGGGCGACACGCATTTCTATTGCTGCGGGCCGACGCCCATGCTCGATGCCTTCGAAAATACCTGCGAGCGCCTGGGTTATGCCCACGCACACATCGAGCGCTTCAGTGCCGGCGAGATCGCCGCCAGTGAAGACGCCCGCAGCCAGTACAGCGTGGAGCTGCGCAAATCCGGGCGTACCCTCGCGGTCGGCTCTGGCCAAAGCTTGTTGCAGGTGCTGCTGGATGCTGGCTGCGACATCGACCATAGCTGCCAGGAGGGTGTCTGCGGTTCCTGTGAGACTCGCGTCCTGGAGGGTGAGATCGACCACCGTGATGCGGTCTTGAGCAAGACCGAGCGAGCGACCAACCGCTCGATGATGGTCTGCGTTTCCGGCTGCAAGAGCCAACGCCTGGTGCTGGACCTGTAGAGCAGCGCCCCGGCTTCACTGCAAGGCTTCAGGCCGGTCCGGGGACCGGCCTTTTTTCTTGCCTGTGCCTCGCCCGGTGCTGGTCCACCGGCAAAACGCCCAGCGCTCGGGGTAGCACCCAAGGTGCAATAAAGACGCACTTGCCCAGCCTCGCCCGTTACTTCTGGCAGCGCTCGCTCCATGGGCTGCACAAGCCTAGCGTTCCGTATCTAAACAATTGTTTTTAAAAGACAAATCCAAAGCACAGGGCACTGCAAACCACTGGCACAGTTTCTGCTCCGGCCCCGGCGGCTCATGGGAAAACAGCGTTTCACCCATAAAACCAACCAGCGCCCATGACCTGAAGCCGCCAGTACCGACCTCGCCCAGCCACTCGCCGAACCAGTGGGCTGGCGCGGGTTGCCGGACAAAAGAGCGGCTCTTAGCAGAGGAGAGGTCAAGATGAAGCGTCATGCCCTGGGCACTTGCCTGGCAGTGATCGGTTGCAGCGGTTTCGCCGCCGAGCCCGTACCTTCCGAGCCGGTGCGCCTCAATGCCGCCAACAAGCCCTTCCCGCATGTTTCCTGGAACAGCGCGGATGGCCACAGCAGCCTGGATATCGGCGGCGCATTGCGCACCAACTACCGCGACGAGCATTGGCAGACCACGGAAAACAACGGTCGCTGGTTATTCGACAGCTTCCGTCTGGCTATCCAGGGTCGTCACCGCGACTTCTACAGCGAGCTGCACTACTGGTTCCAGGACAATGGCAAGCGCTCCATCAACCGCGGCTTCATCGGCTACCGGTTGAACCCCCAGGCCAGCCTGCAACTGGGGGCACCGTTCAAGCCATTCGGGCTGGATGCCACGCCGCAGTTCGACTGGAGGAATTATCACATCCCGTTTTTCCTCGGCTACGGCTCCAGTACCGGCAACGGCTTGAAGTACAGCTACAAGGACCCGGACTGGGACCTGCAATTGGCCTATTTCGCGCGCATGCTGCCGAGCAGCCTGCGCTATTCGTCAGAAGTGGGCCGCTACGCCGACCTGAGTGCTAACGCCAATGCCGCCGCGCAATCGCGCCAGGACAATGAAAAACACCATCAGCTCAACGCCCGGGTGGCCAGGACCTTCATCCTGGACGATTGGAAAACCGAGATCGGCGCCTCCCTGGCCAGCGCCCGGCTGTACAACGCCAGCACCCGGGACAACGGTGACTACTGGGCCGTAGGCCTGCATGCCGTGGTCAACCACGGCCCCTGGACCCTGACCAGCCAGGCCATCCGCTACCAGTTCGATCCGAAGAACCCCACAGGTGTCAGCAAGCATTCGGTGCTCATGGGTAACAACGGCCTCAGTCCAGCCTACCTGATCGCCGCCCGCGCCAGCGTGGGCGCGTTGAACCTGTGGTACGACATCCACACCCCTCGGTTGGGCCAGTTGAAGAAGATCAAGCTCTACAGCGACTACAGCCTGATGCGCAAGGACCAGCGCGAGTGGGACGACTCGCAGATGTTCACCCTGGGCGCGCATTTCCTGGCGCTGCCGGTGAAGGCCTGGCTCGACCTGACCTGGGCCAGGAACGCCAACCCCTATGGCGGCGCGGAAAACGCCAGCGGCTTCACCAGCACCACGTCCTCGGGCAGCAATCGCTGGTATCACCGGACCAACCTGACCATCGGTTATTACTTCTGACCCTCGCCAGCGCTGCGGACGCACGGGAGCAAGCTTGCCCGCCATGCCGGCAGCCTCTCTCCAGGCCCTGGGCGCAAGGGTCTGGAGAGCTTTCACAAGAACCGATGCAGCGTCCCGTACTCCTGCCACTCCTCGGCTCGATGCGCTATATGCAGGCGCCAGGCCCGCGTACCGGCCAAGTCTTCAGGCCGGTCCGGGAACCAGACCTTTTTCTTGCCTGTGCTTCGTCCGGCGCTGGTTCACAGGCAAAACGCCCAGCCCTCGGGGTAGCACCCAAGGTGCAATAAAGACGCACTTGCGCAGCCGCCGCCGTTACCGCCGGCAGCGCATGTTCCAAGGGCTGTACAAGCCTTGCGTTTCGCATTTAAACAATTGTTTTTAAAAGATAAATTCAAAGCACAGGGCACTCAAAACCACTGGCACGGTTTCTGCTCACGGCCCTGGCGGCTCATGGGGAAAACAGCGGTTCACCGATAAAACCAACCACCGCCCAGCCCCTCGTCGAACCCGGGCAATGGCGCGGTTTGCCGGAAAAAGAGCGGCTCTTATCAAAGGAGAGGTCAAGATGAAGCGTCATGTCCTGGGCGCCTGCCTGGCAATGATCGGTTGCAGCGGTTTCGCCGCCGAACCCGTACCTTCCGAGCCGGTGCGCCTCAATGCCGCCAACAAGCCCTTCCCGCATGTTTCCTGGAACAGCGCGGATGGTCACAGCAGCCTGGATATCGGCGGCGCATTGCGCATCAACTACCGCGACGAACACTGGGACACCACCGAGAACAACGGCCGGTTCCTGTTCGATACCTTCCGCCTGGATATCCAGGGCCGGCACCGCGACTTCTACAGCGACCTGGGCTACTGGTTCCAGGACGATGGCAAGCGCTCCATCGACCGCGGCTTCATCGGCTACCGGCTGAGCCCCCAGGCCAGCCTGCAACTGGGGGCACCGTTCAAGCCATTCGGGCTGGAGCCTTACCCGCAGTTCGGCTGGAGCTATCACATCCCGTTTTTCCTCGGCTACGGCTCCAGTGCCGGCAGTGGCTTGAAGTACAGCTACAAGGATGCGGACTGGGACCTGCAATTGGCCTACTTCCCGCGCATGCTGCCGAGCAGCCTGCGCTATTCGCCGGAGGTGGGCCGCTACGCCGACCTGGACGACAACGCCATCGCCGCCGTGCAATCGCGCCAGGACAATGAGAAACGCCATCAACTCAATGCCCGGTTGGCCAGGACCCTCACCCAGGGAGACTGGAAAACCGAGATCGGCGCCTCCCTGGCCAGCGCCCGGCTGTACAACGCCAGCACCCGGGACAACGGTGACTACTGGGCCGTGGGCCTGCATGCCGTGGTCAACCACGGCCCCTGGACCCTGACCAGCCAGGCCATCCGCTACCAGTTCGATCCGAAGAATCCCACAGGTGTCAGCAAGCATTCGGTGCTCATGGGGGGCAACGGCCTGACTCCGGCCTACCTGATCGCCGCCCGCGCCAGCGTGGGCGCGTTGAACCTGGGATACGACATCCACACCCCGCGGCTGGGCCAGTTGAAGAAGATCAAGCTCTACAGCGACTACAGCCTGATGCGCAAGGACCAGCGCGAGTGGGACGACTCGCAGATGTTCACCCTGGGCGCGCAGTTCCTGGCAATGCCGGTGATGGCCTGGCTCGACCTGACCTGGGCCAGGAACGCCAACCCCTATGGCGGCGCGGAAAACGCCAGCGGTTTCACCAGCGCCACGTCCTCGGGCAGCAATCGCTGGTACTACCGGACCAACCTGAACATCGGTTATTACTTCTGACTATCGCCAACGCTGCGCGGACGAACGGGAGCAAGCCTGCCCGCCATGCCGGCAGCCTCTCTCCAGGCCCTTGTCGCAAGGGTTTGGGGAGATTTCACAAGAACCGATTCAGCCTCACGCCCTCCTGCCGTTCCTCGGTTCGACGCGCTACATGCAGACGGCAAGCCCGCGCACCGGTATAGTGCGCCCCCTCTTCGCGTGGACAGCCGTCGGTAACGAGGCTCCAACCCACGGGAAACCCGAACTAATAACAACCCGCGAATAGAGAACCGGGACGAACACTCGCCCCACCGCTTTGCCGTGCGTGCAATCAGCGGTGTAACAAGGTGTTTCTGTCCGCTCTGCTTTTGCCTACACAAAAAACAGCGAGGAATACTCCATGCTCGAAGTCATCAACGACTTCCTCTCAGGGAAAGTGCTGATCGTGCTCATTGTCGGGCTCGGCGGCTACTTCACGATCCGCTCGCGTTTCGTTCAATTGCGCCACTTCCTCCATATGTTCGCGGTGTTCCGCGACAGCCTGAAAAGCAGCGGCGGCCAGCTCAGCTCGTTCCAGGCGCTGATGCTCAGCCTCGCCGGCCGGGTGGGCGCAGGCAACATCGCGGGCGTCGGCATCGCCGTGACCCTGGGCGGTCCGGGCGCCGTGTTCTGGATGTGGGTGACCGCACTGGTGGGCATGTCCAGCAGCTTCTTCGAATGCACCCTGGCCCAGGTCTACAAGCGCGCCGATGGCGACGGCCTGTACCGCGGCGGCCCGGCCTACTACATCCAGCACGGCCTGAAGCTCAAAGGCATGGCGGTGGTGTTCTCCATCCTGCTGCTGGTCACCTACGGCTTCGCCTTCATCGGCCTGCAGTCCTACACCGTGACCCATTCGCTGCAGGACGCCTTTGCCTTCGACCCTAGCCACACCGGCATCGTCCTGGCGCTGCTGCTGGCCATCACCTTCATCGGCGGCATCAAGCGCATCGCCGCGGTGTCCGACCTGCTGGTCCCGATCAAGACCCTGGCCTACATCGCCGTGACCCTGTACGTGATCGGCACCCAGATCGAACAAGTGCCGGCCATGCTGGAGACCATCATCAAGAGCGCCTTCGGCCTCGACCCGGCCTTCGGCGGCCTGCTCGGCAGCGCCATCGTCATGGGCGTGAAGCGTGGCGTGTTCGCCAACGAAGCGGGCCTGGGCAGTGCGCCGAACGTCGCCGCCGTGGCCGCCGTGAAGCACCCGGGCGCCCAGGGCGTGGTCCAGGCCTTCAGCGTGTTCCTCGACACCTTCGTGATCTGCACCTGCACCGCACTGCTGATCCTGCTGTCGGGCTTCTACACCCCGGGCTTCGAAGGCGACGGCATCGTCCTGACCCAGAACTCGCTGGCTGCCGTGGTCGGTGACTGGGGTCGGCTGTTCGTCAGCGTCGCGCTGTCGCTGTTCGTCTTCACCTGCATCCTCTACAACTACTACCTGGGCGAGAACAGCCTGCAGTTCCTCACCCGCAACCGCACCGTGCTGATGCTGTTCCGCGGCCTGGTGCTGGCGCTGGTGGTATGGGGTTCGATGCAGGACCTGTCGACGGTGTTCGCCTTCGCCGACATCACCATGACCTGCCTGGCCTTCGTCAACCTGGTGGCCCTGGCCATGCTGTTCAAGGTCGGCATGCGCGTGATGCGCGACTACGACGAGCAGCGCCGCGCCGGCGTCGACCAGCCTGTGTTCGACTCGCGCAAATTCGCCGACCTGGACCTGGACCTGAAGGCCTGGCCCGCCGAACCTGCGGCCGCCGCCCAGGCCGAGCCGCAAGGCGCGCCCACAGCGCAACGCTGACGGGTGAACGACGGGCGCATCCTCTGCACCCGTCGGTTACAGTTCGATAAATGTGCGAGCGGGCTTGCCCGCTCCCACAGGAACTCACCGTTTCGGAGAATCCCATGAACCCTTCGACCTACCCTGCCGCCCAGCACGTCATGGTGCTCTACACCGGTGGCACCATCGGCATGCAGGCCAGTGCCGACGGGCTGGCCCCGGCATCCGGCTTCGAAGCCCGGATGCGCGACTACCTCGACACCCGTCCCGACCTGCCGGTACCGGCCTGGCGCTTTCGTGAAATGGCGCCGCTGATCGACAGCGCCAACATGACCCCCGAGTACTGGCAGCGCCTGCGCGAAGCGGTGGTCGAGGCCGTCCAGAGCGAGGGCTGCGACAGCGTGCTGATCCTGCATGGCACCGACACCCTGGCCTACAGCGCCGCGGCCATGAGCTTCCAGTTGCTGGGCCTGCCGGCACGGGTGCTGTTCACCGGTTCGATGCTGCCGGCCGGCGTGCCCGACAGCGATGCCTGGGAAAACCTCAGCGGCGCCCTGCTGGCCCTCGGCCGTGGCCTGGCGCCCGGCGTGCAGTTGTACTTCCATGGCGAGCTGCTGGCACCGACCCGCTGCGCGAAGATCCGCAGCTTCGGCCGGCACCCGTTCGCCGCCTTGCGGCGCAAGGGTGGCGGCACCCAGGTCGAGGCCATCCCGCCAAGCCTGGACTACCGCCAGGCCCGGCAGCCGGCCAAGGTCGGCGTGCTGCCGCTGTTCCCCGGTATCGGCGCCGACGTGCTCGATGGCGTGCTCGCCAGCGGCATCCAGGGCCTGGTGCTGGAGTGCTTCGGCAGCGGCACCGGCCCCAGCGACAACCCGGCGTTCCTGGCCAGCCTCAAGCGCGCCCAGGACCAGGGCATCGTCGTAGTGGCGGTAACCCAGTGCCATGAAGGCGGGGTCGAGCTGGATATCTACGAGGCCGGCAGCCGCCTGCGCGGCGTGGGCGTGCTGTCCGGCGGCGGCATGACCCGCGAAGCCGCCTTCGGCAAGCTCGATGCCTTGCTGGGCGCCGGGTTGCCGGCCGCCGAGGTACGGCGCCTGGTCGAACTGGACCTGTGTGGCGAGCTGAGCTGAAGCTCAGGCTCGGGAGCCGGTAGCTACTGCGCTAGCTGCCGGCTCGATGACGAACAGAGGGTGACGGCCAGGTTACTTCTTGACCGAGTAATCCTGGCCCCAGACCCGCACCGAGCTCGAACTCTCGATCGGCCCTTCGAACACGAACTTCTGCCGCACTGCCGCCTTGGCCGGGATGGTGACTTCATCCGGGTTGTCGAGGCTGACAGTCAGGTTGTTGGCATAACCGTCCTGGTCGATCGCCAGCAGGGCACCGGTCTGCTTGAGGTTGATCAGCCGCAACTGGCTGTCGCTGCTGTTCTTGAAGCCCAGGGTGACGTTGAAGCTGTCGCCGACGGCTTCGGTCTTCAATACCTGGACGTCGACGCGACCCTTCATTTGCTCGCGGGAGGAAATGATCGAGGCGCCGTCGACGCCTTGCGCCGATTGGCGACCATCGAGCACGCCTTCGCTGACGCCACCCAAGAGGTTCTTGCCTGCCGAAATGGCTGACGAGACGGCTGACTTGGCAGAGTCCTTGAGGGTGCTTTCGCTGCCTGGTCCAGTCTCGGCCAGGCACAGCGAACTCAGGAGCAAGCCGGACACCAGGAGCAGGGAACGCGCAGGAGTGAGGGTCATACATAATCCTTTATCGAGGTTGCTGCACCGCCACCTCCGGCGGTGAATGACAGGCAGGTTGCACCAATCAAAGCGCCAAGTCACTAACCACGCAACGCCCGAAATGCCCCATGCCGCTGGCTGGCAAACCGCAGGTCCTGTCGAAGGCGGCATGCAACTTGCTCCGCTCAAAGGTCTTTCCCTGGTCGGAATCTGCGCATGCTGCACTCGCACCTCACCACCCTCAATGCGGTTTCCCTGATCCTCAACACCTTCAAGGACCAGGGGCAGGACGGCGGCGCGTTGTTGGCCGGCAGCGGTATAAACCCCACCGACCTGAGCCGCGCCGACACCCGCATCACCACCAGCCAGGAGATGCTGGTGTGCGCCAATGCCGTGGCCTTGCAACGCGATATCGGCCTGGAACTGGGCCGGCGCATGCATGTGTCGTCCTACGGCATGCTCGGCTACGCGCTGCTCACCAGTGCCACCTTAGGTGACGCTTTGCGCCTGGCGCTGCGCTATCCGGCGCTGATGGGAACACTTTTCGAGCTGACCCTGGAAGCCGACGGACCGCGTATCTGGCTGACGGCCGCCGACTATCGCGAATGCCCGGCCCTGGCGGCGTTCAACACCGAGTTCTGCCTGGTCTCGATGAAGGTCATCTGCGACGACCTGCTGGGGCATCCGCTGCCGCTGATCGGCGCGCGCTTCGACTATCCGGCACCGGACTACCAGGCTCGTTATCGCGAACGCTTCGACTGCCCCCTAGAGTTCGATGCCGCCAGCAATGCCTTCGCCTTCGACCGGCGCTGGCTCGACCAACCGCTGCCCCTGGCGGATGCCATCACCCACCAGGCCATGGCCGAGCGCTGTCGCAAGCAGAACACCGAGTTCACCGGGCGCCAGGCCTGGCTCGGGCGCATCCGCCAGTTGCTGGCGGCGCAGCTGGACGCCGCTCCCGGCCTGGACGGATTGGCCCAGCAGATGAACTGCTCGGCCCGAACCCTGCGCCGGCATCTCAAGGACCTGGGCTGCAGCTACCAGGAACTGCTGGACGAACTGCGCTTCGAGCGAGCCAAGCAGATGCTCTGCGAAGACCAGTTGCCGATCTACCGCATCGCCGAGGCCCTGGGCTTCAGCGAGACCGCGAGCTTTCGCCATGCTTTCATCCGCTGGAGCGGCGTGGCGCCGAGCCAGTTCCGGCCCTGACACAAACCCCGGCATGAAGGCGCCAATTGCATTACATTGCCGGCCTTTCATACCGGCAAGGGACGGCAACGTTGAATCTATCCACAGGCAGCGCCGCCAGGCATATCGGCCTTCGTCGAGTCGGCCTGGCGCTGCTGATGCTCGCCGCAGCACCCGTCGCCCAGGCATTCGACCTGGCGAAATTCAAGTGGTGGGAGATGTCCAGCCACTTCGCCCTCGACGAGCCGGAAACCGCCACCCTGCAGATCAAGCCCTTCGCGCTGCCGGGCCTGGCCAAGCTGCCGGCGCGGATCGTGCTGAGCCAGTATCGCGGGCTGTTCTACCTCAACGCCTACCAGGACCTGGATTACCGGCAGCGCATCTACAAGTCGCCGCCCATAGCGCTGTTCAGCCCGGAAGATCTGCGCAACTGCGTGTCGCCGGACAATGACATCCAGGTCACGGACAACTGGCCTCCCAGCAATACCCTGGATACCGGCATCACCCTGACGCCCCTGGACTTCGACTGTTCGGTGCCGCCGCAATGGAACCTCAGCCAACGCTACCTGCTGATCGACCAGCGCGATCCGCAGCGCACGCTGCTGGCCATCAGTCATCGCCAGGACCTGACGCAGATGGACTTCACTCCGCTGCAGCCCATCAGTGCCGAAACCGGACAGCAATGGCTGCAAGCCCTGCAGAAGTTTCCACCGTGGTTCCGGCCTTTCGACAGCGGCGGCGGCCCGATCACCCTAAAGGCCTATGTCCCGCCAGCGGACGCGGACGCTGTCTGGAAGCAGTTCCGCCAACTCCACGCGCAACTGCGCAAGGCCAAGGACAAAGGGCCGGGCATCCGCCAGGTGGAGGACTTCTTCGCGGTTCATGACTACCGCAGCATCGCCACCGACCACAGCGAATACCCCGGCCTGCTCAACGACATCGCCTACTGGGCCAGCGAGGCCGGCCAGCTGAAGGTCGCCCGCGGCTGGCTGGTGGAGGTGCTGCGCCGAGACATGTCGCGCATGCCGACCTACCTCAACCTGGCCGACCTGGACTGGGCGCTGTTCGAACAGCGGCCCCTGGACAACATTCCCCAGGGCCGGGCCATCGAAGGTTATCGGCTGTATTGCGGCATGCGCCTGCAACGCCAGATGAGCATCCCGCCCCGGGTGCTCCAGCGCCTGGGCCTGCAATCTGCCAACCCACAGGCGTGCCAGGGTTTCTGGCCGTTGGTGGCCGCGGCGCACGCCGGTGACGAAGCCGAGGTAAAGCGCCTGCTGGCCGGTGGCGTCAGCGGCGAAGTCATGGCCGAGGATGGCCGCAGCGCCCTGCTGCATGCCCTGGATGCCCCGCATCTGGAGATCGCCCGGCTGTTGCTGGCCAACGGCGCCCATACCAGCGGCCAGTATCGCTGGAGCACCCTGGCCATGCTGGCCATGCGCCGCGACCTCAAGGATGGCCCCGACCTCGAGCAGGGCGGACGCTTGAAGTTCCTGCTGCAAGCCGGGGTCGCCATTGACGAACAGGATTACCAAGGCCGCACTCCGCTGATGCAACTGGCGGAGCAGGAGCGCAACCTCAAGGGCTTCACCTGGCTGCTGCAACACCCGCAGAACCTGGACCTGCGCACCGCAAAAGACCAGGAAACCGCTCTGTACCGGGCCTTCTGGGGCAACAACTATCCGGCCATGAAGCTGTTGATCAACGCCGGTGCCAACCTCAACCTGAGCTATGGCGGGGGTACCTGCTACAACCAGCCCATGGGGCAGAGCCTGCTGACTTTACTGGCCGACAAGATCTCCGCCGACGACACGTCGCGCGTCGTCAGCCAGCAAGACACCCTGGAGGTCTTCACCCTGTTGCTGGAAAAAGGTGCCGACCCGAATGTCGGCCAGCGCTGCGAGAAAAAGGGCTACGCCCTGCTGCTGGAGGCCATCGCCCGGAAAAAACGCGAGGACATGCTCCAGGTCCTGCAACGCTTCGTGCCGACAGCGCCCGCAGGCTGAAACACGTGGCGCCCCGCGATGGGGCGCCATGCCCCTTCCAGGGGCGAATTTCGGTCACGCAATCTGGCCATATCGATCCTCTTTTGGCCGTTCCCGCCGTTCTCCAAAACCCCGCGCCCCGCAAGACTGTGAGCCACCGAATCAGCCTGCGGAGAACAAGAAAATGCTGACGATCTACTCGGACGATCACCACCTGCACCATGGCCGTTGCGAACTGATAGACGGGCAACTGATGCCTTGCTTCGAAATGCCCTCCCGGGCCGACCACGTGCTGGACCGAGTGAAGTACCGCAACCTGGGGCCGGTGGAGGCGCCCAAGGACTTCGGCCTGGAGCCGATCCAGCGCGTCCACAGCCGCGAGTACCTGGAGTTCTTCAAGGGCGCCTGGGAGCGTTGGGCAGCCAAGGGCATCGACGGCGACCTGCTGCCCTACACCTGGCCGGCACGCACCCTGCGCAGCGTGATCCCCAGCAGCCTGCACGGCCAGCTCGGCTACTACAGCTTCGACGGCGGCGCGCCGATTACTGCCGGCACCTGGCAAGCAGCCTACAGCGCGGCCCAGGTCGCCCTGACCGCCCAGGCGGTGATCCAGCGCGGCGCCCACAGCGCCTTCGCCCTGTGCCGGCCACCGGGACACCACGCCGCCAGCGACCTGATGGGCGGCTACTGCTATCTGAACAACGCCGCCATCGCCGCCCAGGCCTTCCTCGACCAGGGCCAGCGCAAGGTGGCGATCCTCGATGTCGACTATCACCACGGCAACGGCACCCAGTCGATCTTCTACCAGCGCAGCGACGTGCTCTTCACCTCGATCCACGGCCATCCGGAAGCCGAGTTCCCGTTCTTCCTGGGGTATGCCGACGAGTGCGGCGAAGGCGCTGGTGAAGGCTACAACTTCAACTACCCGCTGGCCGCCGGTAGCGGCTGGGACGCCTGGAGTGCGGCCCTGGAGCAGGCCTGTGGGGAAATCGAGCGCTACGGCGCCGACGTCATCGTGGTGTCCCTGGGGGTCGACACCTTCAAGGAAGACCCGATCTCGCAATTCAAGCTCGACAGCCCGGACTACCTGGCCATGGGCAAGCGCATCGCCGCCCTCGGCAAACCGACGCTGTTCGTCATGGAAGGCGGTTATGCAGTCGCGGAAATCGGCATCAACGCCGTCAACGTTCTCGAAGGCTTCCAGAGCGCCCAGTAAGGAACCCGCAACATGCCAAGACTCCAACGCCTCATCGCTCCCGCCCTGTGCGCCTGCCTGCTGGGCACCGCCGCCCACGCCG
This sequence comes from Pseudomonas sp. FW507-12TSA, assembly GCF_058781435.1. NCBI lineage: Bacteria > Pseudomonadati > Pseudomonadota > Gammaproteobacteria > Pseudomonadales > Pseudomonadaceae > Pseudomonas > Pseudomonas sp. FW507-12TSA. Next base: position 174,591 of record NZ_JBYSWT010000001.1, read on the forward strand.
AGGAGCGCACCCTGCGGGTGTACAACTGGTTCGACTACATCACCCCCAAGGCCCTGGAAGACTTCAAGGCGCAGAACAGCCAGGTCAAGCTGGTGTACGACATCTTCGATACCAACGAAGCCCTGGAGGCCAAGCTGCTCACCGGCAACTCCGGGTATGACGTGGTGGTGCCGTCCAACGTGTTCCTGGCCAAGCAGATCGAGGCCGGGGTGTTCCAGCCCCTGGACCGCAGCAAGCTGCCCAACTGGAACCACCTGGACCCCAAGCTGATGCAGCTGATCGAGGCCAACGACCCGGGTAACCGCTTCGCCGTGCCCTACATGTACGGCACCATCCTGATCGGCTTCAACCCGGACAAGGTCAAGGCGGCCCTGGGCGAGCAGGCGCCGGTGGACAGCTGGGACCTGATCTTCAAGGAGGAGAACATCAGCAAGCTCAAGCAGTGCGGCGTGGCGCTGCTGGATTCGCCGTCGGAGATCCTGCCCCTGGCCCTGCAGCACCTGGGCCTGGACCCCAACAGCCAGAAGCCTGCGGACTACGAAAAGGCCGAGGCGCTGCTGATGAAGATCCGCCCCTACATCACCTACTTCCACTCGTCCAAGTACATGGCCGACATCGCCAATGGCGACATCTGCGTGGCGGTGGGCTACTCGGGGAGTTTCTCACAGGCCGCCAACCGTGCCCGGGAAGCCAAGAACGGCGTGACCGTGGACATGCGCCTGCCCAAGGAAGGCGCGCCGATCTGGTTCGACATGCTGGCGATCCCCAAGGGCGCGAAGAACCCGGAAGACGCCTACACCTTCATCAACTACCTGCTGCAACCCCAGGTGATTGCCCCGGTCAGCGACTTTGTCGGATACCCGAACCCGAACAAGGACGCCACCGAGCTGGTGGCCCCTTCGATCCGCAACAACCCCAACCTCTACCCCACCGCAGCAGCCATGAACACCCTGTATACGCTCCGGCCGCTGCCCCGTGATGCCGAGCGGGCGCGGACCCGGGCCTGGACCAAGATCAAGTCGGGCACCTGATCATTACCCCCTGCGGCTTGCTCGCAGCGGATTGCGCAGCAAGCCAAGGCCGGCTAGCCGCCTGTACCTGACATCCCGCAAGAACCGCTTCACGAGCGCTACACGGTCGCGCGGGAGCAAGCTCCCTCGCCGTCACCAGCCATCAGCAGCCGGTCAGGCCCTGGGGCGCCCGTTCCTCGGCGAAGAACCAGGGCCGCAACCGCACCCCCACGCCATTGCCGATGAAGGCCGCCACCAGCCACAACCAGCCGTGCAGGCTGCCGGAGGCGATGCCACTGAAATAGGCACCGATGTTGCAGCCATAGGCCAGGCGCGAACCGTAGCCCAGCAGCAAGCCGCCGATCACCGCCGCCACCAGGGACCGGGTGGGAATCTTCAGGCTCGGGGCAAAGCGTCCCGCCAGGCCCGCCGCCAGCAAGGCCCCCAGGACGATGCCGATGTCCATGACGCTGGTGATGTCTTGCCATACCGGGGCCGCCAGGGCCTTGGCATTCGCCGCGCCTTGCCAGAACACCCACTGGCTGACATCCAGGCCCAGCCCGCCAGCGAGCTTGGCTCCCCACAGGGCGAATGCCGAAGTGATGCCCCACGGCCGCCCGGCCAGGGCCAGGGTGACGAAGTTCAGCAGGGCCAGGGCCACCGCGCCCCAGACCAGCGGCCAAGGACCGCGCAGCAAGCGCCGCCAGCCCTGGTGCGTACTGCCCACGGGCGCTTCGAGGCTGCCATGGCGGCGTTTTTCCAAGACCTGGGTCAGCATCGCGATCAGGGCGAACAGGCACAGGCTCAAGCCCAGGGCCGGGCCCACGCCGAAGCTCTGGACGATGGAGATCGGCGGCAGCGAAGGCAGGGCGAACCACCAGTGCACATGTTGGGTGGCGATCAGCGAGCCGCAGATGAAGAACGCCAGGGTCACCAGCATCCGCGCGTTGCCGCCACCGACTGTGAACAGGGTGCCGGACGCGCAACCGCCGCCCAGCTGCATGCCGATGCCGAAGATGAAGGCCCCGAAGATCACCGATACCCCGGCCGGCGCCACCAGGCCGGTCACCGGCTGGCCGAACAGCGTGCCGGCCCCCAGGGCCGGGAAGAACAGCAGCACCGCCAGCGCCAGCATGACCATTTGCGCGCGCAGGCCCGCGCCACGTCGATCGCGGATGAACACCCGCCAGGCCGAGGTGAAGCCGAACGCCGCGTGGTAGAGGGTCAGGCCCAGGGCCGCCCCCAGGAGCAACAGCAATACCTGGCGCGCGCCCACCTCCACTTGCAGGAACAGGGCGCCGGCCACCAGGAGCAGCAAGGCGAACAACGGCGCGCCGAACTTGCGTTCAGGCGCCAGGGAAAGGGACTGGCTCATAGGGGGTCTCGAAAGGGAAATGCCCGGAAGTATACCCGTCAAACCCGCCAGGCCCGGCGCAGGCGCGCCATGGCCGAACGAATGTCAGCTTCCGGTACCGCCGCGAACCCCAGCACCAGGCCGGCCCGCTGGTCCTCGGGCGTCACGCTGTCCGGCAACCAGTAACGACTCAGGGCGCTGACCTCGACATCGACGCTGGCAGCCTGGGCCTGCAGTTCCTGCTCCCGGGCCAGGCTGTCGACGCGCACCGTCAGGTGCAGCCCCGCCGTCACCCCGGGCAGCGGCCCGACCCCCTCGATGGCCTCGGGCCAGGCTTCGAGCAGGGTATTGCGCCGGCTCAGGGCCGCGCGCCGCATGCGCCGGATATGCCTCTGGAAATGCCCGGCGGCCATGAACTCGGCCATCACCGCTTGGGTACTGACTTCCGAGTGGCGCATTTCCACTGCCCGCAGCCGCACACAAGCCTGTACCAGGTGCGGCGGCAACACCAGGTAACCCAGGCGCAGCGCCGGAAAGGCCACCTTGCCGAAGGTGCCGACATAGATCACCCGCCCCTGGCGATCCAGGGCCGCCAGGGGCGCCAGGGGTGCACCGCTGTAGCGGTACTCGCCGTCGTAGTCGTCCTCGACCACCCAACCCTGGGTCTGCTCGGCCCAGGCCAGCAATTCCAGGCGCCGGGCCAGGCTCATGACCACCCCGGTGGGGTACTGGTGGGCCGGCGTGACATAGGCCACGCGGCAATTGTGCAACTGTGCCAGCTGGCGGCAATCGATGCCCTCCTGGTCCACCGCTATACCGTGCAGTTGTGCACCGGCCATGGCGAAGGCGTGGCCGGCGGCGCGGTAGCCCGGGTTTTCCACAGCCACGGGGTCACCGTGCTCCACCAGCAGTTGTGCACAAAGGCTGATGCCCTGTTGCGCGCCACTGGTGATCACAATTTGTTCAGCCGTACATTGCAGGCCCCGGGTACTGCGCAGGTAGGCGGCGATCATGCTGCGCAGGCGCGCCTCGCCAGCCGAATCGCCATAGCACAGGTGGCGCAACTCTGGCTTGCGCCAGAAAGCCGCATTCAGCTTGGCCCAGACCTCGAACGGGAACAGGTCGAAGGCCGGCACGCCGACCCGGAATGCTCGGGGCGGACCGCTGGGATGGGTGCTCAGATGATGTTTTTGCAGGCGCTGCAAAGTGCTGTTTGAGACCAATCCACTGGATGTAACCACAGTTAAATCAGCGGATTTTGTGGATAAGTCTGTGGGTAAGCCTGTTGAAAAGCCTGTGGATACTTTTGTGGATAATTTGTTGGCCGGCAATCGGGTTTGCGGCAACTGGGCCACGTAGGTGCCGTCGCCGACCCGTGCTTCGATGAAGCCCTCGGCATACAGCTGGTCGTAGGCCCGGACCACGCTGTTGCGCGAGAGGCCCAGGGCGCTGGCCAGTTCACGGCTGGCCGGCAAGCGCGTACCGCCAGCCAGGCGCCCGTCCAGCACCCGCTGGCTCAGGGCCTGGTAGAGCTGGCGGCTGAGGCCCTGGCGGCGGTCCAGCACGATGCCGGCAGGGTTGAAGGACAGCGGAGGCAAGGCACTGTTCATTGGCGCGTACCCAGGGAATTGGACCTATGAAATAGAACGGAAATGGCTCTTACCATGAACCATTAGCCTGCCTAGGATGCAGCCAATCGCCAAGGATTTTCCACATGTACCTACCTCGCGCTTTCGCTGACCAAGACCTCTCCCGCCTGCACCAGGTGATCCATGACTGCCGCCTGGCAACCCTGGTGACCTGTGGCGCCCTGGGCCTGCAGGCCAGCCACCTGCCGCTGCTGCTGGAGGCCGGCCAAGGGGCCAATGGCACCCTCTACGGCCACCTGGCCAAGGCCAATCCGCAATGCGCGGAGCTGGCTGCCGGTGCCGAGGCGCTGGTGATCTTCGAAGGCGGCGATGCCTACGTCAGCCCGTCGTTCTATCCGAGCAAGGCCGAACACGGGAAGGTGGTACCGACCTGGAACTACGTGGCGGTGCATGCCTACGGCCAGGCCGAGGTGTTCCACGAGCCGCAGCGCCTGCTCAAGCTGGTCGGGGCCCTCACCGAGCGCCACGAAGCTGGCCGCCAGCAGCCCTGGAAGGTCGAGGACGCCCCCGCCGACTACATCGACGGCATGCTCAAGGCCATCGTCGGTTTCGCCCTGCCGATCCAGCGCCTGGAGGGCAAGCGCAAGCTCAGCCAGAACCGTGACGCCCGGGACATGGCCGGGGTCCGCGAGGGCCTGGCGGCCAGCACCGACCTGCGCGACCAGCAGCTATCCCACCTGATGCGCTAATACTTCAACAATCAAGGAGCCTTCATGAGCCAGATCCAGATCCGCACCGTCACCGCCGCCGACCACGCCGCCTGGCTGCCCCTGTGGCAGGCCTACCTGCGGTTCTACGAGACCGAACTGGCGGATGCCGTGACCCAGAGCACCTGGCAGCGCTTGCTGGATGCCAGCGAGCCGACCCATGCCGCCCTGGCCTGGGATGGCGAACGCGCCGTGGGCCTGGTGCATTTCATCTACCACCGCTCCAACTGGAGCATCGAGAACGCCTGCTACCTGCAAGACTTGCTGGTGACTCCAGAACAGCGCGGCACTGGGGTCGGTCGCAAGCTGATCGAGTTCGTCTACGCCCAGGCCAAGCAGGACGGTTGCGCCAAGGTCCACTGGTTGACCCACGAAACCAACGCCACGGCCATCCAGCTCTACGAGCGCATCGCCGAGCGCCCGGGCTTCATCCAGTTCCGCAAACCTCTGTGAACCTGCCCAGGAGCCATTGAATGTCGACTTCCCTCACCGATTGGCAAGGCGTCCCCGCCCCCTCGGCCACCCTCTTGCAAGGGCGCTTCATCCGCCTGGAGAAACTCGATCCGGCGCGCCATGGCGATGAGCTGTTCCAGGCCTTGCAAGGCCCGGACGCCGACCCCGTGCTCTGGGACTTCCTGCCCTACGGCCCCTACCCCGAGCGCCCGGCCTTCGACGCCTGGCTGGCAGGCCATGAACGCAGCAGCGACCCGTACTTCTTCACTGTGATCGATCTCGCCACAGGCCAGGCCCAGGGTGTGCTCAGCCTGATGTCCATCGTCCCGGCCCATGGTCGCATCGAGATCGGCCACGTGACCTTCGGCGCACCGATGCAGCGCTCGCCCAAGAGCACCGAGGCGGTGTACCTGCTGGCCCGGGAGGCCTTCGCCATGGGTTACCGGCGCCTGGAATGGAAGTGCAACAACGCCAATGCCCGCTCGCGCTATGCGGCCGAGCGCCTGGGCTTCAGTTTCGAGGGGGTGTTCCGCCAGCACATGGTGGCCAAGGGGCAGAATCGCGACACCGCCTGGTTCTCGATCCTGGACTCGGAATGGCCGGCCATCGCCAGGGGTTTCGAGCAGTGGCTGGGCGATGCCAACCAGGGCCCACACGGGCAATTGAGGAGCCTGGCGCAGTGCCGGGAGTAGCTTGAGCGCCATACCCTCGGGCCATGGACGGTACCGCTAACGTCGATGCCCGGAGGCCGGAGGGGCTGGATAAAATATAACCGGCGGCAACGCTGATGGCCCTTGTAATAGCAAACCGCTACATAGGAGGATAGCGCGCTTCTGGAAAGGGACTTCTTCTATGTTTTTTGCGCGCCATCGCCTTGCATTGAGTATCGCCTTGACCATCGCCAGCGGGCTGACGGCCCCGGTACAGGCAGAACTCCTGATCGACAGCCCGGTCACTCAGGCGCCCAAACTGGGCTATGACCAAAGGGTCACGGTGACCCGTTCGGGGAGCATTACAGCCAGCGGTACAGCGCTGAATGCAGATACCAGCCACCTGCCGTATGGGTGGACCCTCGAAAACTCTGGCCAGATCACTTCCACCCAGGGCCGCGCGGTCAACATGGAACCTTCTGAACGACCGTCCTGGCCGAAGTCCTTCCAAATATTGAATAACGCAGGCGGCCTGATCCAGGGAGCCGATGATGCTATTCATTTCAATAGCCAGGACTCCACGAGCAATTATCTCAATATCAAGAACTCTGGAACCATCACCTCACTCAATGGTGCAGGCGCCAACCTGGTCGGTAGCGAGGAACGCTACAAGGATGCCCGCATCACTAACGAAAAAGGTGGAGTGATTCACTCCACCTTCAATGACGCTATCAAAACCACGTTCACCACCAGCATCACAAACTATGGAGAGATCTCCACGGGCGACGCTCATCATGCGGGCGACGAATTCGATGGAATCGACCTGGGCCCTGAAACCAGGGGATGGATCGAAAACAACAGAGTCGGTGTAATCTCTGGCGGTCGGCATGGCATAGCCGTAGGCAAGAATGCCTTGATCGAAAACAACGGTGCCATCACCGGTCGCAATGGGGCAGGAGTCTTCAGCGATGCCGACGCCGATGTGCGCAACAATCTGAATGGTGTCATCACCGGTGGCGCCAATGGCTTGCAGCCCGATGCAGATGGCGATGGCATCAGGATCAGCAAGAGTGCAGGAGTCTGGAACGACGGCGTCATCCAGGGGACTGCAGCCAGTGGCCTGAACAAGTATGGCCAAGCCAACACCAGCGAAGGTATCTCCGCTGGAGGTGGCTTCATCATCTTCAACTCCGCTTATCCAGGCTCCATCGGCCGTGCCCCTGCCCTTATCAGTGGCGCCAACAACGGCATCCTGATCGATGACGGCAACGGTGGCTCGGCATTTTCCAGCATCAGGGTTTTCAACTACGGCACCATCCAGGGCCTGGATGGTTTTGGAGTCAAGTTCGTTGGCGACTTCAATGACGAGGTCATTAACGGCGGCCTGATCAGCGGTAGCAATGGCCTTGCCCTGGACATGGGCGGTGGTGACGACATCTTGCGCCTTCAATCCGGCAGTCGCTTCGAAGGCCTGGTGGATGGCGGTTCTGGCCGCAACACCCTGATCATGGGTGAAGGCAACAGATACGGCGACGGCACCTTTGGCGAAAGTCGCAACTTCCAGGTACTGGAAGTTCGCCAAGGCCAGTGGACACTGACCGGCAAAGGCGACTTCAGCGAAGGTGCCCACGTCTTCCGTTATGCAACATTGACCAACCAGGTTGGTATCGCCGGCGATGTCCTGGTCGATCAGGACGCGCAGTATCGCGGGGGTGGCACGAGCGGCAACCTGACAGTCAACGGCACCCTGCAAACCAGCAAGGAGCTGGGTGGGCCGCAGGTCAATGGCAACCTGGTCATGGGTAGCGGCTCCACCTGGGTCGCCTCCCCCCACGCTACCGGAGGCGTCGGCACGGTGAGGGTCAGTGGCAATGCCAATCTCAGCGGCGCATCGCTGCTGATCACTCCTGACTACGGCAATCCAAATCCGTGGCAAAACCAATTCCCGTGGCACAGCCAATATCGGTTATTGGAGGCTGGCAGTATCACCGGTACCTTCAAATCGGACCTCCAGCTTGGTTATGCCTTCCTCGACCCAGTCCTGACCTATGGCCAGAACACCGTGGACCTGAGCCTCACCCGCAACAACGTGAGCTTCACCGAATACGCCCGCACCGCCAATGGCGCCAGGGCGGTGGAGGCCATCGACTCCATCGGCTGGAGAGATTGGAGAGGCTGGCCCAGGGACCCGGTTTTCGGCCCCTGGTTCCCCCGCCCTTACATTGAGAACAGCGTCTATAACGCCCTGCTCCTGACCAGCGAAAGCAGTGCCGGCCTGGCCATTGAAAAACTGGCGGGCAGTGGCAACGCCAACCTCGGTATCGCCACCCTCAACGCCAGCTCTCAGGTGGGTAGCAGCATGCTCGCGACCATGCGGCAACTGGGCAGCGGCGCCGGCCTGCTGACTGGGCTCGACCCGACGCAGACCCCGACCCTGGCCGCTAACAGCGTGCCCGGCAGTGCACGGAACCTGAACGACCCCAACGCTCGTGGCCGGGTATGGCTGCAAGCCCTGGGCGGCTACGGCAAGCTCGACGGCGAGCACGGCAACCCCGGCCTCGAGCAACGTACCAACGGTAGCGTGCTAGGAGTGGACTGGTCGTTGTCCTCGGCGTGGCGCCTGGGGATCCTCGGAGGTTATTCGAAAACCGACCTGAGCAACCGCGACCTCGACGGCAAGCTGCACAGCTGGCACATCGGCGCCTATGCCATGCGCCAGGATGGTCCCCTGGCCCTGCGCCTGGGCGCGGCATATAGCCGGCATGACGGCGATAACAAGCGCAGCGTCGAATTCGACCGTTTCAGCGACAGGCCCAAGGGCAGCTACGACGCCAGCAGCCAACAGGCTTTCGTCGAACTGGGCTACACCCTGGGCAGCGGCCGGTTGAATGTGGAGCCGTTCGCCAGCCTGGGCTACCAGCGCTACCACCGTGACCGCTACACCGAGAAAGGTGGCCCGGCCTCGCTGATCGTGAATGAACAGAACCAGGATAATTTCAGCAGCACCTTCGGCGTACGCCTGGCCCACCTGCAGCAACTGCAGAACGGTATCAGCCTGACGCCACGGGCCAGCCTTGGCTGGCGCCATACCTACGGCGAGCTGGAAAGCGATACCAGTCAGTCCTTCGTGCTGGGCAGCGATGACTTCAAGGTCGAAGGCAGCGCCCTGGACCGTGACAGCCTGATGGTCGAGGCCGGGCTGGATATCGGGCTTTCCGCCCGGCACACCCTGAGCGTTGGATACAACGGCGAGTTCGGCAGCAACAGCCGCAACCATGGCTGGATGGGCCAGTGGCAGATGAGTTTCTGAACCTGCCACAGGCGGCCTGCGGGGTCGCAAGCGCGCCGGCAGGCAGCCAGTTCCAGGAAATCCAGGCAAAAAAAGGGAGGCCGTAGCCTCCCCGAGGTAAAACGTTGCAGATAAAGGCCGTGGATCAGCCTTCGATCTCGATCAGGATCTCGCCCGGGTTGACCCGGTCGCCCTTGGCCACGTGGATGGCCACGACCTTGCCGGCGATGGCCGCCTGGACTTCGGTCTCCATCTTCATGGCTTCGGTGATCAGCACGGCCTGGCCGGCCTTGACCACGTCGCCTTCCTTGACCAGTACATCGACGATATTGCCCGGCATGGTGGTGCTGACGTGGCCTGGCGCGCTGGCTTGCTTGCGCTTGCTGCTGCCGCCGCCGACGAACTCGTTGAGGGGCTCGAACACCACTTCTTCCGGCATGCCGTCGATGGACAGGTAGAAGTGGCGCTTGCCTTCAGCCTTGACGCCGACACCGGTGATGTCGACGCGGTAGGTCTCGCCGTGGACGTCGATGACGAACTCGGTCGGCACGCCCTCGCCGCCCGGCTTGCTGACGCCGCCGGCCTCGGGGATCGGCAGCAGGACTTCCGGCACCAGGGTCCCGGCTTCACGCTCTTCGAGGAACTTGCGGCCGATGTCCGGAAACATCGCATAGGTCAGCACGTCTTCCTCGGACTTGGCCAATGCGCCGATCTCGCCGCGCAGCTTGGTCATTTCCGGCTTCAGCAGGTCGGCCGGGCGCACGTCGATGACTTCTTCGCTGCCAATGGCCTGGCGCCGCAGTTTCTCGTCGACCTCGCCCGGAGCCTTGCCGTAGCCACCCTGCAGGTACAGCTTCACCTCGTTGGTGATGGTCTTGTAGCGCTCGCCGGCCAGCACGTTGAAGAACGCCTGGGTGCCAACGATCTGCGAAGTCGGGGTCACCAGCGGCGGGTAACCCAGGTCGTGGCGCACCCGCGGGATTTCCGCCAGCACTTCGTTCATGCGGTTGAGGGCGCCCTGCTCCTTGAGCTGGTTGGCCAGGTTGGAAATCATCCCGCCCGGCACTTGGTTGACCTGTACCCGGGTGTCCACTGCGGTGAACTCGCTCTCGAACTGGTGGTACTTCTTGCGCACGGCATAGAAGTACAGGCCGATCTCCTGCAGCAGTTCCAGGTCCAGGCCGGTGTCGAACTCACTGCCTTTTAGGGCCGCGACCATGGACTCGGTGCCCGGGTGGCTGGTGCCCCAGGCGAAGCTGGAGATGGCGGTGTCGATATGGTCGGCGCCGTTTTCCACCGCCTTGAGCTGGCACATGGCGGCCAGGCCGGCGGTGTCGTGGGAATGGATGAACACCGGCAGCGACTGCTCGGCCTTCAGCGCCTTGACCAGCTCGCCAGTGGCGAACGGCGTCAGCAGGCCAGCCATGTCCTTGATCGCCACCGAGTCGCAACCCATGGCTTCCATTTGCTTGGCCTGGGCCACGAAGGCCTCGATGGTGTGCACCGGGCTGGTGGTGTAGGCGATGGTGCCCTGGGCGTGCTTGCCGGCGGCCTTCACCGCTTCGATGGCCACGCGCAGGTTACGCACGTCGTTCATGGCGTCGAAGATGCGGAACACGTCGATGCCGTTGACCGCCGCCTTGGCCACGAAGGCCTTGACCACGTCGTCGCTGTAGTGGCGGTAGCCCAGCAGGTTCTGGCCGCGCAGGAGCATTTGCAGGCGAGTGTTGGGTAGTGCGGCACGCAGCTGGCGCAGGCGCTCCCACGGGTCTTCCTTGAGGAAGCGCACGCAGGCGTCGAAAGTCGCGCCGCCCCAGACTTCCAGCGACCAGTAGCCGACTTTGTCGAGCTTGTCGCAGATCGGCAGCATGTCTTCGGTGCGCATGCGGGTAGCCAGCAAGGACTGGTGGGCGTCACGCAGGATGGTGTCGGTAACGAAGATTTTTTTAGTCATTGGTATCTCCTCATAGCGGCAAGCTGCGAGCGACAGCTGCAAGTAAAAGCCGATCGGCTCTAGCTTGGCGCTTGTCGCTAAACGCTTGCCGCTGCTTGTTCATAGGCCTGCGTGGGCGGCGATGGCGGCGGCGATGGCCAGGGCCAGCTCTTCGGGTTTGCGCTTGATCGAGTAGTTGGTCAGTTCCGGGTGGCTTTCGACGAAGCTGGTATTGAACTGGCCGCTACGGAATTCCGGATTGCGCAGGATTTCCTGGTAGTACGCCGCGGTGGTCTTGACCCCCTGCAAGCGCATGTCGTCAAGGGCCCGCAGGCCGCGGTCCATGGCTTCTTCCCAGGTCAGCGCCCAGACCACCAGCTTCAGGCACATGGAGTCGTAGAACGGTGGAATGGTGTAGCCGGTGTAGATCGCCGTGTCGGTGCGCACGCCCGGGCCGCCGGGGGCGTAGTAGCGAGTGATCTTGCCGAAGCTGGGCAGGAAGTTGTTCTTCGGGTCTTCGGCGTTGATCCGGAACTGCAACGCGTAGCCACGGTGGTGGATGTCTTCCTGCTTGACCGAAAGCGGCAGGCCCGAGGCGATGCGGATCTGCTCGCGGACAATGTCGATGCCGGTGATTTCCTCGGTGATGGTGTGTTCCACCTGCACCCGGGTGTTCATCTCCATGAAGTACACCTCGCCATCGGCGAGCAGGAACTCCACGGTGCCGGCGTTCTCGTAGTTCACCGCCTTGGCCGCGCGCACCGCCAGGTCGCCGATGTAGGCACGCTGCTCGGGAGTCAGCTGCGGGCTCGGGGCGATCTCGATGAGTTTCTGGTTGCGGCGCTGGATCGAGCAGTCGCGCTCGAACAGGTGGACCACGTTGCCGAAGCTGTCACCGAGGATCTGCGCCTCGATGTGCTTGGGATTGACGATGCATTTTTCCAGGAACACTTCCGCCGAACCGAAGGCCTTGGTGGCCTCGGAGATCACCCGGGGGAAGTTCTGTTCCAGTTCCTCGCGGCTGTTGCAGCGACGGATACCACGCCCGCCGCCACCGGAGGTGGCCTTGAGCATCACCGGATAACCGATGCGGTCGCCTTCACGCAGGGCCTCGTGGATGTCGGCGACGTTGCCCTCGGTGCCCGGGGTCACCGGTACGCCGGCCTTGATCATGCTGCGGCGGGCTTCGGTCTTGTCGCCCATGCGACGGATCACATCCGCGGCCGGGCCTATGAACTTGATTCCACGTTCGGCGCAGATATCCGCCAGTTCGGCGTTCTCCGAAAGGAAGCCGTAGCCGGGATGCAAGGCATCGCAGCCGGTTTCCACCGCCAGGTTCACCAGTTTGCGCGGGTTGAGGTAGCCCGCCAGGGGCTCGGCACCGATGCTGTGGGCTTCATCCGCGCGCTTGACGTGCAGCGCATGGCGGTCGGCGTCGGAGAAGATCGCCACCGAACGGATGCCCATCTCGGCGCACGCACGCACGATTCGTACGGCGATCTCACCACGGTTGGCAATCAGGATCTTTTTTATCACTTGGAGTTTCCCTTGAGCCGTTGAAACAAACGACCCGCTAGACCGAGTCGGCGCGTGACCAAATGTTTCAAGTCAGTCGCAGCGACACACTAGCTCCGCGAAGGGATTAACAAAAATCAATAATTATTGGGATAACCATAAGTAAAGACTTATAGTTTTGCCTCCAGCCCCGGCGCGAGCCCTTGAAGCATGCGTAAATCCCTGATGCGCCTGACATTGCGCCAGTTGCAGATCTTCAACGAAGTCTGCGATCTACGCTCCTACAGCCGGGCCGCCGAGGAAATGTCCCTGACCCAGCCGGCGGTCAGCCTGCAGATCCGCCAACTCGAGGAACTGATCGGCCAGCCGCTGTTCGACTATGTCGGCAAGAAGCTCTACATGACCGAAGCCGCCGAAGCCCTGCAACGGGCCAGCAGGGACATTTTCGGGCGCCTGGAGAACCTCGATATGCAGCTCTCCGACATGCAGGGCTCGCTGCAAGGCCAGCTCAAGCTGGCGGTAGAGTCCAGCGCCAAGTATTTCGTGCCGCACCTGTTCGCCGCCTTCAAGCGCCAGCACCCGGAAGTCCACTTGCAACTGACCGTGGTCAACCGCGCCCAGGTGATCCGGCGCCTTTCCGACAACCGCGACGACCTGGTGATCATGTCCATGGTGCCCCAGGACATGGAACTGGAATTCCTGCCATTCCTGAACAACCCGATCGTTGCCGTGGCGCCCCCGGACCATCCCCTGAGCCACATGGGAGCCCTGCGCCTGCAAGACCTGGAGCCCTACACCCTGGTGCTGCGCGAGCAGGGTTCCGGCACCCGCCTGGCCTGCGAGGAATACTTCAAGGAGAAGCGCGTGCACTTCACCCAGATCCTCGAAGTGTCATCGGCCGAAGCACAGCGCGAATGCGTTCGGGCGGGTCTGGGCGTGGCGTTGCTGACGCGCCACGCCCTGAACCTTGAGTTGGCGACCGGCGGCTTGATCGAGCTGCCGGTCGAAGAGCTGCCATTGCTGCGCAGCTGGTGCCTGGTACAGGCCAAGGCCAAGCGCCTGTCACCGGTAGCGCATGCGTTCCTGGGATTCATCCGCAGCGAACGAGTGCAGATCAGCGGGCTGGTTGAGCGGTTTGACGGGAAGCTGCCGGAGCGGCCTGCCAGTAGTTGACGGCATCCTGCTCGGGATAGTCGTTGATTTCCTGTTGCAGGCGTCGCAGCTCGAAGCGGTGCTCGATCGCACGACGAAATTCCATGCGGCGTTGGTCTTCCTGCTGACGACGGGTCTTGACTGCGCTGTTGCTCTCTTCGTAAGGCCGGGCCATTTCGAGTCTCCCAATGCGAGTACGGAGGCTTCACGATGCGCCAGGCCGATGACAGTTGTACGTCACTGGGGTAACAGAACGATGAAGCTTGCAGCGCCCGACGAGCGGCGCTGCCCAGGCTCAAACGGCCTGTTGCGAGTCTTGCTGGTAACGTTCCGGATTCAGGGCCTGCAGGATGAGTTTCTTGTGGGCGTCCGGTAGCCGGTAGTACGCATGCAAGTGCGGGTTCAGCTGGAAGTACAGCTTGGGACCACCGAACAGCGTTTGCGCGTACAGGCGTTCATCGCGCAGCACTTCATAGGGCGTGGCGGTGTGCATGCTCAATACCGAGCGCACCCTGTCCTTGCTCTTGATCGCCTTGCAGATCAGCTTGCCGAACCGAGCCTCATCGCCCCCCTCTCCAAGCAACTGGAAGAACGCTTCCATGAATCCGTCGAGCTTTTTCAACGGGTTGCAAAAACTCTCGAGAGGAACTCGGGTCAGTTCAGACATATCGCTGTTGAATTCCCTGATCGAAGAGAACACTGCCTGTAGCGAGGTCTGCCATTCAGGCGAGTCATTGGATGAAAGAAAAACCGTGGAAAAGTTCATGCGCAGTTCAAGGATTTGTCGCTCAGATTCAATTCTTTTGCTGATCCAGGGGTTCAAGCATCCGTAGTGCAAGGGCTTTTCCTGCGAAATCTCAAGCGCAATGACATAGGACGCGGCGAAGAACCCCAGATGCCCCAACTGCTGTTTTTCCGCGTACGGCAAGACGCTCCGATAAAGCTCCAGGGCTCGCGCAGTCTCACACGCCTCCAGGGCCAGGATGGCCCGTACCTGCAACCCAAAGGCCGCGAACAGCGGGTAGTCCGGATGCCGTTGCAGCCTGGCGAACGCCTGCTCGATCACCACGGGGTCCCGGGGGACTTCCTCAGTGGCCAGGATAAGCTGGTAGAGAGGTTCGAATTCCTCGATCGACCAGGCGGCGATCTGCTGAAAAAAGTTATCGAATATGTGCTCAAAGTAAGGATTTCCATCGGCATCCAGCAAGCGGGAAGCAATGAACCCCTTGAACAGTCCGATATGCGCAACCAGTAGGCGATCCGGCTTTCGACGCTCGCAGACACCCTCGTAGTGATGACGAAAACGTTCGACCAACGTGCTCTTCGAATCGACCTGGGCAGCGCTGTACATCTTGGAAAAACGGTTGAGGGCAGTCGCCGCCCGGTACGCGCCGCCAATGGTGTCCAGCAGTTCCTGCTGCTGCGCCGCGGTCAGCTTGCTGGATGAAATCTCCGCCCCGAGGCTCTCGATCTCGGCGTTGATCGTGGAGAGTTTCTTATGGGATTTGTCGCTGGTCTTATCCAGGGCATAGAAAAAATCCGCAGCTTCCACCGTGGCTGGAACCAGGCTTTTTACGTAGGCCTTCAGGGAGCAAGCCTGCAGGTCGCCAGCCCCGTGGCTGACCAGCAGTGTGTGGAAATGATGGAGCGTCGTTCGAGGAGAGAGCTTGTCACCCAACCGATGCAAGAGTACCGCCAGTTGCGGTAGCACCCACGTATCCAGGAACCGGGCTATTCCCGTTGGGTAGTCCTGGTAAGTGATGATCGGGCGTGATTTCAGTATCGAGAAGAGATGCTCGTATTGATTCAGATAGTGCTGGAGCCTGGCGGCCAGCGCCTGGTCATCCTGCACCAGATACCTGAGCAAATCCGCTAGCAATCCCTGCTTAACGCCATTCGATTCCCGGTAGTACAGCTTCTGCTTGGCCTCATAGGACCTGAGCCCGGAAAAACCATCGGCAGTGCAAGTAACCAGTCCTGCTCCCCAGCACAACACCTCGAAGACTTCAAAATACGCTGGAATCCTGACCATCGACTGCCGCTCCCTGAAAAATGGACATCGCCTCCCCGGATTTCCGGTCAACCGGAAAATAGCCGCTCTCTATTATCGCCCTCGCAGCACCGAGCTGGACAAACCCATCCCTGTTTCCTTTTGGAGAGCATCGCCATGACCACCCCCGAACACGAAAAAGCCCCCAGCGCAGCACCTGCCAGGCAATCCACGATCTTCAGCCAGGGCAAAGACGCCGCCCTGGCCGCCCTCGCCGCCGGTCGGAGCCAGGAGCCGGCGCCCGACGCTGCGGCCGACCCTGATGACGTCGACGAAATCATCGACGAAATCGGCGAGCAACAGGATCTGCTGGAAAGAATCCATACCAACCTGAGCGCCAAGCAGCGGCGCATCGACGACCTGTCGGACGACGACACTGACTACGAAGGTTATGGCGAGGAGCTGGTACGGCTGGAGGAGGCCAGCGAGCAATTGTTGGCGGCGCAACGGCTGCTGGACTTCCAGCCGGACAATGCGGCCCTGGGCCAGGCCCGCAGCCTCAGCGAAAATGCGGCGGGGACCCTGGCGGAAGTGAAACCGGACGACCTCGACGACCAGGACGATGCCGAGTTGCCCTAGGCGGGATGCTGCCGGCTCAGTCGTCCAGGGCTTTGACCGCCTTGGGCGACAGGCGCAGGCTGCGCAAGCTGCGCTTCACGCTCTTGAGGTGGTTGACCAGGCTCGGCCCACGGGCCATGGCCACGCCCATGGCCAGGACGTCGATCACCACCAGGTGGGCGATGCGCGAGGTCAACGGGGTGTAGATCTCGGTGTCCTCGTGCACGTCGATGGCCAGGTTGACCGTCGACAGCTCGGCCAGCGGCGTCTGGCTCGGGCACAGGGTGATCAGGTTGGCCCCGCTCTCGCGCACCAGGTTGGCGGTGATCAGCAGGTCCTTGGAGCGCCCGGACTGGGAAATGCAGATCGCCACGTCGGTGGGCTTCAAGGTCACCGCCGACATCGCCTGCATGTGCGGGTCGGAATAGGCCGCCGCGGTCAGCAGCAGGCGGAAGAACTTGTGCTGGGCATCCGCCGCTACCGCGCCGGAAGCGCCGAAGCCGTAGAACTCTACCCGCTGGGCCTGGGACATCAGGCTCACGGCCCGTTGCAGCTCCACCGGATCGAGCTTCTCGCGAACCTCCATCAGGGTATGCAGGGTGGTGTCGAAGATCTTCAGGCTGTAGTCGGCGACCGAGTCGTCCTCGTGGATCGCGAACTGGCCGAAGCTGGCCCCGGCCGCGAGGCTCTGCGCCAGCTTGAGCTTCAGGTCCTGGAATCCCGAGCAACCGATGGCCCGGCAGAAACGCACGATGGTCGGCTCGCTGATACCCACGCTATGCGCCAGGTCCGCCATGGAGCTGTGCATCACGGCCGCAGGATCGAGGAGCACGTGATCGGCGACCTTGAGCTCCGATTTGCGTAACAGATGACGAGACTGGGCGATGTGCTGCAACAGGTTCAAGGGCTGGGACTCATGGTTATCGGCAGGTGCCGGGAGATGTAGCGAGCTTGTAGTTATACTACAGGAAACGCCTTTTTGCCTGCTCAATGCATCAGGAAATTACCTGCCTACCCCCCATATTCAGCCGGCTACGCCTTATGTAGCCGTTTTTGCGCGTAGCCCCGGCCGCTAGCAGGACTGGGCCTGCAACAGCAGCGCAAGGCCCTGGGCGTCCACCGGGCGGCTGATCAGGTAACCCTGTACTTCGTCGCATTGTTCGGTACGCAGGAAGGTCAACTGGGCCTGGTCCTCGACGCCCTCGGCCACTACCTTCAGGGACAGCCCGTGGGCCATGGCGATGATCGCCCGCGTGATGGCCGCATCCTCGCCACCTTCGGCCAGGCCACGGATGAACGCCTGGTCGATCTTCACGTAGTCCACCGGGATGCGCTTGAGGTAGCTCAGGGACGAGTACCCGGTGCCGAAGTCATCGATGGCCAGCTTGACCCCCAGGTCGCGCAGTTGCTGGAAGGTCGCGATGATGTGCTCGACACTGTCCAGCAGCTGGCTTTCGGTCAGCTCCAGCTCGAGAAGGTGCGGCTCCAGCCCGGTTTCCTCCAGGACCTGGCGCACCAGGCTCACCAGCTTGCCCTGGCGCAGCTGGTACACCGAAAGGTTCACCGAGACCCGGATCGGCTCCAGGCCCTGCTGCCGCCATTGGCAGGCCTGGCGGCAAGCCTGGCGCAGCACGAACTCGCCGATCGGGCCGATCAGCCCGGTTTCCTCGGCCAGGCCGATGAAGTCCCCCGGCGGCACCCGCCCCAGCACCGGATGTTCCCAGCGCACCAGGGCCTCGGCGGCGTTGAGCCGACCTGTGGCCAGGCACAGCTTGGGTTGGTAGAAGACCATCAACTGGTCATCCTCGATGGCCTTGCGCAGCTGGTTTTCCAGTTGCAGGCGTTCCAGGGTGCTGGCTTGCAGGCTTTCGGTATAGAACTGGAAGTTATTGCCGCCCAGGTGCTTGGCATGGGCCATGGCCATGTTCGCCTGGCTCACCAGCGCGGCGATTTCCCTGGCGCTGTCCGGCAGCATGCTGATGCCCATGGATGCGCTGACCACCAACTCATGGCCTTCGATGGTGATCGGCAGGCGCAGCTTGCTCAGCAGCCGGGTCGCGACCCGGGTCAGGCTCGACAGGCTGCCGTAGGCATCGAACAGCACGGCGAATTCGTCCCCGGACAAACGAGCGATGGTGTCGGCTTCCGGCAGGACATTGACCAGCCGCCGGGCCATTTTCTGCAGCAGCTGGTCGGCCACTTCATGGCCCAGGCTATCGTTGAGCAGCTTGAAGCGATCCAGGTTGATATGCAGCAGCGCCAGGCTGCGTCCGCCCTGGCGCACCCGCTGGTGGGCCTCGCGCAGGCGCTCGCGAAACAGCGAGCGGTTGGCCAAGCCGGTGAGCTCGTCATAGTGGGTGAGGTAGCGCATGCGCTCCTCGGATTCCCGGCGGGCCGAGAGATCGGCGAAGAAGCCCACGATATGCCGGACTTTTCCCCGCTTGTCGCGCACTACGTTCAGTTGCAGCCATTGCGGGTACAGCTCGCCGTTCTTGCGGGTCTCCACCAGTTCGCCCTGCCAGCTGCCGTGCTGCTCCAGGGCCTGGTGGATCAGCGGGTAATGACGCCGGGCATCGCGACTGCAGGACAGCTCCACCACGTTGCGCCCGAGCATGTCCTCGATCTGGAAGCCCGTGACCTGGCTGAAGGCCTGGTTGGCGGCGATCAGCGCATAGTCCGGGTCGAGGATGACGATCCCTTCGCTGGCGGCCTCGAACACCGTGGCCGCCAGGTTGCGCTGGACTTCCTGCTCCTTGTCGGCACTGATATCGCGGCGCGTGCCCACCATGCGCAGGACCCGGCCCTCGGGGCTGCGCTCCACCGCCCGGCCACGGTCCTCGACCCAGACCCAGTGGCCTGCGCCATGCAGCACCCGGTATTCCACCAGGTAATCCTCGCTGCGGCCCTTGAGATGTTCCACCAGGGCCCGCTTGAGCACCGGCAGGTCCTCGGGATGCAGGCGCGGCTTGAGGTGGCTGAGCATCGCCGTGACTTCGCCCGGCTCCAGGCCGAACAACTCCTTGAGCTGCGTGTGGTGGACCTCGTCGGTCTGCAGGTTCCAGTCCCACAGCCCCAGTTCGCTGGCCTCCAGGGCCAGGGCCAGGCGCGCCTCGCTCTTGCCCAGGGCCTGGTTGGCGGCGTCCAGCTCCAGGCTGCGCTGGGCCACCCGCTGCTCCAGCCCGGCCTGGGCCTGGCGCAACCGCTCCTCCACGTTGCGGCGCTGCTCGACCTCCCGGGCCAGCTCGCGATTGAGCTGGCCGCTGCGGTTCTGCGCATCCTGCAGGTGCTCGATCAGCGCCTGGTTCTGAAAGCGCCGCAACAGGCCGCGCTGGATCAGCCGATTGACCTGCCAGGCCACCACGCTCAAGGACGCCAGCAGGATCAGGCCCAGCCAGCCCCAGCCGCGCTGCTGCTCGTCACCGCCCCAGAACAGGTAGGCGATAGCCGGCAACAGGCACGGCAGGGTGAACGACAGGAAAGCCTGCAAGCTGACCGCATAGGCCACGCTGGCGGAAAGGATCGCGGCGCCGATCAGGCCGAAGACCCAGGCCTGCTGCAAGAAGCTGTCGGTGGGCACCAGGGCGATGCCGGCGCAGGCCAGGGTCAGGCCGCTGACCGTGGAGCCCAGCAGGAACATGCGTTGCCACACCGGTTGCGCCTGGCGGCTGGGTATCGCCGAATCGAAGGCCGCCACCTGGATTACCCGCAAGGCCACCAGGGCCAGCAGCCAGACCATCCATACACTCAGCAGCAGGTAGCGCGCGGGGCTCCACAGCAACCAGGTGCAGACCAGGCCGTTGAGCAGCATGAACAGGGTTGGCAGCAACGAGCCCTGGTACAGCAAGCGCGTGCGCTCCACTGCCATCTCCACGGCATAGTGCTGGCGGATGACCCGGGGCTCCATGAAAGGCCCCGACAGGTCGGGAATAGGTGTCATAGGCAGTGTTCTTATAATGGTGAGCCTGAAACGTCGCCGGAGCATACACAAGCAAAGCCGCGAGCCAAACTGCCCCAAGTCATAAAATCGATAAAACCGGCGGTGCCGTAAATGCCCCGCGAGGGTTCGCACCGAGAAGCGCCAGAGGCTGTGGCCCGTGACTGGCCGGTCGTCCCCCACGGCTGTTTTATCGGCTAATGCGAAGCCGGGTTTGCCCGGTGTGGCGCGCGCCCCTAGAATGCGCCGATGCGCGATGATCTCTCCCTCTTGTTGAATTCCCTCAACGATGCCCAACGCCAGGCCGTAGCGGCCTCCTTGGGTCGTCAGTTGGTCCTGGCCGGCGCTGGTTCCGGCAAAACCCGTGTGCTGGTGCACCGTATCGCCTGGCTGATCCAGGTCGAGAACGCCTCGCCCCACTCGATCCTGTCGGTGACCTTCACCAACAAGGCGGCGGCCGAGATGCGCCACCGTATCGAGCAATTGCTGGGCATCAACCCGGCGGGCATGTGGGTCGGCACCTTCCACGGCCTGGCCCACCGCCTGCTGCGTGCCCACTGGCAGGAAGCCGGGCTGAGCCAGACCTTCCAGATCCTCGACAGCGACGACCAGCAACGCCTGGTCAAGCGGGTGATCCGCGACCTGGGCCTGGATGAACAGCGCTGGCCGGCCCGCCAGGCCCAGTGGTTCATCAACGGCCAGAAGGACGAGGGCCTGCGCCCGCAGCATATCCAGGCCAGCGGCGACCTGTTCCTGGCCACCATGCGCGGCATCTACGAAGCCTACGAGGCCGCCTGCCAGCGCGCGGGGGTCATCGACTTCTCCGAACTGCTGCTGCGCGCCCTGGACCTGTGGCGCGACCACCCGGGCCTGCTGGCGCACTACCAGAAGCGCTTCCGCCATGTGCTGGTGGACGAATTCCAGGACACCAACGCCGTGCAGTACGCCTGGTTGCGCCTGCTGGCCCAGGGCGGCGAGAGCCTGATGGTAGTGGGCGACGACGACCAGTCGATCTACGGCTGGCGTGGCGCGAAGATCGAGAACATCCACCAGTACTCCGACGACTTCCCGGACACCGAGGTGATCCGCCTGGAGCAGAACTATCGCTCCACCGCCGGCATCCTCAAGGCTGCCAACGCACTGATCGCCAACAACACCGGGCGCCTGGGCAAGGAATTGTGGACCGATGGCGGCGATGGCGAGGCCATCAACCTGTACGCCGCCTTCAACGAACACGATGAAGCCCGCTACGTGGTGGAAACCATCGAGAGCGCGCTCAAGACCGGCCTGGCCCGCAGCGACATCGCCATTCTCTACCGCTCCAACGCCCAGTCCCGGGTGCTGGAGGAAGCCCTGCTGCGCGAACGCATCCCATACCGCATCTATGGCGGCCAGCGCTTCTTCGAGCGCGCCGAGATCAAGAACGCCATGGCCTACCTGCGCTTGCTGGAAGGCCGGGGCAACGACGCAGCCCTGGAGCGGGTGATCAACGTACCGGCCCGGGGCATCGGCGAGAAGACCGTCGAGGCGATCCGCGAGCATGCCCGCCACAGCGATGTGTCGATGTGGGAAGCCATGCGCCAACTGGTGGCCAACAAAGGCCTGACCGGTCGCGCCGC
This sequence comes from Pseudomonas sp. FW507-12TSA, assembly GCF_058781435.1. Taxonomy (NCBI): domain Bacteria; kingdom Pseudomonadati; phylum Pseudomonadota; class Gammaproteobacteria; order Pseudomonadales; family Pseudomonadaceae; genus Pseudomonas; species Pseudomonas sp. FW507-12TSA. Next base: position 196,464 of record NZ_JBYSWT010000001.1, read on the forward strand.
CAGCGCCCTGGGGGCCTTCATGGAGCTGATCGAGAACCTGGCGGCCAAGACCCTGGACATGCCGCTGCACCTGATGACCCAGACGGTGATCGAGCAGTCGGGGCTGATTGCCTACCACGAAGCGGAAAAGGGCGAGAAAGGCCAGGCCCGGGTAGAAAACCTCGAGGAACTGGTCAGCGCCGCGCGCAACTTCGAGAACACCGAGGAAGACGAGGACCTGACGCCCCTGGCGGCCTTCCTCGGCCATGCCTCCCTGGAAGCCGGCGACGCCCAGGCGGACGAGCACGAAGACAGCATCCAGCTGATGACCCTGCACAGCGCCAAGGGCCTGGAATTCCCCTATGTGTTCCTGGTGGGCATGGAAGAAGGCCTGTTCCCCCACAAGATGAGCCTGGAAGAGCCCGGCCGTCTCGAAGAAGAACGCCGCCTGGCCTACGTCGGCATCACCCGGGCCATGCAGAACCTGGTCATGACCTATGCCGAGACCCGGCGCTTGTACGGCAGCGAGACCTACAACAAGGTCTCGCGTTTCGTACGCGAAGTACCCAAGGGCCTGATCCAGGAAGTGCGCCTGTCCAACAGCGTCAGCCGGCCTTTCGGCGGCGGCCAGTCCCAGAGCACCAGCAGCCTGTTCAGCGGCAGCGCGATCCCGGAAACCGGCCTGAGCCTGGGCCAGGCGGTACGCCACGCGGTGTTCGGCGACGGGGTGATCCTCAACTTCGAAGGCTCCGGGGCCCAGGCCCGGGTCCAGGTGAACTTCAGCGAAGGCAGCAAGTGGCTGATGCTGGGCTACGCCAAGCTGGAAGCCATCTAATCTCCCGGCAAGAACCGGCATGCCGGTGAAGGCGCAGCCTGCCCCTTCATCGGCACGCCAGGCCCATACCGCAATAAAGGAAGCACGAGCATGGGTTCAGGCTTTTTTTCATCGTGGACATTCTGGGCCCTGCTATCGGCTGTTTTCGCTGCATTGACGGCGATCTTCGGCAAAATCGGCATCGAGAACGTCAATTCCGACTTCGCTACCCTGCTGCGCACCGGGGTGGTGCTGGTGAGCCTGGCCTTGATTTTGTACGCAACGGGCCAATATCAGTCCCTGGAATCGATTTCTGCCAAGAGCTACCTGTTCCTGCTGCTGTCCGGGCTGGCCACCGGAGCTTCCTGGCTGTGCTATTACCGCGCGCTGAAACTGGGCCCCGCCTCGCTGGTAGCGCCGGTGGACAAGCTCAGCGTGGTGATCGTCGCGGTCATCGGCGTGGCCCTGCTGGGAGAGAAGCTCGATCTGCGGCAGTGGAGCGCCATCGGCCTGATCACCGCCGGCGTGGTGCTGCTGGCGGTTCGTCGCTGAACGACTGCGGGATGGAACCGGACCGCCCTCATACGGACAAATCCATATCGGCGAGCATGATTCCAGGCCGGACCGGAGCAAGCTGGCCAGGCAAAAGCCCGAAACATTATGCCGCTCGCTACTGACACGTCACCTGTGCAATATGGCGCGCGTGACATCCACAAATGGGAATCCCCTTTATGAAACGTTTTCTTAGCATCGCCATGGCGTTGTGCATCGGCCTGACGATGAGCCTCGACGCCAACGCCAAGCGCTTCGGCGGCGGCAAAAGCGCCGGCGCTGCCCCGACCCACCAGACTCGCCAGGCGGCCCCCAGCGCACCGGGCGCTCCTGCCGCTGCAGCCACCGCTGGCGCAGCCGGTGCCGCGGGCGCCGCAGCCAAGGCTGGCGGTGCTTCGCGCTGGCTCGGCCCTCTGGCCGGCATCGCCGCCGGCGGCCTGCTGGCCTCCATGTTCATGGGCGGCGGCTTCCAGGGCATGCAGATCTTCGACATCCTGATCATGGCGGTCATCGCGTTCGTGATCTTCCGCTTCATCGCCGCCCGTCGTCGCAAGCAGCAGGAGCAGTTCGCCCCGGCTGGCCACGCGCCGATGCAGCGCGAAGCCTTCCAGCCCCAGGCGCCTGCCGGCGGCTCGATCTTCGGCGGCTCGGCGGCTCCGGCCGCACGCCCGGTGATCAACGCTCCGGCCTGGTTCAACGAAGAGCGCTTCGTCGAAGCCGCGCGCAACCACTTCCAGTCCCTGCAGCAACACTGGGACGCCAATGAAATGGACAAGATCGCCGAGTTCGTGACCCCGCAAATGCTGCAGTTCCTCAAGCAGGAGCGCGCCGACCTGGGCGACGGCTTCCAGTCGACCTACATCGACAACCTGCAAGTGCAGCTCGAGGGCGTGGACGACCGTGCCGACAAGACCATCGCCACCCTGACCTTCAGCGGTGTATCGAAGACTTCGCGCTTCGACCAGGGCGAAGCGTTCAGCGAAAGCTGGAACATGGAACGCGCCCAGGGCGACAACCAGTCTTGGCTGGTGGCAGGTATCCGCCAGAACGGCTGATTCATCCTGCTGTCACAGCTGTAATGCAAAACCCCGACTCAGGTCGGGGTTTTGCATTTCCCGATTGCACTTATAGCGAGCTACTGTATAAACCGCCGTCAACCAACCGCGCCATAGAGCTAAGAGGACCCAGGCCGTGGAAGAAGTCATCGAACAACTCCGAGAAGCCAACGAACCGGTACCCGTGCCCCTGGAGCTGCCGGACGAAGACCTGCTGGTGGAAATCGAGGAACAGCTGTTCATCAATATCCCGTTCGTCTTCAAAGAGTTCCTGTTGACGGTCAGCGATGTGGTCTACGGCAGCCTGGAGCCGGTCACCGTCACCGATCCGCAATCGCACACCTACCTGCCCGACGTGGCGGCGAACGCCTGGGACATGGGCGTGCCGCGGGACCTGATCCCGATCTGCCAGGACGGTGACGATTACTACTGCGTAGAAGAAGACGGCACCGTGGTGCTGTGGTCCGGCGAGGAAGAGCTGATCACCGAGGATTCCTGGGAATCGGTGTGGCACTGGGTGCGGGACGTCTGGCTGGAAAGCTGAAACCATGACGCCGTGACCAGCCCGGTCGCGGCGCCGGATCCCTCGCCAGCGCCCTGCTGGCGAGAGGCAGGGTCAATGCCCGCCACCATCCTTGCTCTGGTCGAAGGTCTCGATCAACGCCACCTGCATCCGTGTATGCACGCGGATGAACCAGCGCCACAGCAGCGCCACCACCGCCGCCGCCACGATCGTCACCAGTACCAGCAGCTCCAGGGTCGGCAGGATGCTCGCCGACAACGCCGACAGCAGCAGGAAGATCACCAGCAACGACAAGACCGGGATCACCTCGGCGATCACCCGCCGCACCCGCTGGGTATGCCGCCCGGCCATTTCCGCCTTCACCCCCATCTCCGCCAGCAGCATCGATAGCGCCTTGAGCTTGCGATAGGCGGCGATCAGGAACGGCAGCGACAGCAGCAGCGCACCACCCCAGATCAGCGCCTTCTGCCAGCCCGGATCACTGATCCAGTCCTGCAGGTAAGTGCCGATGCGCCTGGAGAAGTAACTGCCCGAAAAGAAGATTGCCACCACCAGCGCCAGGTTGACCCCTACCTGCAGCAGGATCTTGCGGATCATCGATGCCAACAGCGCGCCCTCGCCCTGGGGCTGAATACTGCGCAACCACTCGCCGTACATTCCCAGCACCCGGCTCAGTCGCTTGGGCAGCACCGCCGACAGCTTCAACGACAGCGGGTCGGCGGCCTTGATCAGGTAGGGGGTGAGCAGGGTGGTAATGGCCGAAACCGCCACCGCCACGGGATAGAGGAAGTCGCTGGTGACCTGCAGGGTCATGCCAAGGGCGGCGATGATGAATGAAAACTCGCCAATCTGTGACAGCCCCATCCCTACTCGCAACGAAGTACGTCCATCGTTACCCGCGATGAAGGCGCCCATGCCGCAGGACAGCATCTTGCCCAATACCACCGCCACGGTGATCACCGCGATTGGCCAGGCGTACTGGAGGAGAATCTGCGGATCGATCATCAGGCCGATGGCCACGAAGAAAATCGCGCTGAACAGGTCGCGAACCGGTTCGATCAAGCGTTCGATCTTCAGCAACTGACGGGACTCGGCCATGATCGCGCCAATCAGGAACGCCCCCAGCACCATGCTGTATTCCAGGCGTACCACCAGCAGGCAGAATCCGAAGCACAGGCCCAGCACGGTGATCAGCAGCATCTCGTTGCTGTCGAACTTCGCCACGTAGGCCAGCAGGCGCGGTACCAGCAGGATGCCGATCACCAGCGCCACCACCATGAACAGCGACAGCTTGCCCACCGTGGAGAACACCTCGCCGGAACTCACCGTGCCGCTGACCGCGATGCTCGACAGCAGGGCGATGATGCCGATCCCCAGGATGTCCTCGACGATCAGCACGCCGAAGATCAGCTGGGCGAAGCGTTCGTTCTTCATCTTCAGGTCGTTGAGCGCCTTGACGATGATGGTGGTGGAAGAGATGGCCAGGATCGCCCCGAGGAACAGCGAATCCATGGTGCTCCAGTCGAACCAGCGGCCGATCTCGTAGCCGATCCAGATCATCAGGACGATTTCCAGGAACGCCGCGATGAACGCCGTGGCGCCCACCTTGAACAGCTTGCGCAGGCTGAATTCCAGCCCCAGGCAGAACATCAGGAAGATCACCCCGAGCTCGGCCAGGGTCTTGATGGTCTGCTCGTCGTGGATCAGCCCGAAAGGCGGGGTATGGGGCCCGATGATGAAGCCCGCGGCGATATAGCCCAGCACCACCGGCTGCTTGAATCGATGAAAGAGAACGGTCACCACACCCGCGACCAGCATGATCACGGCCAGGTCCTGAATGAAACTGATGGCATGCATGACCTAGGTTCTCCTTGAATGTTGGACGGGGGCCATCCTCGGGGAGAGCGTTTGAAAAGCCGCCTGCGCTGGCGTCAGTCGCTGCCTTGTCAGTGATCCCTGAAAAAGAAAGGTCCGATCTGTCGAAAGAAAGTGCTCTGCAAGAGCGATGAAAAACCCCTGGAACGGGTGTTTTGCAGGGTAACACTGCGATTTCCAGGCGGAAGGCGGTGCAATATATGGAAACAGATCCACCGGAGCGTGACGGCGCGGCACAGACCGGCGTCCCGTTATCGATGGCTTGAAATCCCTTTGGAGCAAGCGCCCGAGAGAGGTGCTCCAGCAACCCCTGCCCTGACCCGTGAGCGTGCTATGGAACCCGGAAACGCCCAACTGTCGATGACAGTATTGATGACCCCCGACATGGCCAACTTTTCTGGCAATGTCCACGGCGGCACCCTGCTCAAGTACCTCGACGAAGTCGCCTACGCCTGCGCCAGCCGCTATGCCGGCCGCTACGTGGTGACCCTCTCGGTGGACCAGGTGATCTTCCGCGAGCCGGTGCATGTCGGCGAGCTGGTGACCTTCCTGGCCTCGGTCAACTACACCGGCAACACCTCCATGGAGGTGGGCATCAAGGTGGTGACCGAGAATATCCAGGAGCGCTCGGTGCGCCATACCAACAGTTGTTTCTTCACCATGGTGGCGATGGACGATCAGCGCAAACCGGCCCCGGTTCCACCGCTGCAACCACAGACCGCCGACGGCAAGCGCCGCTACATCCAGGCCCAGCAGCGCCGGCAGATCCGCCAGGAACTGGAAAAGCGCTACCAGGAGATCAAGGCCGACGGCCCATGATCGCCAACCGCTGATCCCGCCGGACCACGGACGGTCCCCCTGCCCCCGAACAGCCAGCGCTCTCCCCCCTCGCTCCAGCCTCCATTTCCCCAAGGCCGTATATGCGGTCATCCCGAATGGCCATATCGATCCCTTTTTGACCACTTAGAGGGTTATACCGGCCCGATAGCGCTGCCAGAATCATCATGCAAGGCACAAACGCACTCCCTGCCCCGGGAGCCTTCGAGCCAACGAACGCGTGAGAACAATAACAATGCCCAGCGCCGATCCCCTGCCCAGCAGTCCGTCTCTGTCGTCTGCCAACGATCTCGGCGACTTCACCCACAGTGCCCAGGGCACCGCGCTACGGCGCATCCTCGGCTTGCCGGCCCTGGTGTTCTTCGGCCTGGTGTACATGGTGCCGCTCACCGTCTTCACCACCTACGGCGTGGTCACCCAGATGACCGGCGGGCGTACCGCAGCCGCCTACGTGATCACTCTCCTGGCGATGCTCTTCACCGCCCGCTCCTACAGCGTGATGGTCAAGAAATATCCAATTGCCGGTTCGGCCTACTCCTATGCCAGCTTGAGCTTCGGCCCGGGAATCGGCTTTCTTGCCGGCTGGTCGCTGCTGCTCGACTACCTGTTCCTGCCGATGATCAATTACCTGGTGATCGGTTTGTTTCTCAACCTGGCCTTCCCCGCCGTGCCCGCCTGGGTGTTCGTGGTGGCGACCATCGCCCTGGTGACCCTGTTGAACATCCGGGGCATCGGCTCGGTATCGAGCATGAGCAACCTGATCGTCTGCGCCCAACTGGTATTCGTCGTGGTGTTCCTGGCCCTGGTGGTGCGCCAGTTGGCCGGCGCCCCGGAGCTGGACCTCGGCGCTCCGTGGAGCGGCGATGGCAGCCAGCCCGGGCTGTTGCCATTGATGGCGGGAGCGGCGGTGCTGTGCCTGTCGTTCCTGGGCTTCGACGCGGTGTCGACCCTGGCCGAGGAAACCCGCGACCCGCGCCGGGACATCCCCCGGGCCATCCTCATCACCACCCTGGGCGCCGGCCTGCTGTTCATCCTGCTGGCCATGGCCAGCCAGCTGGCATTGCCCGGCAGCCGTTTCGACAACGCCGACTCGGCCGCCAGCGAAGTCATGCTGCGCACCGGCGGACGCTTCCTGGAAATGTTCTTCACCGCCACCTACGTGGCTGGCGCAGCGGGCTCGGCGCTGGCGTCCCAGGCCTCGGTCTCGCGCATCCTGTTCAGCATGGGCCGCGACGGCATCCTGCCGCCACAGGTGTTCGGCACTCTCTCGGAGCGCTACAAGACGCCGGTGACGGCGATCGTGCTGATTTCGCTGGTATCGCTGCTGGCGGTGGTGATCGACCTGACCACCCTGGCGTCGATGATCAGCTTCGGCGCGCTGGTGGCGTTCTCCGTGGTCAACCTGGCGGTGATCAAGAGCCACCTGGGCCAGGGCCAGCCACGCAGCGCCGAGTACCTGCTGCGCTACGGCTTGCTGCCGTTGATCGGCTTTGGCCTGATCGTCTGGCTCTGGACCAGCCTCTCGGCCCTGACCCTGGGCATCGGCCTGGCCTGGTTCGCCCTGGGCCTGGGTTACCTGGCCGTACATACCCGGGGCTTTCGGCAACCGGCGCCGACGGTGCAATTCTCCGAGCAAGCCTGAGGCAGGGGCCGGTCAAATGCCGATCGGCACAGCCTCGAAACGTACCCGGGGATGGGCGATACGATCCTGGGCGCGCACCAGTTCCAGCTCGTAGCTGGCGCAGGCCTGGGTTTCCAGCAGCACCTCGTGCACAGCCGCGGCGGTGAACTCGAACGCAGCCACCAGGCTGTCGCCCAGCAGCACCCGGGCCAGGAACAGGCCCGAAGTCAGGTCGCCCACCCCCACCGGCTGGCGCGGGAAGGCCAGCAGCGGACGCCGCAGGTGCCAGCTGCCGTCGGCGGTCACCAGCAGCATCTCGAAGCCGTCGGCCAGCTTGCCGGGGTAGTCCAGGTGCTTGACCAGCACGGCCTTGGGCCCCCTTTCCAGCAGTGAGCGAGCCATGGCCAGGCAATCGAACAACGATTGCGGCTTGCGCCCGCAGAAGCTGTCCAGTTCCAGCTGGTTGGGGCAAAGGAAATCCGCCATGGCCGCCGCCTCGTCGAGCAGGAAGTCGCTGACTTCCTCCGGCACGATGCAGCCCTTCTCCGGGTGGCCCATCACCGGGTCGCACAGGTACAAGGCCTTGGGATTGACCGCCTTGATCCGCGCCACGCCGCTGAGGATCGCCCGGCCCTGGGCCGCGCTGCCCAGGTAGCCGGAGAGGATCGCGTCGCAGTTGCCCAGCTCGCCGATGGCGGCGATGCCCTCGACCAACTCGGGAATCTGCCTGGGCGCCAGCACTTCCCCGGCCCATTGGCCATACTGCGTGTGGTTGGAAAACTGCACCGTGTTCAAGGGCCAGACATTCACCCCCACCCGCTGCATGGGAAATACCGCAGCGCTGTTACCGGCGTGGCCGAAAACCACATGGGACTGGATCGCAAGCAGGTGGGGCGTACGTTTCATGCAGGATTTTCCATAGAACCGGGAGAATTCAAGCCGCGCAGTATGCGACTAAACGCAGCCTGTACGACAGACCGGAGACGCAGTTAAGCTGATGTCACTTCGTTGGAGCACACCTTCATGCTGACCCTTGGAAACATCTTTGTCTTGATGTTGCTGGCAACCGGCGCTGCCTGGTTGTGGCACAACCACGGCCTGCGCGAGCGGGCACTGGAGCGGGTCAAGCAGCATTGCGCCCGGCTCGATATCGAACTGCTGGACGGCAACGTGGCCCTCAAGCGCATCGGCTTCGTCAAGGATGCCAAGGGCCGCCGGCGCCTGGCGCGGATCTACAATTTCGAGTTCACGGTGACCGGCGAGACCCGCCATTCGGGGACTATCACCCAATTCGGCGCCCATAGCGCGCATATCGAGCTGGCGCCCTATCCCTTTGAGGTCAAGGAGCCACTGCCCAGCGCCGAGATCATCGAACTGAGCCAGTGGCGCGAAGAGCACCGCAAGCGTAACTGATCACTTCTTGAACAGCCCTCGTTCGCGCCCCTACACGCGGCACTGCGCCAGGCTGGCTTGCAGCGCGGTCACATCCTGAGGCTCTGCGAAGATCAGCTCCAGGCGCGAATCCCGCCGCCACTCGCTGGGCAGCCAATTGAATGGCGAGTTATCCAGGCCATTGCCCGAGCGCCAACCCTCGGCGCTATGGATCACCAGCTTGGCCCGACGCCAATCGAGGTTCTGTAGCCAGTGATCGATCCGCGCCAGGTCGAACTGCTGGCCCGGATGCCAGCGCCAACCGATGCTCCAGCCATCCTCCTGGGCCTGGCTGAGGCAGATCGGCTGCGTCGGATCACTCCACACCGCCGGTAGTTGCGCCAGGCCATGGGGCAGCTCGGGCGGCTCCAGGGCAGCCTGGGCAGTGACGCTCAACCCCGGCAGCTCGGCCAGCGGCAAAGCCGCGTGGCGTGTCCAGAACAGCGGCCGCCCCGGCAGCAACTCCAGCACCCGCAGCCGATCGTCGGCGCTGAGCAGTTCATCCTTGTTCAATACCAGCAGGCCCGCTTCGGGCAGCGCTTGCGACTGCGCCGCCGGCAACGGCTGGCCCGCAGCCAGGGCCTGGGCGTCGAGCACCAGCACGCATGGCTGCAAAGCCAGCACGCCTTGCCAGGGCGCCTGCGCCAGCTGCTTGAGCAGTTGCACCGGATGACCGAGGCCAGAGGGTTCGATGAACAGCCGATCGGGCTGGGCCTTGCGCAGCAGACGCCCCAATCCGACCTGGAACGGCGCACCGCTGACGCAGCACAGGCAGCCACCGGCCACCTCACCAAAGGCGATACCGTCGTCATCACGGCTGAGCAAGGCTGCATCCAGGCCGATCTGGCCGAACTCGTTGATCAATATCGCCCAGCGCTCGTTGGCTGGCCGCTGCTCCAGCAGATGGCGAATCAGGCTGGTCTTGCCGGCGCCCAGGGGCCCGGCAATCACGTGGGTGGGGATGTTCTGCAGCATGGGGGAGAAATCCGAAAAAGCCGTGAAGCGATGCTACGCCCTTCCCGGCCCTGGCGAAAATCCGCTCGCCCGTAGCCTTCTGCGCATAGGAGCTGCCTGGGGGCCGGGACAGCCCCGGCGCCGAAGCTTGCGCAACCTGCGGCAGCGGCCTGTCAGCCCAGCCAGTCCAGGGTCAGGATCAACCGGCGCTCGCCGGGCGCTGGCTGCGGGGAGCGATGAATCAGGCCGAAGCCTTCGTTGCCATGCCACTTCTCCCCCTTGAACAGCGCGACCGCACCGCTGGCGATCTGCTGGATCAGCACCGGATCCCGGGGCTCAGCCTCGGGTTGGCCCAGTTGCCGGCGATCCATTGCGCCTTCGCGCAGCCATTGGCTACCAATACCGGCATAGGTGGTGATCAGGCGCATCGGTACATGATCGACGTGGAAACGCGGACACATGGCCTTGTCCAGCGCCCTCAAGCGCAAACCTACGCGGCGGGCGCCCAGCAGGCAGGAAAAAGCACTGACCAACCAGGAAACATCGGCGATAAAGCCGTCATATCCCTGCAAGTCGCTGAACCCTGACGCCAACCCGCGCAAATTCGGCACCGCGTCCTCGTCGGCCAATTCCAGGCTCAGGGACTCCGCCAGCGGCTCGTTCAACGACAGCAGCAGCTCGCCGAAATCTGCTATATGCGCCGGCAACCGGCGCTGCCAGAGGCCGAGGTTGACCTCATCGGCGAGCACTTCGGCCAGCACCGCCGGGGTCGAGCCGATCGCCGGTCGCCGGGCCGCCCTCGCTCGTCCGGCCAGCAGGGGCCAGGCCGCTGGACGCCTGGCCAACGGCGTCAATGGCGCGCCCAAGGCCAGCATCAGGCGGCCTCCTCGTCATGCCAGGGGCCGAACGGATCGGCCAGCAAGCTCCAGGCCTCGACGCCCAGGGCCATTTCCCCGTCATCCAGCAGGCATTGGTCCAGCTCGACGGTGAGTTGGGCAAAATCGATGTCCTGGCCGATGAACACCAGCTCCTGGCGGCAGTCGCCGGTGGCGGGAGTCCAGTTGTGCATGATCGCCGCCGTGCCTTCCTCGTCCTGGGGCCAGTGCTGCTTGGGCACGAAGCGCCACCAGCGGCCGGCGAAGCCATGGCGCATCAGGCCACCGGCCTGGGACCAGCTGCCCGCCTCCTGGTACTTGCTGGCGAGCCAGAAGAAGCCCTTGGAACGCAGCAACTTGCCGTTGCTCCAGGGCCGGTTGATGAAATCGAAGAAGCGCTGTGGATGAAACGGTCGCCGGGCCCGATAGGCACTGGAGGCGATACCGTATTCCTCGGTTTCCGGCACGTGTTCGCCCCGCAGCTCCTGCAACCAGCCCGGCGCCTGGGCCGCTCGCTCGAAGTCGAAGCGGCCGGTATTGAGGATCTTCGCCAGCGGTACCTGGCCCATGACCATGGGGATGATCTCTGCCTGGGCATTGAGCCGCGCCAGGATCGCCAGCAGTTCCTGGCGCTCTTGGCTGCTGATCAGGTCGATCTTGCTCACCAGGATCACATCGGCGAACTCCACCTGCTCGATCAGCAGGTCGGTGATCGAGCGCTCGTCTTCCTCGCCCAGGGTTTCCCCCCGCGAGGCCAGGCTGTGCGCGGCCTGGTAATCCACCAGGAAGTTCATGCCGTCGACCACGGTGACCATGGTGTCGAGCCGCGCGATGTCCGCCAGGCTCTGGCCGGACTCATCGCGGAAGGTGAAGGTTTCCGCCACCGGCAACGGTTCGGAAATACCGGTGGATTCGATCAGCAGGTAGTCGAAACGGCCGTCGCGGGCCAGCTTGCCCACCTCCTCCAGCAGGTCTTCGCGCAGGGTGCAGCAGATGCAGCCGTTGCTCATCTCCACCAGTTTTTCTTCGGCGCGATTGAGGCTGACATCACGCTGCACTTCGCTGCCGTCGATGTTGATTTCACTCATGTCGTTGACGATCACCGCCACCCGCAGGTTGTCGCGGTTGCGCAGCACATGATTGAGCAAGGTACTTTTGCCGGCGCCGAGAAAGCCGGACAGCACGGTAACGGGAAGACGTTCGTTCATGGGTGGTTCCTCATCAGGTTCGCGGCTGGCTCAAAGCGCCCGTTGATGGCGTTCGCGCAGCTCTTGGCGTTCTTTGGCTTCGATACACAAGGTGGCGGTGGGCCGTAGCAGCAAGCGCCGCAGGCCGATGGGCTCGCCGGTATCGCGGCACCAGCCGTATTCGCCACGGACCAGGCGCTCCAGGGCTTCATCGATCTTGTCCAGCAGCTTCTTTTCCCGCTCCAGCAGGCGCAGTTGCCATTGATGCTGTTCCTCGGCGCTGCCGATATCCGCCGGGTCGCTGTGGACCTCCTGCTCGCGTAGCAGGTCGAATTCGCCGCAGATGCGTTCCTGCAATTCATTGCGCTGTGCCAGCAGCAGTTCGCGGAAGAAGCCTTGCTGGGCTTCGTTCATGTAGTGCGTATCGGGCTGGGCGAGCAGGTCTTGTTCAGTCATGGCGGGTCACGGATCGGGTTGGTTTTTATGTTATATTATAACAATGCAATTTCGCCAACCTTCTCTTGCCCGACATGACGAAGGGCGCGATGCTGCGCTCCTGCCGCCTTGAGAATCGCCATGCGTCCATTCCTGCCTGCCCTGCTTTGCGGCTTGCTGCTCACCGGCCACGCCGCAGCCGCCGCCCCCGACAGCCTGGCCAACTGCACCCGCAGTGCCAACCTGCTGGCCTGCGTCGATCCGCTGGGCAACGCCTATAGCGTCGCCACCGCCGGCAACACCCTCTACCTGCGGGGCTTCGAAGTGATCGGCAAGCGCTACTGGGCCCAGACCAGCAGCCGCTACGGCCAGCTGACCTTCTTCACCGGCCTGGCCTCCGACGGCGAGGCCTGGGTCGGCTACAGCCAACGGGTGGGCTGGACCACCCGCAACCGGTTCTCCAGTTCCGGCGGCAGCCGTGGGCAGTTCACCTGCAGCCGCATCACTGGTTGCTGAGGGCGGCCTAGGCCTGATGGCTCCTGGTTTCCTGGAGCCAGGCCATGTAGCTGTTGACCGGTGGGTTCTTCTCGAAATAACGCTGCAAGCCCTGGAACAAGCCATCGGCGATCGCCTGCTGGTGCCGCGCGGTCACCAGGCGCTGACTGTCACGACTGTTGGAAATGAAGCCGGTCTCCACCAGGATCGATGGCACGTCCGGAGACTTGAGCACCGCGAACCCGGCCTGCTCCACGCGCTTCTGGTGCAGGCTGGTGATCCCCGACAAGCTATCGAGCACCGTGCCACCCAACTGCAGGCTGGCGGCGATGGTGGCGTTCATCGACATATCCAGGATCACCCCCGCCAGCATCGGATCCTTGTCCTTGAGATTGAGCAAGCTGCTGGCCCCTAGCAGGTCGACACCGTTTTCCCGCTGGGCCATGAAACGCGCAGTGGCCGACGTCGCCCCGCCTTCGGACAAGGCGAACACCGAGGCCCCGGAAGCGGTCAGGCGCGGCGCGGCATCGGCATGTACCGAAATGAACATGTCGGCCTTGTGCTTGCGGGCGATCTCCACCCGCTTGCGCAGGGGCACGAAGAAGTCGTCATTGCGCACCAGCTTCACGTCGAAACCCTTCTCGCGCTTGAGCCGCTTGGCCAGCAGTTGGGCGATGGACAGCACTACGTCCTTCTCGCGCTCGCCCCTGGCGCCCACGGCTCCCGGGTCCTTGCCGCCATGCCCGGGGTCCACCACCACGATGATGTCGCGCTTGGGATGGGCCCGGTCCGCCGGGGCCTGGGGTTTGGCAGCAGGGACCGCGGCTGCGGCGATGCCGGGAGCGACCCGGGTACTACTGGCCAAATCCAGCACCAGGCGATGACCCTGGCCATCCTGGGGCGGCAACAGGAAGCTGTTGAGCTGCACCGGCTGGTTCAAGTCGAGGACGATTCGCGTGTCGCCCTGGCCGAAGTGTCCGGACCGGATCGAGCGGATCACCGTGTTGGCCAGGGCCAACTGGCTGAAGTCACCATTCAGGCGCGCGCCGCTCAGGTCGACGATCAGCCGCTCGGGAGCGCTCAGGGTGAAGGTCTTGTAGTGCACCGGGCCACTCAGATCCAGCACCAGGCGCAGCTTGTCGGCGGAGTTCCACAGCCGCGCACTTAGGATCTGCGTAGCCCCGACACTCCAGGGGAACACCAGGGCCGTACCGGCCAACAACAGGTTGAGCAATTGACGTCTATGCATGGCGACTACCGCAGATAAAGGAGCGTCCGTACTCACAAGGCAGGGTGAATGACCGTTGAGGAAAAACTTTTCATCGACTGTATTGTTATAATATAACATGTCGAATCTTTTCCAACGACGGACCTGCTCATGAACGCGCTGACTCTGCCGGATATCGCCGCGCAGGCCTCACGCCAAGCCTTGCCACTGGACTGGGTCGGCATGTGTGGCATCGCCTTACCTGTAGTGATAGATGGCCAGCGAACCGCCGCCCTGGCCGACGCCGGGGTCAGCCTCGACGATGGCGAGGCCCGGGGCATCCACATGTCTCGCCTGTACCTGGCCCTGGAGATGCTGGAGCAGCAGAACCTGAATCCGGCCTTGCTGCGCCGGGTGCTGCAACGCTTCCTCGACAGCCACGAAGGCCTGGCGCAACACGCCTACCTGCGCCTTCACCTGGACCTGCTGCTCAAGCGCCCAGCCTTGGTCAGCCCATTGGCTGGCTGGAAACGCTATCCGCTGAGCATCGAAGCGCGTTTAAAAAATGCGATGTTCCACGTGGAACTAAAAATCGACGTGCCCTATTCCTCAACGTGCCCCTGCTCTGCAGCGCTTGCGCGGCAGCTTATCCAGCAGCAATTCGTCGACGACTTCGCCAACAAGACCTTGCAACATGCCGAAGTCCTGGCCTGGCTGGGGTCGTCCCAAGGCATCGTCGCCACGCCCCACAGCCAGCGCAGCCACGCTGAACTGCGCCTGCAACTGGACAATTTCGTCGACGAATTACCGCTGATCGCGGTGATCGACGACGCCGAGAACGCCCTGGGCACCGCCGTGCAAACCGCCGTCAAACGGGCCGACGAGCAGGCCTTTGCCCTGGCCAACGGACAGAACCTGATGTTCTGCGAAGACGCCGCTCGCCGCCTCAACCTGGCCCTGCGCCGCTCTCCCGGAATCAACGCCTTCGCCCTGCGAGTGGTACATGCAGAAAGCCTGCACGCCCATGACGCCGTGGCGGAAAGCCGCTGGAACTGGGAGGCCTGATGCTGCGCTGCCACGCCTTGCGCTGGGGGCCGCCAGGCCAGCCCCTGACTCCACCGCTGGATCTGCATCTGGCGAGTGGCAGCCTGAGCGCGATCATTGGCGCCAACGGCTCGGGTAAAAGCAGCTTGCTGAAAGTCTTCGCCGGCCTGCAAAAGCCGCTCTCGGGACAGGTGGCGCGCAGCGAGCCCGGCCGTGGCGGCCTGGCTTTCCTGCCCCAGCAACAGCACCTGGACCGGCAGTTCCCCATCAGCCTGGCGGAATTGGTACTCGCCGGCCTGTGGGGCAAACGTGAGAGCGCTGCCCGCCGGGCGTACAAACTTGAAGAGGTGCTCATCGACTGGCAGCTGCAAGGCCTGGAGAAACGTCCGTTGATGGCCCTGTCCGGCGGAGAGTTGCAACGCGCGCTGCTGGCCCGGTTGACCCTCACCGAAGCGCCCTTGCTGTTGCTGGACGAACCCCATGCCGCCCTCGACGAGTCCGGGCAGGCCCTGCTTTGGCAGCACCTGCATCGTTGGCACGCCCAGGGCCGCACCCTGGTGGTGGTCTGCCATGACCTGCCCGCGGTGCGCCAGCATATTCCCCAGGCCCTGCTGCTCAAGCACAGCGGCTGTGTGTTCGCCCCCAGCCATGAGCTGATCACCCACAGCCCGCCCGGGCAGGTGGCTTGATGCACCTCATCAGCCACCTCTGGCAGCCCTTCAACGAGTTCATGTTCATGCGCCGAGCTTTGCTCGGCGGCCTGCTCCTGGCCTGTAGCACCGCTCCCCTGGGTGTGTTCCTGATCCTGCGGCGCATGAGCCTGATTGGCGACGCGGTGGCCCACGGCATTCTCCCCGGGGCGGCCCTGGGCTTCTGGTTCGCTGGCCTGAGCCTGCCGGCACTGACCCTCGGAGGGCTTGGCGCGGGACTGGGCATGGCCGGGTTGGCGGCCTGGATCACCCGGCGCACCGGGCTACGGGAAGACGCCAGCATTGCGGCCATCTACCCGATCTCCCTGGCCGCCGGCGTGTTGATTCTCGGACTGGCCGGAAAGCGCCTGGATCTGCTGCACCTGTTGTTCGGCTCAGCCCTGGCAGTGGATGGGCCGACCCTGGACGGCATGTTGATCGTCTCGGTCGTCAGCCTGCTGGCCATGGCCCTGATCTACAGGCCACTGCTGCTGGATACCCTCGATCCGCTGTTCCTGCGCAGCGTCAGCCGACTCGGCCCCCTGGCCCATGGACTGTTCCTGACCCTGGTGGTGCTCAACCTGGTGATCGGCTTCCAGGCCATCGGGGCCTTGATGGTGGTGGGCCTGATGATGCTGCCAGCCGCCGCTGCGCGATTCTGGAGCCGGCGCCTGCCAGCACTGATCGGTATCAGCGCAGCCCTGGGCTGCCTGTCGGTGTGGCTCGGCCTCTTGCTGTCGTTCCACTACTCCCTGCCCAGCGGCCCGGCCATCGTGCTGATAGCCGGCGGCTGGTACTTGCTGTCGGTGGTGTTCGGTCCGGTCCACGGCCTGCTGCACCGCCCGCCCCTGCCTTCATCCCTGTGAGGTTCTTGCCGATGCGCGCCCTACTCGTGCTGTCCAGCCTGCTGCTCTCCCTGTGCTTATCCAGTGCCCAGGCGGCGGACAAAATTGCCGTGGTCACCAGTTTCAGCATTCTCGCCGACATGACCCGCGAGGTCGGTGGCGAGCATGTACGGATCAGCAACCTGGTGGGTGCCGACGAAGACGCCCACACCTATGAACCCACGCCGGACGATGCCAAGGCGCTGCTCGGTGCCCGGCTCATCATCAAGAACGGCCTGGGCTTCGAACCCTGGCTCGACCGCCTGGTCGCCAGTACCGCTACCCCGGCCACCGTGATTACCGCCAGCCGTGGCGTGATCCCGCGCAGCCTGGAAGAAGACGGCGAGAAAATCCCCGACCCTCACGCCTGGCACAACCTGGCCAACAGCGAACTTTATGTGAACAACATCACCAAGGCGCTGATCGCCGCCGACCCGGCCCATCGCAGCGACTACGAACGCAACAGCCAGGCCTACCTCAAGCGCATCTACCAGCTGCTGGCCGAAGCCAAGGCCAAGCTCGGCGCCCTGCCGCCGGGCAATCGGCGGATCGTTACCTCCCACGATGCCTTCGGTTACCTGGGCCAGGCCTACGGTATCGAGTTCCTCGCACCCCAGGGCCTGTCCACCGAGCGTGAGCCCTCGGCGGCGGAAGTCGCCGCGCTGATCACCCAGATCCGCGCAGCCAAGGTCAAGGCGGTGTTCATGGAGAACATCAAGGACGCGCGCCTGCTCAAGCAGATCGCCGCAGAAAGCGGCGCGCGCATCGGCGGCACCTTGTATTCCGATGCGCTGGCCGCCAGTGGCCCGGCGAGCACCTTCACCGGCCTGTTCCAGGCCAATCTCGACACCCTGTACCAGGCCCTGAGCCAGCCATGAACCCGACTCCACCGCTATCGCTGCTGGACCTGGAAGCTGCACCCCGGGGCAGCCGCTGGCCATTGACCGAGGTGCTCGATGCCCTGCCCTGGAACGCCGACGGCCTGATCGCCGCCATCGCCCAATGCCACGATACCGGCGCCGTGCTGATGCTGGCCTGGATGAATCGCCAAGCCCTGGCCCAGACCCTGGCCAGCGGCCAGGTCTGCTACTGGTCGCGTTCGCGCCGCTGCCTGTGGCGCAAGGGCGAGAGTTCCGGGCATCGCCAGCGCCTGGTGGAGGCTCGCCTGGATTGCGACGGCGATGCCGTGCTGTTGCTGGTACAGCAGAGCGGGCCGGCCTGCCACACCGGGCGCCCCAACTGTTTCTACAACGCCATTCGCGATGGCGCGGTGGAAGTCATCAGTTCTCCCTTGAAGGACCCGCGCCATGATCCGTAAGAACCCATCCGGCGACCTGCCGGTGATCGCCGAATCCGCCTACGTGGACAAGACCGCCATCATCTGCGGCAAGGTGGTGATCGGCGAGAACGTCTTCGTCGGCCCCTATGCCGTGATCCGCGCCGACGAGGTGGATGCCGACGGCCAGATGGAAGCCATCACCATCGGCGCCAATTCGAACATCCAGGACGGCGTGGTGATCCATTCCAAATCCGGCGCGGCGGTGACCATCGGCCAGTACAGCTCCATCGCCCACCGCTCCATCGTCCACGGTCCGTGCGTGGTCGGTGATCGGGTGTTCATCGGTTTCAACAGCGTGCTGTTCAACTGCGTGGTCGGCGACGGCAGCGTAGTGCGTCACAACTCGGTGGTGGACGGACGCGACCTGCCCCAGGGTTTCTACGTACCCTCCACCACCCGTATCGGGCCCAAGACCGACCTCGGGCAGTTTCCCCCGGTGAGCGTCAGCGCCTCGGAGTTTTCCGAGGACGTGGCGCGTACCAACGTCGACCTGGTGCGTGGCTACAAGGCCCTGCAGAACGAGTTTTGAACATGGGCCGAATCCTCATCCGCAACGCCCGCCTGGTGAACGAAGGGCGACAGTTCGAGGCCGACCTGCTGGTGCACAACGGTCGCATCGAAACCATCGGCAGCCTCGACCACCTGAGCGCCGAGCTGGAGATCGACGCCCAGGGCCAGTGGCTGCTGCCGGGCATGATCGATGACCAGGTGCACTTTCGCGAACCCGGCGCGCCGGACAAGGGCAGCTTGCACAGCGAGTCACGGGCGGCGGTGGCCGGCGGCATCACCAGCTTCATGGACATGCCCAACACCTCGCCCGCGACCCTGTCCCTCGAGGCGCTGGAAGACAAGCAACGCCGCGCGGCCAAACACTCGGTGGCCAACTACGGTTTTCACTTCGGGGTCAGCAACGACAACCTCGACATCATCGCCGCCCTCGATCCCACTACCGTAGCCGGGGTCAAGGTGTTCATGGGCGCTTCCACCGGCAACATGCTGGTGGACGACCCCCAGGTGCTGGATCGCTTGTTTCGCCAGGTGCCGACCATTCTCCTGGCCCACTGCGAACACACGCCGAGCATCCAGGTCCGCCAGCAACGCTGGCAGCAGTTGTATGGTGAACAGATTCCCGCCGCCGCCCATCCACGCATCCGCGACGCCGACGCCTGCTATCGCTCCTCATCCATGGCCGTGGCCCTGGCCAGGCGCCACGGCACCCGCCTGCATGTGCTGCACCTGACCAGCGCCCGGGAACTGGCGCTGTTCGAGGACCGGCCCCTGGCACAAAAGCGCATCACCGCCGAAGTCTGCGTGCATCACTTGTTGTTCGATGACCGGGATTACTCACGCCTGGGGCACCTGATCAAATGTAACCCGGCGATCAAGTCCCAGGCTGACCGCGACGCCCTGCGCCAGGCCCTGAACAGCCAGCGCCTGGATGTCATCGGCACCGACCATGCGCCCCACACCTGGGCGCAGAAGCAACTGCCCTACACCCGCGCCCCAGCCGGGCTGCCACTGGTGCAACACGCGCTACCGGCGCTGCTGGAACTGGTGGCCGACGGCGTGCTGCCGTTGACCACCCTGGTGGAAAAGACCAGCCACCGGGTGGCCGACCTGTTCGCCATTCCCGACCGTGGCTACTTGCGAGAAGGCTACTGGGCCGACCTGGTGCTGGTTCGCCCGGAACCGTCAGGCCAGGCGGTGGACGAGCAACCGATCCTGGCCCGCTGCGGCTGGACGCCCTTCAGTGGCCAGCGCTGGCGGCATAGCGTGAGTACCACCCTGGTCTCCGGGCAGCTGGCCTGGCACCAGGGCCGCTTGAACGAGGATTGCCAGGGCTTGCCCCTGCGCTTCACCCGCTAGCCGCCCTGCCCTGGGCTCAGGAAGCGCGCGGCTTGACCGTGCCGCAATCCTGGCCGAGCCACACTGCACGGGTATCCATGCTGCCTTTCTGCTGCATGCCGGTGGCGTTGAAGGTGCCGATCACGTTGGTGGTGAATTCACGGTCGCTGATGAACTTCGCCACGCCACTGCCCTGGGCCTTGGGACAGCTGAAGCGAAACTTCCACTGGTTGCCGTTGCGCTCGGTGACTTGCTGCTGGCAACCCGATTGCGGGTCCTGCAGCGGGATGGTGTCGGACTTCACCTGCTCTGGGGTCAGGCAAACGCGAATACCCTTGCCGCCCATGGTCACGCCCTGCTTTTCCAGCATGGCCCGCTGCTGCGGCGTCATCTGTTGCTGCAACTGGCCGAGGATCAGCGACAGGTCCGGCAGGTTCTGGTCATCGATCTTCATGTTGCTGCTGGTCAGCTCCCACAAGCCCGGCTGCAGCACCTGCGCCTGCGCCACCACCGGCAGCGCCAACCCCGCAGCCAAGGCCCAACCCAGTAAACGAAGTTTCATCGAATGACTCCTAGACAATAGTGGCCGTTAGACTTCGGCCAGGGCCCGGCGTTGCATGGGCAAGAAAATAGCGACATTCGCTCAGGATCGTGGTCTGTTAACGGATACCCCGGCATCGAATCTTCAGGAGCATGGCTGCCCCATGGATTATTTTGGCCCACACCCTTTCGGTTATCTCATCGCACTGCTGCATTTTCTCGGGCTGATCGCCGCAATCCATGCAGTGCTCACGGTCCGCACCGCCCAAGGCGCCATCGCCTGGGCCCTGTCGCTACTGTTCATGCCCTACCTGACGCTGATTCCCTACCTGGTATTCGGCCGCAGTACTTTCGATGCCTACATCCAGGCGCGGCGCCAGGCCAACGTGGAAATGCACAAGGCCATCAACGACCTGAACTGGCGGCCCTGGGTCGAAGAAGCCCTCACCGCCCGCGCGTCCAAGGCCTACGCCGCACTGCGGGCCATGCCCAAGCTGGGGCGCATGCCCTGCCTGGCCAATAACCAGGTGCGGCTGCTGGTCAACGGCGATGCCACCTTCGAGGCGATCTTCAATGCCATCCGCCGCGCCCACAAGGCGGTGCTGATCCAGTTCTTCATCATCCATGACGACGAACTGGGCCGGCGCCTGCAGCGCCTGTTGCTGGAGAAGGCCCGGGAAGGCGTGACGATCCACCTGCTGTTCGACCGCATCGGCAGTCACTCGCTACCGGCCAGCTATGTGCAGGCCCTGCGCGACGCTGGAGTCCAGGTACACGCCTTCGCCACCCGCAGCGGCTGGCTCAACCGCTTCCAGGTCAACTTCCGCAACCATCGCAAGATCGTGGTGGTGGACGGCATGCTGGGTTTCGTCGGCGGGCATAACGTGGGCGACGAGTACCTGGGCCTGAAGCCGCCCCTGGCGCCCTGGCGCGATACCCATGTGCAGGTCGGCGGCCCGGTGGTGGCCTGCCTGCAGGAGTCATTCGCCGAAGACTGGTTCTGGGCCACCCGCGAGCTGCCACCGCTGATCCTGCCGGACACCTATCCCGACGGCGGCGTGCTCTGCCAGGTGCTGGCCAGCGGCCCGGCCGACGCCTACGAAGCCTGCTCGCTGTTCTTCGTCGAGGCGATCCACGCCGCCACCGAGCGGGTGTGGATCACCAGTCCGTATTTCATACCCGATGAAGCGGTGTTCGCCGCCCTGCGCCTGGCGGTATTGCGCGATGTGGATGTGCGCATCCTGCTGCCGGCACGCCCGGATCATCGCATCGTCTATGCCGCTTCCAGCCTGTACGCCTTCGAGGCGGTGCGCGCCGGAGTGCGGGTGTTCCGCTACCAGCCCGGCTTCCTGCACCAGAAAGTGGTGTTGATCGACAACGAGATCAGCGCCATCGGCAGCGCCAACCTGGATAACCGTTCGTTCCGGCTGAATTTCGAAGTGATGCTGTTGACCGTGGACGAAGGCTTCGCCACTCAGGTGCAGGACATGCTGGAAGCCGACTTCGCCAGGGCGCGGGAAGTGGCCAAGGAAGAAAGCCGCCAGACCCACCGCCTGCAACAACTGGGCATGCGGGTCGCGCGGCTGATTTCCCCGATCCTGTGAAGACGGCCCTTATGGGTTGTAGAGGTCGTCGCGGGTCCATGGCAGTTCATGGCTGCCATCGGCGTGGGCTTTGACCGCAAGGATCTGGTGCAGGTTGATCCAGCCCTTGGCGAAGGCGTAGGCGCAACCTGCCAGGTACACCCGCCAGATCCGCAGCGCCTGCTCCGGCACTTGCTTGGCCGCGGCCTCCAGGTTGTCCTCCAGGCGCTCGCTCCAGTGATCCAGGGTGCGCGCGTAATGCATGCGCAGGCTTTCCACATCGACGATTTCCAACCCGGCCTCGCTGATCTGTGCGGAGATCATCGACAGGTGCGGCAGCTCGCCGTTGGGGAAGACATAACGCTCGATGAAGTCCCCTGCTCCCCGGCCAACGGGGCGGCCGTCGGTGTGCTTGGCGGTGATCCCGTGGTTCATCACCAGGCCGCCTTCACGCACGGCGCCGAACAGGGTCCGGCAGTACTCCGGCAGGTTGGCGTGGCCTACGTGTTCGAACATGCCGACGCTGACCACCTTGTCGAAGCGGCCATCCTGGGGCAGGTCGCGGTAGTCCAGCAATTGCAGTTCCACCAGCTCTTCCAGGCCCTCGGCCTTGACCCGCTCACGGCCCAGGGCCAGTTGTTCCTTGCTCAGGGTGATGCCGAAGACCTTGGCGCCGAACTCGCGGGCGGCATAGCGGGCCAGCCCGCCCCAGCCACAGCCGACGTCCAGCAGGTAGTCGCCCGGTTGCAGCCGCAGCTTGCGGCACAGGTGGCGGAACTTGGCCTGCTGGGCTTGCTCCAGGGTCTCGCTGCCGGTCTCGAAGTAGGCACAGGAATACGCCATGTCGCTATCCAGCCAGAGCTGGTAGAAGGCATTGGACAGGTCGTAATGGTAGGAAATGGCGGCGGCATCGGTGGCCTTGTCGTGCAGCGAACGCACGGGCTGGTCGCCTTCGTCGTCATCCAGCAGGGCCTGGCTCAGTTCGTCGCAGACCCGGATGACCTCGCTGATGGAGCCTTCGAGCTCCAGCTTGCCCTCGACGAACGCGCCCCCCAGCGCGTCCAGGCTTGGGTGGGTGAGCTGTGCGACCAGCTGTGGGTCCTTGACCACGATGGTGACGTTGGGCTCGGGCCCGAGATTGAACTCATGGCCGTCCCAAAGTCGCAGCCGCAAGGGCAATTGCAGATTCTGTAAGGCCGGTGGAAGTTGCGCGAGCATGGAAAATCCCCCCTTGTTCAGACGTCTGGAATGAGGGTAGACCATCCCTGAAAATTAGCAGGCTATCGATCTGATAGCGGTTTTCTATGATCAGCTGTGCTGCACCAAGCCATCCTCGACCCACTGTTTCAGCCAGCACACCGCCTGCAATGGGGCTCCCTCTTCATAAATGACGGCCAGCTCGGCACAGAGTTCCGCGAAACTCCACTGCCCTGCGCTCATGCCCCGCAATGCCCGGGCCTCGTCAGTTGCCAGGCTGCGATACCGGCAGATCCGCTGCGCACGCCACACCAGGCAAACCTGCTCTTGTTCAAGTAAAGCAGGCAGGGGGAAACCCGCCCGGTCCTTGACCGCCCGCCACTGCGCCAGGCTGTTGTAGCGCAGCGCCAGCCACTGCACGCATGGCGCCAGGCGCAATTGCAAACCGGGCCATTGTCCCGGCACCAGGGCCGCCATGGCCGCTACATCCAGCACCGCCGCTTCAGGGGCATCGAACGCCAGGGTGAAGGCCCATTCCAGGCGCGCCAGCTCAGCCAGGGGCAGGCCCTGCTCGGCCGGCAGATGCTCCTGGAGAAAGTCGGCGAACCCCTGCCCCAGCCAGCGCAGGCTGAAATGCCGGGACGGCGAACGCTCCAGGTAGGCAGCGACCAGAACGCTGAATTGCTGGTCGCCGAGCCCGTGGCGGATGCTGGGGAAGTCGCTATCCATTACCTCCTGCAGTCGGGCTCGATAGGCGTGGTGGTAGATCGCCAGGCCGCTGGCGACATCCAGGCTCGGCCCACCCACCAGGCTGCGCTGCAACCCTTGTTCGGCCACTGGCTGCCCGCCCAGCAGATAGCGCTCGAAAGCCCGCTGCCAATCGTTCAGGCGCATCGCTGCCTCCCGGCCAGGGCCTGCTGCCCCAACTCCCGGGCCTTGCCCAGTTCGGCGAGCAACTGCTCAAGCGGCGGCAACTGATCGTCACGCTCCAGCAATGTCGCCACCGGCCCCAGGTGTTCGAGGGTGCGCTGGTACAACGCCCAGACCGGATCGCATACTGGTTGGTCGTGGGTATCGATCACGTAGTCGCCATGGTCCTGGTGGCCGGCCAGGTGCAGTTGGCGTATTCGCTTGGGCGGCAGCCCCCTGATGAACTGCCAGGGATCGAAACCATGGTTGCGCGAGCTGACATAGACATTGTTCACGTCCAGCAGCAGCTCGCAGCCACTGAGCTGGCTCAAGGCCGAGAGGAATTGCCACTCGCTGAATTCGTCGTTCGCGGCCCGCACATAACTGGAGACGTTCTCCAGCACCAGCGGCCGCTCCAGCACCTCCTGCACCTCACGCACCCGGCCGGCCACGTAGTGCAGGCTTTCCTCGGTATAGGGCAACGGCAACAGGTCGTGCAGGTGATGGGCATTGCCCCGGCTCCAGCACAGATGGTCGGAGATCCAGGCAGGACGTACTCGCCCGGCCAGCGTCTTGAGCTGCGCCAGGTAATCGTGGTCCAGGGAGTGGGGGCCGCCGATGGACAACGACACCCCGTGCATCACGATGGGGTAGCGCTCGGCGATGGCATCCAGGTAATACAGGGCCTTGCCGCCCTGGACCATGAAGTTCTCGGAAACCACCTCGAACCAGTCCACCGCTGGGTGCTCATCGAGGATCTGCTGGTAATAGGCACTGCGCAGGCCCAGGCCATAACCCAGGCAAGAAGGAACATCGGACATCGCCAACTCCTCGCCGAGTGGCCGCAGCGGGCGTCCCCACCGCGGCAGCACTCGATCGCCGTTTACTCGCCGACCTTGCCGCCGGCCTTGTCACAGGCCGCCTGGGTCATGACCTTGAAGCCCTGGCCCTTGCAGGCGCCCATGCCCTTGCAGGCATGGTCCTTGGTCTTGCAGTCGTTCTGGCCTTTGCAACCGTTGACGCCGTAGCAGTGCACCTGGGCATCGGCAGCCATCGCCTGGGTGGCGACGCCGGCGAACAAGCCAGCAGCAGCGAAAGCCAGGGCGGCGCCGGCAGCGGTTTTCTTCATGTTCATCTTGGGTTTCCTCTAGTAGTCGATCGCAAGGGTGGTGCCGGGGCGGCCTGGGCAGCCCCGTCATGTCACTAGAGAAAGGAAGGCTCCCGGCGTTACAGCCGGGATAAAAACAAATGCCGCCTGGTCAGGACTTGGCCAGGGGCTCCTGGAAACGCAGCAAGCGCCCGGCATTGCCCAGCACCAGCAAG
Organism: Pseudomonas sp. FW507-12TSA; assembly: GCF_058781435.1. Lineage (NCBI taxonomy): Bacteria > Pseudomonadati > Pseudomonadota > Gammaproteobacteria > Pseudomonadales > Pseudomonadaceae > Pseudomonas > Pseudomonas sp. FW507-12TSA. Next base: position 221,657 of record NZ_JBYSWT010000001.1, read on the forward strand.
GTGCTGAGGTTGTGCAGCACGGCGGCGATCATCGCCCCCGCGGCTCCCAGCCAGCCGAATGCGGCGAAGGCGACGATGGCCAGGGTCCAGCCCAGGCCGATGACCACATTGGCCTGCAAGGTACGCCGGCATTCACGGCTCAAGCGCACGCAGGTGCCCAGGCGTCGCAAGTCACTGCCGATCAGCACCACGTCGGCCGAGGCCAGGGCGATATCGGCACCGCCCGCCCCCATGGCCACCCCCACGACCCCAGCCTTGAGAGCCAGGGAATCGTTGATACCGTCGCCGACCACCATGGGTCGGAAGCCCTTGTCGATCTCTCCCAGCACACGCTCGAGCTTGCCCTGGGGCAGAGCCTGGGCCTCGACATCGCTGATGCCCACCTCCCGCGCCAGGCTGTCCGCCACGCTTTGCCGGTCGCCGGTGAGCAACAACTGGCGGCCCAACCCCAACTCCCGCAGTTCTTGCAGGGCCTGGGCCGCTTCGGGCTTGACGCTGTCGGCCAACAACAGCCAACCGAGGAACTCACCATTGAGCGCCAACCCGGCGATCGGCCCGTCATGGGTCGGCACCGGACTGGTGTCGATCCCCAACTGGATGAACAGTTCGGGCCGGCCCAGGGCCGCCTGGCCTTCGTCGGTGCGCGCGACCACCCCCAGGCCCTGGCGCTCATGAATATCCCCAAGGGTCCACTGCTGCTCTGGCGGCACCAGTGCTGCCAGCGCCCGGCTGACCGGGTGACTGCTGGCCGCGCCGAGGCTGGCGGCAAGGCTGAGCAGTGCCCGACGGTCCTCCAGGGGGGTGTCCAGCGCTTGCAAGCGCAGGGTGCCGAAGGTCAGGGTGCCGGTCTTGTCCACCACCAGGGACGTCAGGTCCGCCAGCTCTTCGAGAAACGCCGAGCTGCGAATCAGGATGCCGTGCCGCGCCGCCACGGCGATCCCGGCGATGGCGGTAGCCGGTGCCGAAAGCACCAACGCACAAGGGCAAGCCGCCACCAGTACGGCGAGCATGGCCTGGGCATCGTTGGTAATGAACCAGGTCACCGCCGCCAGCAGCAGCACCAGCACCAGATAGCTGCCGGCATAGCGTTCCAGCAGGCGGGTAATCGGCGGCTTGGCCCGCTCGGCGCTCTGCATCAGGGCGATCACCTTGCCCAGGGTCGACTCCTCGCCGGTGCGAGTCACTTCCAGGCGCAGCAGGCCATCGAGATTGATCGCGCCCCCGAATACCTGCATGCCCACGCTCGCTTCCAGTGGCACCGATTCGCCGGTGATCGGCGCGGTGTCCAGGCTCGCCTGGCCCGATACCACCACGCCGTCGGCAGGCACCCGGTCCCCGGCGCGCACTTCCACCAGGTCGCCGGTCCTGAGGCTGGCGTTATCCACCTCCTGCACGCTGCCATCGGCCTGTACCTGCCGCGCCTGGCTGCGGGTCAGGCGGCCCAGGGCATCGATGGCTTCCTGGGAACCGATCACGCTGCGCTCTTCCAGCACATGGCCGAAGATCATGATGATCGGCAGCAAGGCGGCGGTCAGCAGGTCTCCCGTGGCCCAGGCGCCGAGCATGGCCAGGGCGATCAGTTGGTCGGTGATGCCGTGCAGGCTCGGATAGCGCAGGCTGAACCAGGCCGAACGCAACACAGGTACGGCCACCAGCAAGGAAGCAACGCCCAGCAACAACTGGCTGACACCGACTTGCTCGGGCGCCAGCCAGCGCCATGCCAGGCCCAGGCCCAGCAAGCCGAGGGCGAGCATGGCCAGGGTCAGTTGGCGGGCGGCGCTGCGCTGTTCAGCGCTGGTCAACATGCTGGCAGGCGCCGCATGGGTAGAAGCGGTCATCGTTCAGCTCCCTGGATGATCAAGCGGGAATCGTCTTTGGGGTCGACCGTCGTCACCGAGCCCGACTGGCGCAGAATCTGCGGCAGGCGCTCACGATAGATGCGCAGCAGCATCTGCGGGTCGCTGCCATTGCGTTGCTCCTGGGCCAGGCTTTGGACCGTGGCGGTCTGCGCCAGGGCCAGGGCCAGGCGCTCGCTGGCCTGGGCGTGGGCCACTTGCAGGCTGCGGTCGGCTTGCTGGTTAGCGCCCTGGGTGAGTTTTTCCGCTTCGGTACGCGCGTTGGCCACGGCCTTCTCGGCCTGCTGGCTGGCCGTCAGCACGGCATTGAAGGCGTTGACCGCAGGCTCGGGCAGGCTCGACTGCACGTCGACCCGGGTCGCTTCGATACCTATGCCCTGGCCAGTGGCGGCCAGCTCGGCCAAGCGCTGGTTGATCCCCTGGAGCAAATCGCCACGCAGCCGCTCACGGCGTTCGGCGGCCTGGTGATCGCTGCCGAGCAACTCCGGACGCGCCACCAGGATGGTGTCCAGGTCGCGGGCCGCAGCCAGGCTAACGGCGCTGCGGGTCGCCAGGCGGTCCAGGGCCGGCAGCACATGCTCGCCTTGCAAGACATAGGCATAGGGATCGCTGACCTTGTAGAACACCCGGACGTCCAACTGCACTACGCCGGCGTCGCCGGTGAGCAGGTAGCCCGAGCCGGCCAGGGTATCGTTCAACGGCGTGGCCAGGGTCGCCACCCGGTCTCCTTGCACTGCGGCTTGAGAGCGCAACAGTCCCTCGATGCGCCGCTCCAGTACCCGGTCGGCGGCCGGCAACAACACCACCTGCTCGAAAGGCCGGGGCCAGGCCAGCAGCAGCCCGGCATTCTGCACCCGGGCCAGGGCACCGAAATGCATGACCAGGGCGCGGTCTTGCGGATCGATCTGGCGAACGTTGGACAAGGCCCAAGCCAATGCAGCGAGGATGGTCACCACATACAGGCCGATGAATGCCAGGCGCCCCGCCTGGATCCATGGGCTGTCCAATTGATTTGTTCCACGTGGAACGCTGTTCATGGCCGCGTTCCAGACGCTTTGTTCGGCAAACTCGGCGGCCCGTCCACCAACACCCGGAACGGCGCGGCATCGGTACGCAGGATCAGGCGAGTGCTCGGATTGACCACCGTGCCCAAGGTGTCCAGGGAGCGCAGCAGGTTATACAGCTGTGGCGAACTGGCGTAGGCACGGCCGTAGATCTGCGCCGCTTCGACCCTGGATTGCGCTTCTATATCAGCCGCCTTCACCGTGGCGTCGGCTTGCACTATGCGTGCGTCGCGCTCGGCAGCGGAACGGATCTGCGCCGCTTCACGCTTGCCCACGGCAGTGCGTTCGGTGGCGATGGTTTCGCGCTCGGCGCGCATGCGATCCACCGTGGCGGTGAGGGTCACCGACGGCAGGGTCAAGCGCTCGATACCCACCTGCACCACTCGCACACCGTAGGTGGACAGCAATTGCTGGTCGATCTGCTGGCGCAGCCGGCTTTCGAAATCGCCAAGGCGGACCTTGCCGGCATCGGTGTTCACCAGGTCGGCCAGATCGAAGCTGCTGGCGGTGGTTTCCAGGGCCGAACCAACGAAGGTGCGAATCTGCCGCGCCGCTTCGTCCGGCTGGTTCTGCACCGCCCGCATGAAGCGCTGCACATTGTCCGGGTCGCCCTGCACCCGCCAGGCCACATAGGCCTGGACGATGATCCGCAGGCCATCGCGGGTCCCTACATCCTGCAAGCCACTGGACGTGGTACGCAGGCGCAGGTCCACCGGGATCGCCGCTTCGAAGGGCGCCGGCCAGCGCCAGTTCAGCCCCGGCTCCAGCAGGACCCGGGCCGGGTTGCCGAATCGGGTGATCACCGTGGCTTCGCCGGAACGCACCTGGACCAGGCTCGCCGCCGCCAGGGCGAATGCCACCAGCAACGCCGCCCAGCCCATGCGCCGCCAGGGAAACGGTCCCGCCTCTGCTGGCGCACCATGGTGATGGTGGTGATGCCCGTGATGGTGATGATGACCGTGATCGTGATCGTGACCGGCATGCGCATCATGGGAATGGGTATGGGAAGACTGGCTCAATGGGCGGCTCCTGGCTGGGCGGCTTTACGCGGCGCCAGCGGGTCGGCGGGCAAGGTGAAGGTACGCAAGTCGAGGGTTGGCGCACTGTCGCCGCCCAGACGGTGATCGAGGATCAACAACTGGGCCTTGCCCAGGCCCTGGATCAGTTGGCCGAAGTACTGTTCCAGGATGAATGCCTGGCCCGCACCGGCGTAGGCTTTCTGCTCGGCGGCGAACCGCAGGTCGGCCGTCTGGGCCTCGGCCTGGATCTCACGCGCCGTGGCCCGCGCCTTGTCGTTGACTTCGCTGGCCTGCAATTGCGCCTGGTTGGTTTGTTCAGCCGCGGCTCCACGCTCCCGGGAAATCAGCGCCTGGGCGCCAATCTGCGCGGCTTGTACAGCGTGGTAGGCATTGGCTGCACCAGCCGGTGGGTGAATGGCCTCGACCACGGTGGCGAGAATCTCCACGCCACTGTCGAGCCTGGACAGATCGGCCTGCACCGCGTGGCCGATATCCTCGGCCAGGCGCGTGCGGTCTTCGCCCAGCAGGCCATCGAGGGTGCGCGAGGCGAAATCGTGCACCAGTACCCGGCTGGCGGTACTGCGGATCAGCGCCGGCACATCGTTGCTGTTGTAGGTCGCTGCCAGCGCTGCTGCGTCATCCAGGCCGATGCGGTAGACGAAGCGCACATCCATGTTGACGATCTGGAAGCTCTGCTGGTGGTCATCGCCACTGGCGATCACCTGGGATTTGTCATTCACGTGGCTGGCGTCCCACAAACGATTGGCAATCGCCGGTGCCGGCCCTTCCGCCGTTGCCGGTTCGATCGGTTGCGGGGTTTCGCCCACGCTGGTGGCCAACTCATGGACCACGCCGTTTTCCACCGTCAGCACCCGCCCCAGGGGCCAGGGCAAACCCAGGTGCAGGCCTGGGCCGAAAACCGTTACCGGCTTGCCGAAACGCTCGTAAATACCGCGATTGTGCAGCGAAATCTCATGAACCCCGGTCAATAACCAGCCTACCGCCAGGATCAGCCCCAGTACCGGCAGAAACGCCCGGCGCATGTAGGCAAAGGCCCAGACCTGGCGCAGATCGATACCGAACCGGTTGTGCAGTTCGTTTTGCAGGCTGAGCAGCGGTTGCGGTGGCCAGCGCAACAAGTCGGCGACGAAGCTATGGGCCAACAGCCGTGGCTCAAGGGCCTCACGCCGGGGACTGAACAACGACAACAGCGCCCGTAGCAGCAACTCGCCGGCCACCAACGCCGGCAACAGGCCCATCAATACCGCCAAGCGCACCGGCCACAGCGCGCTGTCGCTGCCGAACAACAAGCACAAGGCGCCCACCAGCAAGCACAGGATGGCCACCCGCAGCAGCTGCGCCACGGCCCCGGCCTCCGGCCATTCACTCGGGTGCTCCTGGGCCAGCTGGCGCTCCAGCACCAGCAAGGCGAAAGCCAGCAACAACAGCAGCACGGCGAAGACACTGGCGCTCAGGCCCAGGGCCGTGGCGGGCAGCGCCAGGTTGAAGACCTGCGCCAGGCAGCACAGGGCCAGCAGCGACCAGCCAGCGAGCCACAGGGTCGGGGCGCCGATCTGCTGCAACAGGCGCCGGGCACGGGCACCCAGGATGGCAGCGAAGAACCCGGCAGGCGCCGTCTCGGGCGTCTCCACCGGCGTGGGTGGCGCCAGCACGTCCTCCCGCCAGCGGCTCACCCAGCACGCCGACTGCAGGCCCGCCACTACCACCAGCAAGGCACAGGACAGGTTCACCAGCACTACTGGCCAAAGGGTCAGCGCGGCGAACAAATCGACGAACAGCGCCGCCACCAGCCCCAACACCGCCAACCCCAGCAGGCCACCGCCCCAGCGCTGCAAACGCCCGGCATGGAACGCCGCGCGCTGGAAGCGTGGCAAGCCGGCCACATCCACCCTTTGCGTCTCAAGATCGACCTGCATACCACCCCGCCGCTCTGCTCCGGCCCTGTGGAGGGACCCACCGCCGAAATTTTTGGATACAACTCGTTACTGTATAACGGTTCTGGTGAAATTTTTGTCGCCCGCCATGTCTTTTCATCCAATGCGTGCGTCGTAGAACCGAAAGATCGCTGTTTGCTCAAATGCCACAACTTGTGATGTCGGCCCCCTGCATTTACGGCAATAATCCAGCCCTGCTTCCCGCGTGCGACAAGGAAACGTCCCATCATGCTTTCGATCTACCAGCTCAAACCACGCTTTCAGAACCTGCTGCGGCCATTGGTGCAACGCCTCTACGCCAACGGCACCACGGCCAACCAGGTCACCGTGCTGGCCGCGGTGGTTTCCCTGCTGGTGGGCGCGCTGGTGGCCTTGTTCGCCAACCACGCCTGGCTCTTCGCCCTGATCCCCTTGTGGATGATCCTGCGCATGGCGCTCAACGCCATCGACGGCATGCTGGCCCGGGAATTCGGCCAGCAGTCGCGCCTGGGCGCCTACCTCAACGAACTCTGCGACGTAGTGGCCGACAGTGCCCTGATCCTGCCCTTCGCCCTGCTGCCCGGAGTCAACCTGCCGCTGGTGCTGGCGGTGACCCTACTGGCGTTGTTCAGCGAGTACGCCGGGGTACTGGGGCCGATGGTCGGCGCCTCCCGACGCTATGACGGCCCCATGGGCAAGAGCGACCGGGCCTTCGTCCTCGGCGTGCTGGCCACCGGCATCGCCCTGGGCTGGCTCGGCGCCCTGTGGATAAACGCCGCGCTGGCGCTGGTCGCCGCCTTGCTGGTCTACACCCTGATCAACCGGGTCCGCCAGGGCCTCAAAGAAGTTCAGCACAACGCTCCCTCTGCATAAGGAAATGGCTATGCGCGAAGCCCAACACCAGACGTTCCGGACCCATGATGGTGTCGAACTGTTCTACCGCCACTGGCCAGCCACCGAAGTGGCTCCTGGCGAGCCGCGCCAGGCGGTGATGCTGTTCCACCGCGGCCACGAGCACTCCGGGCGCATCGCCCACCTGGTGGACGAGCTGGACCTGCCGCACATCGATTTCTTCGCCTGGGATGCCCGGGGCCACGGCCAGTCTCCGGGTGCCCGGGGCGACAGCCCGAGCTTCGCCACCAGCGTGCGCGACGTGCAGACCTTCTGCGACCACCTGGGCAGCGCCCACCAGATCGCCGAGGAAAACATCGCCGTGGTGGCCCAGAGCGTCGGCGCGGTGATTGCCGCCACCTGGGTCCACGACTACGCGCCGCGGATCCGCTCCCTGGTGCTGGCCTCCCCGGCCTTCAAGGTCAAGCTCTACGTACCGTTCGCCCGTCCCGGCCTGGCCCTGATGCGGCGCTTTCGCGGCAACGTCTTCGTCAACAGCTACGTCAAGGCGCGCTTCTTGAGCCACGACCCGCAACGAGTCGAGAGCTATGACAGCGATCCGCTGATCACCAAGGCGATTTCGGTCAACGTCCTGCTGGGCCTGTATGAAGCGGCAGACCGGGTGGTGGCCGATGCCCAGGCGATCCAGGTGCCGACCCAGCTGCTGATCTCCGGCGCCGACTTCGTGGTGCATCGCAAGCCCCAGGAGCAGTTCTTCGAGCGCCTGGGCAGCCTGCGCAAGGAAAAGCACATCCTCCCCGGCTTCTTCCACGACACCCTGGGCGAAAAGGAACGCGCCCCGGCCATGGCCAGCATCCGCCGTTTCATCCTGCACAACTTCACCCTTCCTTTGCAGCGCCCTGCCCTGCTGGACGCCGACCGCCTGGGCGCCACCTGCGCCGAATCCGAGGCCCTGGCCGCGCCGCTGCCGCGCAACTCGCTGCGCGACCTGTACTGGCGGGCCACCCGCGCCAGCATGCGCCTGGGCAGCCAGTTATCGGCGGGGGTCAAGCTGGGGTTCGACACCGGCTTCGACTCCGGCAGCACCCTGGACTACGTCTACCGCAACCGCCCAACCGGGCATACCCCGGTGGGGCGCTTGATCGACCAGAACTACCTGAACTCCATCGGCTGGCGCGGCATTCGCCAGCGCAAGCTGCATGTGGAAGAACTGCTGCGCCTGGCCATGGAACAGCTGCGTGGGCAAGGCAGCGAGGTGCGCATCGTCGATATCGCCGCCGGCCATGGCCGCTATATCCTCGAGGCCCTGCAAGGCGTCGCGCCGCTGCCGGAATCGATCCTGTTGCGCGACTACAGCGACATCAACGTGCGCGACGGCAGCGCCCTGATCCAGGAAAAGGGCCTGGGCGACATCGCCCGCTTCGTCAAAGGCAACGCCTTCGATCGTGACGATCTCGCTGCCCTGGACCCCAAGCCGACCCTGGCGGTGGTTTCCGGCCTGTACGAGCTGTTCGCCGACAACCAGATGGTCGGCGACTCCCTGGCCGGGCTGGCCAGCGCCGTGGAGCCTGGCGGCTACCTGGTGTACACCGGCCAGCCCTGGCACCCGCAGCTGGAGCTGATCGCCCGGGCCCTGACCAGCCACCGCGAGGGCCAGGCCTGGGTCATGCGCCGCCGGACCCAGGCAGAGATGGACCAACTGGTGGAGGCCGCAGGCTTTCGCAAGGTGACGATGCGCGTGGATGAATGGGGCATCTTCAGCGTATCCCTGGCGCAGCGGGTGCAATGATGGCCACAGGCGCCCTGCCGGCGCGCGAACCCGGATTGCTCAAGCCCGCGGTGCTCTGGCTGCTGTTGCTGGCACCGTTGTTCTTCGGCACCTATGGCTTCGCCACCTGGGTCACTGCGCAGCGCGACGACGTCGCCAGCCTGGTCTTCGACTGGGAACGACACATGCCGTTCTGGGCCTGGACCATCGTCCCCTACTGGTCCATCGACCTGCTCTACGGCCTGTCATTGCTGCTGCCGCGCAGCCGCGACGAACTCAAGCGCCACGCCCTGCGCCTGCTCAGCGCCCAGGTGATCGCCGTCAGTTGCTTCCTGCTCTGGCCGCTGCGGTTCACCTTCCCCCGGCCGGAACTGGACGGGCTGTTCGGCTGGTTGTTCGCGGTGCTGGCGGGTTTCGACAAGCCCTTCAACCAGGCGCCGTCCCTGCACATCGCCCTGCTGGTGGTGCTGTGGGTCTGCTATGCGCGGCATATCCATGGAGCCTGGCGCTGGCTGGTGCATGGCTGGTTCGCGCTGATCGGGATTTCGGTACTGACCACTTATCAACACCACTTCATCGATGTGCCCACAGGCGCCCTGGCCGGCTGGCTGTGCGTCTGGTTGTGGCCGCTGGATCGTCCCAGCCCGCTGGCCAGCGCCCGCTTCAGCCATGACCCGCAGCGCCGCCGACTGGCCCTGCGCTATGCCCTGGGAGCTGCGGCATTCACCCTGGCGGCCTGGGCCTGGGGCGGCATCGGCCTGTGGCTGCTGTGGCCGGCGGTGGCGCTGCTGCTGGTGGCGGTGAACTATGCCTTGCTGGATGCCGCCGGCTTCCAGAAACGCGCCGATGGCCGCCTGAGCCCCGCCGCCCGCTGGCTGCTGGCGCCTTACCTGGCAGCGGCGTGGATCAACTCGCGGTTGTGGACAAGAAATCATCCACAACCGGACCAGGTTGTGGATAACGTCTGGCTGGGACGCTTGCCGACGCCGGCCGAACTGGGCGCCAGCCCGTTCGCCGCGGTGCTCGACCTGTGCGCCGAGCTATCCCTGGACGGCCGCTCGCTGGCGGCCTACCAGAGCCTGCCGCTGCTCGACCTGTGCGCGCCGAGCCCGGCCCAATGCCTGGCCGCGGCCCAGGCAATCGAGCGCCAGCGCCAGTGCGGCCCGCTACTGGTGTGCTGCGCCCTGGGTTATTCGCGCAGCGCCACGGCGATTGCCGCCTGGCTGTTGCACAGCGGACGCGCGGCCACGGTAGACAGCGCCCTGGTCCAGCTGCGCAGGGCGCGGCCGCAAATCGTCCTGCATGCCGCCCATCGCCAGGCCCTGGAAAGCCTGGCCAACGCCAGGAGCCAAGCCCATGCCCGCGCTCACCACTGACATGCAGTTGTACAGCGTCGCCAGCCTGCTGCGCCGAGGCCAGGCCCTGGACCAGTTATCCACAGGCCTGACGCTGCTCGGCGGCTTGTATGGCCTGGGCCAGTACCTGCTCGCCAGCGTCACCCTCGCCGGGCTGCTGCTGAGCCTCGCCCTGGTGGCCCTGGGGGTTGTGGAAAAGTACCTGGCACTGCGAGTGGCCTTCGATGCCGACCTGTTCCAGCGGGTGGCCGATGCCCCGACCTCCCTGGAGCACAGCACCCGCGCCCTGGACCAGGCCCTGAGCGCGCTCGGCCTGCAACCGGCCGAGCGCGGCGGACGGCCCTGGCACGAACGCAGCCAGGGTGCCCTGGGCCTGCTGCGGCGCCAGGCGCTGCTGCTGGCGACCCAAGTGCTGGTGCTGTTGAGCGTGATCCTGATCAGCCCCTGGCTGGCCTTTGCCGGATAAGGAATGCCCATGTTCGAACCCCTGGTTGCCAATCTCATCACCTCCGCCGCCCGCAGCATCACCGGCGCCCGCAGCCTGTGGCTGGGCTCGGCGCCGCAGGCGGTGCAACGCATCTACTTCGCCAACCACAGCAGCCACGGCGACTTCGTGCTGCTGTGGGCCTCGCTGCCGCCGGCACTGCGACGCCTGACCCGCCCCGTGGCCGGCGCCGACTACTGGCAGAAAAGCGGCGTGCGGCGCTACATCATCAACCGGGTGTTCAACGGCGTATTGATCGACCGCGAGCGCAAGGAGGCTGTGGATAACAACCCCCTGCAGCCGATGCTCGATGCCCTGGGGCAGGGCGATTCGCTGATCATCTTTCCCGAGGGCACACGCAACCCGGAAGATGGCCTGCTGCCGTTCAAGAGCGGCCTGTATCACCTGGCCAAGCGTTATCCACAGGTGGAGGTGATCCCGGTGTGGATCGCCAACCTCAACCGGGTCATGCCCAAGGGACGCTTCCTGCCCTTGCCGCTGCTGTGCACCACCAGTTTCGGCGCGCCCCTGGCGGTGGAAGACGGCGAAAGCAAGGAAGACTTTCTCGAACGCAGCCGCGCCGCGCTGCTGGCCCTGGCTCCGGAGCACGCCTGAAATGGATAAGCAGACCCTGATGTTGTTCGGCGGCATTGGCGCCATCCTGGTGCTGGCCTCGCTGATCGGATTGATCCTCAAGTGGCGTACCCGGGGCAGCCCCAACCCGGTGATCGACAACCTCAACGCGCGGATCAACGCCTGGTGGGTGATGGTGCTGGTGATCGGCATCGCCTTCTGGCTGGGCACCGCGGCGGTGATCCTGCTGTTCTATGCCGTGTCGTTCTATGCCCTGCGCGAGTTCCTGACCCTGACCCCGACCCGGCGCAGCGACTACCCGGCGCTGGTGGCGGCGTTCTACCTGGCCCTGCCCCTGCAGTACCTGTTGATCTACTCGGACTGGTACGGGCTGTTCTCGATCTTCATCCCGGTGTACGTGTTCCTGCTGCTGCCGATCCTCGCCTCCCTGGGCGGCGACAGCACGCACTTCCTGGAGCGCGCCTCCAAGGTCCAGTGGGGCCTGATGATCGCGGTGTTCTGCGTATCCTTCGTCCCGGCCCTGCTGACCCTGGACATCGCCGGCTACGAGGGCCGCAACCTGCTGCTGATCGCCTACCTGGTGATCGTGGTGCAGCTTTCGGACGTGTTGCAGTACGTCTGTGGAAAACTCTTCGGCAAGCGCAAGATCGCCCCCAACCTGTCGCCGTCCAAGACCGTCGAGGGTTTTGTCGGCGGCATCCTGCTGGCCTCGCTGATCGGCGGCGCGCTGTGGTGGATCACCCCGTTCAGCATCTGGCAGTCGTTCCTCATCGCCCTGCTGATCAACCTGCTGGGTTTTGCCGGCGGCATCGTGATGTCGGCGATCAAGCGCGATCGCGGGGTCAAGGACTGGGGACACATGATCGAAGGCCACGGCGGCATGCTCGATCGCCTGGACTCGGTGTGCTTCGCCGCACCGATCTTCTTCCACCTGGTGCGCTACTGGTGGACCTGACCGGGCACTAGCAGCTTGCCCTGTGGCGAGCGTGCGCAAGCACCCTCGCCACGAACCAGGTCAGCCCGGCAGGTGGCCCAGCGGCAAGGGGCCTGGAGTCTTCACCGTGTGGATCGCGAAGTTGCTGCGGATATCGCTGACCCCCGGGATCTTCAGCAGTTGGCCGGTAAGAAAGCGGTCGTAACCCCGCAGGTCGGGCACCACCACTTGCAGCAGGAAGTCCGACTCGCCGGATACCAGGAATGCCGAGATCACCTCCGGCAACTGCAACACCGCCTGGCGGAAGGCTTCGGCTTCCGCATCGTTGTGCCGCTCGACCTTGACCCCGACGAACACCGTCAGCCCAAGCCCCACTTCATCCCGGGCCAGGACCGCCTGGTAGCCGCGGATCACCCCGGCCTCCTCCAGCATCCGTACCCGGCGCAGGCAGGGCGATGGCGACAGGCCGATCTCCTGCGCCAGTTGCACATTGCTCAGGCGGCCGTCGCGCTGCAGGGCGGCGAGGATCTTGCGGTCGTAGGCGTCGAGTTTAATGTTTGGCATATCTGGCTGGTCCCTTGGCTGAATCCTGGAAGATTATGCCAACTTCTGCTTCTTTGCTGGCTGATTACGCAAGCACCTGCCCTGCCCTCCAGCCCTAAACTGTGGGCACCGACTCGACAACGAATGGGGGTGCAAGGTGGCGCAACTGTGGATGTTTTTCCTGGCCCTGGCGGTGGTCTACCTGCTGCCCGGGCCCGACATGATCCTGCTGTTGCAGACCGGCGCCCGCCAGGGCAAGGCCCAGGCCTTGGCCACGGCCCTGGGCCTGGCCATCTCCCGGGGCTGCCATGTGGCCCTGGCGGCCCTGGGGTTGGCGGCGCTGTTCAAGGCCGCGCCCTGGACCTTCGACGTGGTGCGCCTGGCCGGTGCGGCCTACCTGCTGTGGATCGGCATCCAGTGCCTGAGGAGCAACCTGCTGCCCGCGCTGGACGGCAGCGGCGCGGCGGCCACGCCCTTGCGCTGGCGCCAGGCGATCCAGCGCGGAGTGCTGACCAACCTGCTGAACCCCAAGGCCCTGCTGTTCTGCTCGGTGCTGTTGCCGCAGTTCGTCGATCCCCAGGCCGGGGCGGTGGCGCCACAGTTCATTACCCTGGGCGTGTTACTGGTGGGCGTCGGTGGGCTGTTCGACTGCTGCTACGCCCTGGCCGGCGCCGGGCTGGGTCGCTGGATGCAACGCAGCCCTTCGGCGCAACGCCTGCAGCAATGGCTGTTCGGCAGCCTGCTGATCGGCTTCGCCCTGCGCCTGACCTTCGTCCAGCAAGCCTGATTTGGCCATAGGGCATCAGGCAAACCGTACGACCTGGCCTGGCGCGCAGCGCCCTTAAAACCAGGCACCGCGATCCAACAGGCATACCGCGCAACCCGATCTGGCGGCTATGCCTTCCGGCGGCGGATCAGGTAGGCGCCGCCCAGCAGCAGGAGCGCCGCGCCACCGGCGCTGGCCAGCTTGTGCTGCCCGAGGCTGGAGCGGGTGGCGTCGATCCACTGGGTCACATAGCGCTTGTTGGCGCTGCCGAAGTCCGGCTCCTGGCAGTTCATGCCGAAGTTGCCGGCCCACTCCACGAACGGCCCGTGCTCCACGTAGCGCTTGTAGTAGTCGATCTCCAGGTCCGAGCCCCGTGTCCAGCGCGCAGCCTTGCACAGCACCGCAGCGAAGGCCTGGCTGGTGTGCGGCAGGTAATCCGCCGCGCGGTTGCCCAGTTCCCCGGCCACGTAGCGATAGTGATAGCGCACATCAGGCTCGGCGGTACTGGCCTGCTGGCGCTGCACTTCGTCGGCGCTGAGGAAAGGCCCGGCCTGCACCGGTGGGATCTCCAGGTTATAGCTGCCCCAGAGGCTGTGGTAATCCGGCCCCATCTCGTAGCCAAGGATCTCCATGCCCGAGGTCCGCGCCAACTGGCCGGCCTGATAGTAGGCCTCGGCACGGCGGGTAGGAAGCCAGGCCGACTCGGCCCGCTCGCGATACTCGCCGTAGGCCTTGGCGATGGCCTGGCGCTCGGGACTGTCGAAATAGCCCCAGCCTTCCTGGTAACGGCCTTCGCGTAGCAGGCGCCGTCCCAGCAGCTCGCGTAGCTGCGCGGCGATCGGCAAGTGCTCGTAGTAGTCGTCCGCCTGCTTGGGCGTCGGTGGCGGCGCCGGGACCTGGGCGTCGACGAAACGCTTGAGTTCATCCACGGTCAACACCCGCTCCGCCACGGTCGCCGCGTCGTGCCAGTAGATCTCGCCACTGCGGTAGAGCAACTCGAACGCCTGCACGTAGTCGCCACGCTCCAGGGCCAGCACGGCGCTTTCGCCTTCTACCCGGCAGCCCGGCTTGAGGTCTTCGTAGTTGCCATCGTAGTCGCCGCGAAAGCCCCAGTTCTCATCCCGGGGAAAGGCCGCGGAGGCCTTGGCGTAGGCGGCCGCGGCGGCCACCTTGTCACCGTCGCGCACGGCCATCTTGGCCCGCAGCCACCAGGCCAGGCCGCCATCGCCGGCGTGCTCGAGCAAGAGCTTGGTGGTGGCGAAATCGCCATTCTGGTAATTCAGCGCCGCCAGCCGGTCGGCATTGTCGAAACTGCCGGCGGTGCCCTGGCTCAAGAGCTTGATCAGGTTGCGCTCGGAGTCCGGCTTTTCGCCAAAGGACCATCCCTGGTGGGACACCAGCGAAGCGGTGAGCAGGCGCGCCACCGCAGGCTTCTTGAGTTGCTCCAGCAACTGCTCGTCTGGCAGGCTGCCCAGCTCGTTCACCACTTGTTTCAGGGAGCTGTAGCCAACCTCCGAGCCCTGCAGGCTCTGGCTGGCATACAGGTCGATGGCCTGGCTCCAGTCCCCCTGGTCCTTGAGGATCCGGGCCTCTTCGCCGAGGCTGGCGATGCCCAGTTCCAGCGGGTCGCTGAAGCCGTCGACGCTCAGCTGGCGCGCCTGGATGAATGCCTGGCGCGCCGCCTGCAAGGTCTCGCGCCGGCCCTGCTCGTCCAGTTCGTTGGCTTCTGCATGGATGGACCTAAAGGCCCGGCCCAGGGAATAGGCGGCCCAGGTACTGCGCAATGCGCGCTGTTGAGTCGGCAGCTCCAGCACCTTGCGGAAATACTCCGCAGCCAGTTGGCTGTCCCCGGCATTGAAAGCCACCGCACCGGCGGTATAGAGGCGGATCTCGGCCGGCAAGCTGGCGCCCTGCTGCTCGGCGGCGCGGCCGTCGTCGAGCTTGCGCAACTGGCCGACCAGGGTCCGCTGCGCCTCGTCCAACCCCTGTTGTTCCGCCCAGTTACGCTGCTGCACCTCGTAGCTCTCGGGCAGGCTGTAGTCGGAGTTGAAGGCGTCCTTGGCCACCGGCTTGAGCCCGGCAACGGCCTGGCCCAGGCGGCTGATCTCGAACTTGAAGCTGCCTTCGGGCAGTTCCGCCAGGGTTTGCGGACGGTCCGCAAGCAGGCGCATGGGGAAAGTCGGCCCGCACGCCAGGGCCGGAGCCAGGGGCAGGAACAGACTCAGGCACAACAGGTGGCGAGATCTAGGGACGAACATGCACAGCTCCTTGGTCAATTTTTGTACAGCGGGCCCAACCCACGGCCCGGGTGCCACCTGCCGCCAGGCGGCCGGTCTGCTGGCGGGTCAGTAGCAGCTGGCCGTCGCGTAACTGGGCGGTATAGCCACCCAGCCCGTCGAATCCGTCGCATTGGGCAATGGCCAGGGACAGTTGTTCAGGCAGGAGACGATCGAGGTTGCCCGAGTTGCTCAAGCGAATGTCGAACAAGCCATCCTGCTCAGTCAGGCCGATGTCCAGCCGGCTGGCCAATACCTCGCCCCGGGCCACCGCCTTGAGGGTGTCCAGGCTCCAGGCCCGGACATCACCCTTGAGCGGCAGGCGAAACCAGATCAAGCCGACCAGGTGCGCCGGCGGATCGTTGCGCAGGGTCTTGGCCAGCAGGCTCAGTTGTTCGGGGTCGGCCATCAGTTCGCGACGTTCGCCGCGCTGGGCGATGGGCGCCTCGCTCTCCACCAGCGGCGCGCCCTCACCGCCTGCCAGCAGGGCCACGCCATAGGCGGGTAGAGCCAGGTAGAAGGGTTTGTCGGTGACCTGCGCCCAGCGCCGGGCCCATTGCTCGGCTTGCCCGGGGTCGAACAGGCCCTTGCGCGGGTCGCTCACCGCATGCACCTGGAGCACGCTGCCATCGACCTGGGCCAGCAGCCTCGGCAATTCAGAGCTGCCAAGCCAGGCCGGAAGCGCGGTGATGCTCAGGGCCAGGGACGCCGGTAACCGGGCCCGCAAGCGCGCCAGCAACGCGGCATAACCCGGCAGCCGCGCGGTGGCGGCATCGTGATCGATCTCCAGGCCGGCCAGGACCAGGCCCTGCCCTTGCCAATCGGCCAGCAGTTGCTGCACCTGGGTGAGGATTTCGTCCTGGTCCAGCGCTGGCAACTGCCCATCGAGGCGAACTACCGCGATCAGCCGCCGGCCATCCTGGCGCAGCATATCGGCATCGATCCGCGCCCGACTCCAGCCAGCCTGTGGAAAAGCCTGCAAGGCCAGCACCCGGACTGTGGAAAAGTCTGCCCGGGACCCCGCCAGGGCCGCAGCGTGGGCCTGGGTCCACTGGCGTTGCCAGATGTACAGCTGTTGATCCAGCGCGGGCGCCTGCTCCCGGCGGCAGGCGCTGAGCGACAGCCCGCAAAGGAACACGGCGCAGAGACGGAGCAGAACCCGGGGGAGCATGGATCGTTGATTCCCTTTAACGCTGAAAACCCTGGAACATCGCCGGGTCGATAGGCCCGGCAACCGCCACCCGCAGCCTGCGGCAGCGGCGAGAAAATTCGCGTCAGCCTACGCAGGGGGCGGGTTGGCGGCAATCGTCGGGAAGGATTTTTTTCTTCGTTCTACAGGTCCAGCACCAGGGGTGAAGATGAGTTATCCACAGCAGCGGGAACCGCGCAGCAGATCAGCACCTGCCCGGCTTCCGGCAACTGCGCCGGGGGCTGTGGATAATTGACCTGGCCACTGAGCAGGCGAGTCTGGCAGGTGCCGCAAGAACCACCCCGGCAACTGAATTCCGGGTGCAGGCCGGCGCGCTCCGCCAGTTGCAGCAGGCTGCCGCCAGCGGGTTGCCAGTGATGTACCAGGCCAGAACGCTCAAAGCGCACCGGCACCGTGCTCGTGGCCGCCGCCGGCTGCTGCAACGGCACGGCCTGGGCATCGGGCCGCCGACGCAGGGTCGAGGGACCGAAGGTCTCGGCATGGATCTGCCGATCGTCGATATCCAGGTCCCGCAACTGGTCGTACAACGCCTGGGTGAAGGCACCGGGACCACACAGCACGAAATCCACGGCGTCGTAGTCATCCAGTTGCAGATGCTCAAGCACCAGCCGGGTGTCGATCCGCCCCTGCCGATCGAAGGTCACGCCCGGCTGCGCCGTCGCCTCCGGCTGGCTAAGCAGGCGCAGCACCTGCAGCGCCTCCCCGACTTGTTCACCGAGGGTTCGCAGCTCCCCGGCAAAGGGCTGTTCGGCAAGAGTGCGCGAGCCCAGGAACAACCAGGTGGGGCGCATGCGCCGGGTACGCAGGCCTTGGTAGACCACCTCGCGCAGCATCGACAGCAAGGGCGTGATACCCACCCCGGCCGCCAGCAGTACCAGTGGTCGCAGCCCGTGGGGGTCGATGCTGAACTGGCCCTGGGGCGCCCTGGCGTGCAGCAGGTCGCCCACCTCGACCCCATCGTGCAGGTAGCTGGACACCCGCCCTTCGCGCTTGACGCTGATGCGCAGGAATCCATCGGACGGGGCGCTGGACAGGCTGTAGGTGCGGATCAGCGGCTGTGGGTCGAGCCCGATCCGCAACGGCAGGTGCTGGCCGGGCAGGAAAGACGGCAAGCCCGCGCCGTCCGCCGGTTCCAGGTAGAACGAACGGATGTTGCGGCTTTCATCCTCGATCCGCACCACCCGCAGCGGCCGCCATTGCTTGCCCAGGGCCTGGGCCCGCAGGCGCGCCTCGGCCTCGAGCCAGGAGCCGGTCAGCAGGCTGTTGGGGGACACCCCGCGCAACGGCCCACGCAGGGACAAGGCCGCCGGGCGCCGCACCATGCGCTCCACCTTGACCCGCCACAGCCGCTCGGCCCCCTGGAAGGCACTGACCAGTGGACCGTCGAGGATGATCTGGGTGGAGCCGGTGAGCTGCAGCAGCTCGCCGCTGTGGAAATCGATGAACAACAGGCCGGCCCGAGGGTTGAGCAGCAGGTTGCCCAGGGTGTTGAAATGCAGGTTGCCGGCGAAATCCGGGATGGTCAGGCAATCGCCCTCGACCCGGACGAAACCGGCCTGGCCGCCACGGTGGGATACATCCACCGAACGCTGGCCCTCCAAATCGACGTAGCTGGCGACGAAGAAGGTGTCTGCGGCAGCGATCAATGCCCGCGCCGCATCGTCCAGGCCCCGGTGATGCTGGGCCGGGCGGCTGGCGGGGTCGCCCAGGGGCACCTGTTGCAGCTCGCGCAGCTGGATGTACTGCGGGCAGTTGCCGAAGGACTGCTGCACCCTCACCTCGAACCCCTGGGCGTCGAGGGTGGCGATCTGCCCGTTGAGGCGGTTACGCCGCCGGGTATGCAACTCGATCCCCAACAGGCCCAGCGCCGCGCCCTCGTGCAACTGCAACGGGTCATCGCTGGCCGGCAGGCGGTCCAGGCGCAGCCGGGTGTCCTGCGGGGCCCGGGCAAAACCGGGGGGCCCTTCGAGAATGCTCGCCCACGGGCTGCCATCGGCATCCACCGCGCCCACCAGGATGAACGGCAGCTGTTGGTAAAACTGCCGATGCTGGTCGGGCATGGCCTGGCGGATGACCTTGGCCCCGAAGGCTTCCATGCGCTCGGCCACCCCGGCCTGGGCCTGCAACTGCCGTTCACCGGCGTGCCAGGGCGACTGGGTGCTCATGCAAACCTCCCTCGGGGCGCCTCAGGCGCTTTTCAGGCCCGCCGCCGTGGATGGCATGGCGACGAAACCCGGCAGGGCTTCGATGCGTTCCAGCCAGGCACGCACATGGGGGTAGTCGGCCAGCGACACGTTGCCCTCCGGCGCGTGGGCGATGTAGCTGTAGCCGGCGACATCGGCGATGGTCGCCTGCTGGCCGACCAGGAACGGCCTGCCGGCCAGTTCCTGGTCCATGACCTTGAGCAGGACATGGGCGCGGGCGATGACTTCCTCGGGGTTGAAGGTTGCGCCGAATACGGTGATCAAGCGTGCCGCCGCCGGCCCGAAGGCGATCGGCCCCGCGGCCACCGACAACCAGCGCTGCACCTGCGCCGCTCCCACTGGATCGGTGGGCAGCCAGCGACCATCGCCATAGCGCTGCGCCAGGTACACCAGGATGGCGTTGGAATCGGCGATCACCACGCCCTGGTCGTCGATGACCGGCACCTGGCCAAAGGCGTTGAGGGCCAGGAACTCGGGCTGCTTGTGGGCACCCTTGGCCAGGTCGACGAAAATCGTTTCGACCGGCAACTCCAACAGGGACAGCATCAGCTCGACGCGGTGGGCATGGCCGGAGCGAGGAAAGTTGTAGAACTTGATGGCGGGCTGGGACATGGACGACTCCACGGGCAGGTGCACGGTCGAAGCGCCGCGCTGGAGGGGCTATCTTCCTGCCAGGGCAAAAACAACAGAATCACCAGAAATCACAAACCATCATTTCATCTGATGAAACAATCTTGCTCAAGGATTGAGCGATGGATGCTCGCGCAGGGCCTGTACCGCGAAATCGACGAAGCTGCGCACCCGCGCTGGCGCCTTGCGCCCACCCTGGTACACCACATGGATGGGCAAGGGAGGCTGCTCGAAGGCCTCGAGGACGATTTCCAGCTGCCCTGCCGCGACCTTGTCGGCCACTTGATATGACAGCACCCGGGTCAGGCCCAGCCCCAGGCCGGCGGCGGTGATGGCGGCCTGGCTGGCGCTCACCAGCAAGCGAGGCTCGGGGCGAATGCTCAAGGCGCGGCCGGCGACGTTGAACTGCCAGTTGCGCGCCTGGCCAATGGAAGACGGAGCGATCACCGGCGCCTGGCGCAAGTCTTCGGGGTGCTGCGGTCGGCCATGGTTGGCCAGGAATGCCGCAGAGGCGCAGATCACCCGGCGTACCTCACCGACGCGGATGCTGTGCTGGCCGCTGTCCGGCAGCTCGCCGATGCGTACTGCCACGTCGATGCCCTCGTCCACCATGTTGGCCATCCGATCCACCAACAAGGCGTTGACGCTGACCTGTGGATAACGTTGCAGGTAGCGCACCAGCAGCGGGGTGACGAAGAGTTCGCCGAATAGCACCGGCGCAGTCAGGCTCAGTTGGCCCCGGGGCTGGGCATGGATGCCGGCAGCCGAGGCCTCGGCATCCTGGACCTCGGCGAGGATGCGTCGGCAATCCTCCAGGTAGCGTTGCCCGGCTTCGCTCAGGTGCACATTGCGCGTGGTACGCACCAGCAACTGGGTGCCGATGCGTTGCTCCAGGGCCGCCACGGCCCGGGTGACGCTGGCCGCCGACAGGTTCAGGCGCCGCGCCGCGGCAGCGAACCCCTGCTCCTGGGCGACACAGACGAACACCTGCATTTCCTGAAATCTGTCCATGGCTTATCTCGAATGGCGGCGCCCAGCCGACGGGCGCCACGAGCCAGCAGCATAATCCACCGCCATGGCGTCAGGGGGCGCACCAGGTCTGCACATCGTGCCGATGGAATCCCGGGCACCGGTTGTTTTTGGCGATCAACCTATACGGCTGGTCTTCAGCATAGGAAAAGTAGAAGTAGTACTGCCGATCCTCCCCGTACACCCAGTAGGAAGATGAGCCCTGGTTGATCAGGGTCGGTTCAAAGGTCCAGATCGAGGACTCCGCCGGAATGAAGTTGTCCCGATCCATCAGCAGCAACAGGCCATTGGACAGCACCGGCGTCAGCGTCCCCAGCCCCAGGACAACCAGGATCAGCACGATTATCCATCCATGAATCAAGCGAAGCTTCATTGGTTTTCCATCCGCTGGATAAAAGTATCGACCTGGGAGCAGGCCAGGGCGCAACAGCTGTGAAGCTGCCTAGTTTTTGCGAAAACCCGGCGTAAGTCGATCCTGCGCCACTCAAGCAGGTCTTTTGGCAGGGGCCGGCCGGGATTATCCAGAGCCCGGGTAGCGGCGTGAATCCATGGGGTTCAGTGAAAAAGCCCAGGGAGAGGTAAAGGCGCATGGACAAAAAAGGGAGCCTGGACAGGCTCCCTGTTGGTTGCAGCAGTTGCCGTTATCTACAGCCGGGTGAATTTAGTGAATAAAAACTGTCGCTAAAGGGTCCCATTTTCCGGGGCCTTCAGCTTTGCTTTGAGGAAACGCAAAACTGTCGCAGCTTCCAATAACCCCGTTCGATCACATTTTCTAGAGAATTAAAACTGTCGCAGCCAGAAACCAACGCGGCTTTCACAAAGCCCGCGGGTGGGCAAGAGCCACAGGCAAGAGAAGGCCAGCCTGCAGAAGATCCGCGGCGAGTGGCGGATTCCTGCGATAACCGGCCCACCGGAGGTAGACTCGCCGCCACCTCAGCCCGGGGCAAGGCCGCCGGGGCCATTTACCCCGCATGGAGCGCGTTCCCCTTGAACAAGATCAACCCCCTGTTGATGCCGCTGCTGATCATCATACTGGTCGGCATCGGCTCTGCCGTCGTCTTCTACGCGGTAGGCGAGAGGTACAACCGTAACGGCGAGTTCGGTTTCGGCTGCTCGGTCCTCACCCTGGTGTACTTCCTGCACCGCAGGTGGGCCCGCCAAACTCCTGCGTAACCGTTGCCTCGTTAAATTTAGTGCAGGCGTGAATAGTGCGCCGCGTCTATTCAGAGCGGCATATGATTGCGCCGCACTTTGGGTTGAATGGGCGGCCACGACGATCGCTCACAGCCCGCCAACACACACTGAGGACCCATACGTGTCGAATAAACTGGAAGTTTCGGAAGACCAAAAAGAGATGATCGATTCGTGGGAGGAGAAGCTCTCCGTCCTGTTCGGCGGCGAGGTTCCTGACCGTGCCGAGTGGCACACCCCGGACGAGATCGCTGCGGTATTCGCTGCAATGCAAGGCAAAGACGCCCACGTCTTCCTCCCAGGTGGTGGCGGTGACGAGATCTTGAACTCCCGCGTTACTGGCGATGGCCTACTGGAGTGGTCGGGCAGCACCAGTTCCCTGGACAACTATGCGACCGTGGTAAACCCGGTTCGCCTGACCTTCTGGAACCCGGGCAACCAGACGCATGAGGCTAACTTCGTGCTCGAGGTCGGCTCGCTGCCTGCAGGCTGCCCTACTGGCTACACCAACGATGCCGGCGTCGAGGAGTGCGTGGAATTGTCGAAAGGCCGCTATGCCCCGCGTTCTGCCTGGGATAACAGCGAATACCAGGGCAAAGACCTGCCGGCTTCTGCCCGCCTTGTGATCCGTGCCACCAAGCCGGCGCGCTATGCGCTGTTCGGCAAGGGCTCGATCTACAACCAATTCAAAGATCGCGGTTTTGACGCCTACAGCGCGTTCCACAATGACGCAGCGGCCTTCGAGAAGATCGTTGCTGATATGGCGTTGATCGAAGTCACCTGATCTTCTGGTAACGAAACGCCCCGGGTTTAAACCGGGGCGTTTTCTTTTGTGCGTCCCAGAGCCCCTCATCAAAGCGCTAAGTTAGAATCCAGAGCCTTCTGTGTGGAGTGAAGCTGAATGATGCGATGCGTGCAGCGGCGATGTAACGGTAGCGTCCTCGACTCAAAATCTTGTGCTACCTCGGCGATGCAATCTGTGCATGAAGCGGGGCAAGATGACCGAGGACCACCTGTTTGTAGCTCCAGGTCACCGCCAGATGGTCGAGCATGACACCCAGGACTCGCTCACCAGCATCGTGTACGGCAAAAATGCGCGCTTCCACGACTACTTCGACCGTGGTATTGCCCGCATGAAGCTGGCTGCGGCCTAACATCTGCAGGATGACAAAACCCGGCATCGGCCGGGCTTTTTTGTGCCTGCTGTTTGCATACCTGCGTCAGGCCGTGCGGCTCTAGCGGAGGCCTTTGACGAGCTCGCCATAGTCCTTCACCACCGCAGTCCCGTAGCGGTCGCTCAGCTCAATCTCGATGTTGTGCGTGGCGCTGATGAACTGGCGACCGCACGTCTCTTTGCGGCATCGGTAGCGGTCCGCTGTCCCCGGGATCAGGATCGCAAGCGCGCCGCATTTGCACGACAAGCACAGTTTCTGGAGGTGTGGCAGGGCGTTGGCCATGTTTTCTTCGTGCGTGTTCAGAACGCTCTCAAGGCCTGGCCAGATGGTGGTTAAGACGGATTTGATCATGGACGTGGCGCCGTTCCGATTGAGATATGAAAGATACCGACAAGGGTATCAATCAGCCAGCATTATGGCGGTCAGCCCGGTACCGTCTGGGTTGTGCCATTCGTCGCAAAGCCGCGAGTCTGCCGCTGTAGGTAACGTTCAACCTAACAAAGCAGGACAGCAGTATTGAAGCGGCCCTCCAAGTCAGTACACTATCCCAGCAGGACAAACACAATCCCGTCAGGACATAGCCTATGCAATTCACATCCGCTCCACCGCAACGCTCCGCAAACTACTCCACCGTCTGTCTTCTCGCTCTCAAGGACGTGAGGTTGGAGCGTGGATTCCATCAGTCCCATCTCGCCCAATTTGTCGGGAAGACCCCAAGCGCCTGGGCCAAAATCGAGAACGGCCAGTCCCCACTGCAGGTCGACACCCTGTTCGGTGCGTGCCTGGCCATGGGCATCAACCCTAGCCAGTTCCTCGCTGTGGTTGAGCGTATTTGCCAGTGCTTCAACTACCAGAACTGGTATTTCTACGCTTCCGACTTGCAAGGCGAGGACGAACTACTCCCCTTGGTGCAGGAGTACTTCGCCAGCTCTGGCTTCGAGAACCTGAAAGCGCGTCCGGCCGACCGACTGACTGTCCAGGGCTTCGCCAGCAGCATCAGCTCGATCGTGCTGCCCACGATTGTCCGCTACTGCTGCTTCCCAGAAGTGAAAAAGTGGATTGACGATGGCGCTCCCGGGATCAACATGTTCAACATGGTCACCACTGCGACTGCCGGCGTCCATACTCCGTCGATCTGATCAGCGCAGTCCTAGCAAGCCCGCCGCTCGGTGGGCTTTTTTTTGGTTCTTCACGGAATCTCGGGAAACTCAGAAACAAAAACGCCGATTTGATAGATGATGTTCGTGCGAGCAAACAAATCTAAAAAACCGGCGTTCTTGTGCGCGATATTAATACTTTTCTTCCTTTCTGGGACGGCTTTTCTGTCGTCACGATCAAGTCCGACGGCGACGCCCTCCAACTCGATCTCATTCCCCTGGCCAATCGGTTCCCGTCTTGTGGCGGCTGTCACAAACCCTGTTCAACCAATCATGAGTATTGCAGGCGGGTCGTTCGTGACCTGCCGATCCTGGGGCGCGCAGTGCGTCTCAACGTTTTGCTCCGGCGGGTCAACTGACGTGACTGCGGCAAACGCATGGAAGTGGTTAGCTGGCTGGATCGCTACGCGCGCATGACGCGGCGCCTGGCAGAGGCCGTCACTCAAGCCTGCGAACGCCTTGCGACACTGCATGTGGCGCAGTTGTTCGGGCTGCACTGGAGCTGTGTTCGGTTGCTGGAGCGGCGCGCGTTGCAAGTGACCTTGAGCGCGCTCCCCAAAGCCCAGCCACGGCGACTGGTGATGGACGAGTTCGCACTGTTCAAAGGTCACCGTTATGCCAGCGTGGTGCTGGACGCGGATACACGACGAGTACTCTGGATCGGCGAGGGCCGCAGCCGGGCAGCGATCAGGCCATTTTCCGAGGAATTGGGGCCAGAGGGATGCGCTCGAATTGAGGCCGTGGCGATGGACATGAACACCGCGTTTGACCTGGAGGTTCGCCAACACTGTCCCAAGGCGCGAGTGATCTATGACCTGTTCCATGTAGTGGCCAAATATGGTCGAGAGGTGATTGATCGTGTTCGGGTTGATGAGGCCAACCGACTGCGTCATGACAAACCGGCTCGTAGGGTCATCAAGCAAGCCCGCTGGTTGCTGCTGCGCAACCCGCAGAACCTGAAGCAGCCGGAGCAGCAGGTTCGCCTGCAGGATTTGCTGGCCGCTAACCAGTCGTTGATGACGGTGTATTTGATGAAAGCTGAACTCAAAGCGCTGTGGTCACCGAGTAGTGCTTGGGGCTGGAGATCGGCCTGGAAGCAGTGGCTGCGTCATGCTGATGAAAGTGCCATCCCCGCGCTGATCCAGTTTGCCAGGAGGTTGAAAAAATACTGGCGAGGCATCGTAAGTCGAGTTCGCTGGCCGATGCATACGGGGTAGTTAGAAGGAATAAACAATCGGATAAAGGTCATCAAACGGGTGGCCTACGGTTACCGGGACAGCGAGTTCTTCTTCATGAAGATCAAGAGTGTCTTTCCCGGTAATCCGTGAAGAACCTTTTTTTTGCCTGCAGGCTGGGGGGCTTACAGGCTGTTTGGCTCGATTCACTCTGTATGGCGATGATTCTCGCCTAAAATGATGTCCGGGGTTAGTAGACCACTACATCCGGTGCTCTACGAAAGGTCGGACTGGGTTCTCCTTCTCATCTCATTCAATGCCAGAAACTCCCCGATTGCGATGTTGGCGCGTTGCAGCGTGAACGTACGGACCTCTTCGGCGGAGGGGCTGCGGTCAATGAGCAAGGGGACAAGGCTTTTGTGGTAATTCAGCTTTTCCAAATAGTGTTCACTTGAGCCTTGCTGACCACACCTAAGGTCGCGCCCTTTGAATCGCGGGAACTTCTGCATTGTATTAATGATGAAGTCCGCAATTTTTATGAAGTCGGTTTCACTTTCTGCGTCAAAGCCGGAAAATTTGAATTCCCGTGGCGGCGCAGTTTTTCCCGTCTGGCGCAAGGCTATCTCACCCTCTGTTTCCGCGAGTACCACAGCCATTTGCTCCTCATCAAAGCCTTCGAGGGTGTGCTCAAACAGGTCCCACATCTCCAGCGTTGCCAACACGAACCGGGCATCAGTGATTGATGTGGTGGGTTCTTTGTTGAGAAATGCGCCCAATTCAAGGTCAACAATCCACTCATTGCCGGTCTTGAGGCCGTTAAGAATAAGGTCGGTCTGAGAGGTTGATGACCCCACATGAGCGAAAAGGTCACCCATGAGCTTGATCAGGGTTCTTTCTCCATCACTGAATCTTGCAGGGTGGTTAAGCCCATGGCCAATCAACGCCCGAACAGCCTGGGCTCGTGACACACCCGCCATCTGTGTATCACGCCAGCGGTCAATGGCGGTGGCCGTTTCTTCATCGAGTCGCATTTCAAATCGTTCAGTTTTAGACATGCTAGAAAGCGCCTACATACGGATAATGTACGTAATATATACTGCCGTACAAAATACGTACAATGCAATATTTGAGTCGATCCAGATAGCCATGCAGGTGATGGCATATATATGGCACAGTGCTTGAACTGGGCTATGGACGGGCCTGCCGGTCCTTGAAGTGACGTCCGGCATTTGTAATCAATACTTGCCCACCGTAGAGGTGAACGTGGAAGCGACGGAACTGTACGCATTCTTGAGGGACCCTAAGCTGTTGGAGCTGATGGAGCTCAACAAAACCGTCGACGACGTTTTTGAGGTGACGAAACTTCTGGAGAACCAGAACTCTGAAGTGCTTGCTTGGTGCATGAACCCCAATGAAGGCCATTCCCAAGGCGACGGGGTAATCAAGGACTTCCTAGAAGCAGCTCACGCCGCCAGCGATGGCTGCACCTATGACAACCGCAAGTTTTTTGCGAAGTGGACGCCGGGGAAAATTCGCACCAGCAGCTTCGGTGCGGCCTTCGTCACCCGCGAGTTCAGTATCAAAGTCGACAAAGGCACCGCCAATGGCAGACTGGATCTGTTTCTGGTCGACCCGGTGAACAAGATTCTGGTCGCGATTGAAAACAAGGTGAAAGCATCGCTGACGGTGCAACAGCTCGAAAAATATGTACGTGCTGTCAAGGATCAAATCAGCACTCGTAGAGTGTTTGCCGATTACGACCTAGCTTTCATCGTGCTCGATCAGGACCTTGAGAGATACAAGGAAAAGCAGTTGCTGGAGTTGGGCAAACGCTGGGCGCTTCTCGACTATCGCTGGCTGGAAGCCTCCGCTAGCCGGGCGCGGTTCCAACTGAGCCGGGGTAATAACTCCGCGCAGTTGCTGATTGCCTATTGCCAAAGCATGACGCGGTGGCAAAGCCCGACCAGCGAAAAAATCTCGGACCTTGCAGCGGATTTGGTCCTGACTCATCAGGCTGTGATCAGTGCAATGCGCGCGTCGAAATACAAGCCGCTGAACCAGTGGATACCCGCCACTGTCCAGGGGCACCTGGGCGAGTTGACCCTGTTCGTCGCCCAGCATCACCACGTATGCGACAAGCTACTGAGCGTACGGGGCGTGGCCAGCCTAGTGCCCATGTTGCTCAAGGCCATCCCAACGCTCTCAACCGAGCTGGTTGATCAAGGTATTCAATGGATCTCAATAACACCGCCAGAAACCCTGGGGCTAATGCGTGATGAAGGCTGGCCGGTGTACGTCACTATCTATCGGGTGGCCAAGGTATCGAAGCCATCGGTGCCCAAATACAACGTAAGGCTAGTCTGGGATAAAAACGAATTCGATGTGGACAAAGTCAGGGAAAACTCCCTGCGGCTTCACTTGAGCAAAAGCTTCCCAGGGTTGGAGAAGTTTGCTTCCTCCCAAATGCGCCGAATCCTGTTAGCTGAGCATGTAACGCCAATGCAGGCGATCGACTCTGCCACGAAAATCATGAAACTTCTATCTGCCCAGATAGCCAATTGTCCCGGGTTGGATTAAACCGATAAGGAGGCAAATCGAGCCGAGCTCAGCCTTATTTGCCTCACAACCGCTCTAGCTAAACCCTCCCCCTGTAGTGAAATAATGAAACCGGACACCCGTTTAGGCGAAAATGATCGCCAGATAGAGGTGTCTGATGACCAAACAACATCGTTCCTTTACAACCAACTACATCGCTAGGTTGTCCAGTGAAGGTTTTAGGGGGCAATTTCAGGAGACGCAGCTCGGTTGATCACTTCGGCAATCGGTGCACTGTTAACACTCCGGTCAATACACATCAAAACGATGCCTTGCTCTTTCCAAGACTTGCGCTAACTCATGCGGTCGACGGCTTGTAGCCTCCTGTAGCGCTGCAAGTACCCATTTTATGTTTGCAGTAAGACCCAGCGCATGCGTCAGACGCAGCAGAAGCCGCTTGGTGTCGACATAACGTAGGTAGAAGGGCAGCTGCTCCGAAGGAGCCACAGGTAGTCCTGCCTTTATCTGCTCGACCAGCGCCTGCACCTGGGTCGCCGCTGCAACTCCAGGTGGGGTGAGTTCTGCAAGCTGCCGACCCACCTCAGCTTGCACCCTTTGGGCATTTGCATCGCATAAATAGCCTGCAGCTACAGCCGCTCCCGCCTCATGGCTACCGGCCAAATACGGGGCGATATCAAGCAGCAATGCGCACTCCGCAAGTGTTTTTTCCAAAGCAGCACTCATCTGCGCCGTTGTCGCAGGCGGCCGTCGCGAACAAGCCCTCACCAAATGTCCGAGCAGATCTGGATCAAAAAGGTAGGCTTCAATTTCCCAGAGCGAAGCCACATGCACTTGGTCGTTGAGCGTAGTTGCCTCAAAGCGGTCCTGTTCTTGCTCATAAAGTGCCGCCCAATTTCGCTCTCGAAATAGAACATCACGATCTACGATCCCGATTGCAGGCACACCATCAGTACTACGACTATGTTCAACTGCATTCGCAACACTCGTGCAGCCAGCCCCGGCCACAATGTGGCCAGCCTCAACGAAATCGAACACTTCCTGCTCGGCAACGAACCACTGCGATGCGAAAAGCGCAACATCGTCCCGCCCCTCCAACACGACTCGGATCAAGTTAGATTGTTGCGCCTCAATCTGCTGCAGCGAATCAAAATCGTCGAACGACTGCACTTCAATCGACATGGTCACACCTTCAGCTTCGGCTTGAGCAGTGCGCCACCCTTGACCAAACCCGGCTCATGTAGCTTGGGAGCAAATACGCGTAACGAGTCGACCTGATGGGATGTCATAACGAAGGACACGCCTTGGTGCTCACAAGCCCATTGCTTAATTATGTTAATCAAGCGCCGGCGCATAACCAGATGTAGATGCTGTTCAGTCTCATCAATCAGCACTATGGTCGAACCTGTTACGTGGCTGGCAATTCGAACAATCAGCTGAACCAATTGACGCTCCCCACTACTAAGCTGATCGATCCGATGAGTACCGGACTCCACTTCAACGGGGACAGAGAGACTCGGTCGGTCTACCGAGCCAAGACGCTTAACCCCTCGGAAAACTAAACGATTAACTAGCTCGCGGCATTCTTCTTCACGGCCATCGGCCAACCACGCGAACCAAACAAACAGGTTATCAATCGACGCATCCCAGCTCTGACCATCAGCGCCAAAGCGGTGCGCTGCTCGGTAATACAAACCTGCGGGCCGTGCAATGGCACGAGACTCATCTGGCGGCCGACGGATTCCGCGATCAGAGGGGAAATACAGCACCGATGGATAACCATTAGCCACATCAAATAATGCAGCAGGCGGTTCACCAACGCGTTCTAAAATAGCTTCAGAAAAGGCGATTGCCTCTGGGTCCGACTCAGCGCTACGTTCCAATCCAGGCCCGCTTATACGCGAGCGGTAAGAGAGTACAATCTGTTTCTCAACACCAGCTTGAGCGAGCTCATCGTCCTTCCAACGCTTGAGCAAGCCAGGGCGACCAACCGAAATGGACAATAGATATAGCTTGGAGCGGCTGCCATCATCCAGGGCCACGCGAGCATCCAACTGTAAACCACCGGATTTACGATCAATGTCGTCAATACCAGTAGAGCTATGCTCCCGCGCGTCGAGTAAGCGCATACCAGTATAAATCGCCTCCAGCACAGTTGTTTTACCAGCGCCATTGGTGCCCATGATCATGAACACATTGGTGGGCTCGCCCTCTTCGTTGCGGAAGCGGAATGAACGCTGACCACGTAGTGCCCCCAAATCCAACAGTGTCAGTTCCATCAATTCAAAACGGGTGGGTCTGAGTGTCATGTAATTCATCTGCTCCGTGATGCTACTGCAGTCTTGACGTCAGTAGTGGTAACTCTTACACCGTGCGCACGCTGGCACTGCCTACCCGGAAGCTTGATCAGCATGTCTCCACGCATCAGCAACTTCTCAGCACCCGCTTCATCAAGAATTATCCGAGAATCAGTCGCTTTCTGAACGGTCAAAGCGATGCGTGCGGGCACGTTGGCCCGAAGGAGCCCAGAAAAAGTCGCTGCCTCCGGACGCTGAGTAGCCAACAATAGGTGAATGCCAGTTGCCCGGGCCTTTTGTGCCAGGCGAATCAGCGGCTCCTCCCCTCCTGTACGGCCCAACATAAAATCTGACAACTCATCAATAACTACTACCAGTCGCTGCAAAGGTGCTCCTGCCAACTGAGCCTCTGCAATGTTGCGCGCTCCATACTCGCGCAACAGTCCCTGGCGCTGTTCCATTTCGTCCACAACATCACGTAATGCCACAACGGCTTGGGCCATGTCTGTAATAACTTTCCCAGTACGCAACCCTGCATAGCCATTAAAGTCGGCAAAATCTACGCCCTTAGGATCAATCATCAGCAGCTCTGGTGGCCGCGAAGAGATGACTAGAGAAAGCAAGAGGGCGTTTAGACAAACGCTCTTTCCACTACCTGTGGCGCCAGCGATAAATAAGTGCGGAGCCTCAGCTAGATCAAAGATTATCGGTTGCCCGAGCACATCCACTCCGGGTGAAACCGGCATGGCCTCCTCGCGATTGGCCAACGCAGCTGTAATCAATGGCCATGAGACTTCGTGCCAGTGGGCGGCAGGTCGTGGCACATCGAGTACCACGCGACGCTCTCCAAAATCCTTGGTTAGGGCAATCCCCGTATTACCTAATCCCATGGCGAAGGCCAAATCATCTAGACCACGCTTAAGGCGCTCGTAATCTTCTACTCCAGCTAGAGTCAACTGGAACCGAGACAAACGCGGTCCTTCTAGAACTTCGGCTGCGGGCGTGGCGGCGACTCCGAGCTGCTGCAGTCCCTGCGATAACATTGCAAAGTCGACAGCGCCGCGATCGCCTTCTTTACTCTCAATGCTCTCGGAGTACCCCGCATCAAGATACAACTCATCCAACAGATAGTCGTAAAAACTACGCCCCGACGTCCATGCTCCACGCATTGACTCGAGCCCTCGCCGAGCATGCCGTTGTACCAGCTCAACAAAGCGGCGATCACCATCAAACAGTTCTACGTTGTGCACAACACTGAAGAGCATCCTGAAGGCATCGTCAAAGTTCTGCGCTTCCTCTTTTCCCCAGCCTGTTATTTGCTCTAGGTTAAGTTCACTTCGAGATCCACCTTTAGCTGAAGGCGGTCCGTATCGCTCCTCTGGCTCGCCATCAATTTTGAGGGACCGAGCGATAGCAAAACGAATCAGCCACCATTTGTGGCCCCCGGGTGCTGCAAGCCCCACACTGAGAAGCTCCTCCATGAAAGCCTTTTCCTCTGCGGAAAAATACAGGCTAATCATCGTGTTGATATCCCGTCGTAACGCTTAGCGTCAATTTGTACGATCCGCGCTCGCGTACCGCCTTCATTTTGAATCTCGTAGCGTCGGCGGATAAAACCATCCAGGCTGCGAAGTACATCTTCATCCATCTCGCTATTGGTGGGCAGCAGCACTAGTGGTTTTCCAGCATTAGGGAAATACTCACTCATAAGCAAACTACGATTCTCGCGGTCTATTCGCCCCAACGGCGTGTCGATCATCACCGGCAACTCCCGAGCAGACTCATCCCGCAATGCCCACAGCATGCCCATCGCGACCAACTGACGCATACCCGCAGAAATGCTCCTGCGTGCTACCTCGTCTCCTTGTTCATCGAAGTACCTCATGACGAACAGATCATCGAGCGTGACGGATTTAATCAATTGGCTCGGTGCCAACAGTACACTTATACGCTCGTTCAAGTGGTCCTCAACAGATTGCCTGATCTGCATCCGCTTTTTGTCCCGGAAAAACTCCAAAGCGCGCCTGACTCGGAGACTCAACTGATAGGCGCGATTCTCCTTAGTAACTGTCGAATGGCGCTGCTCGCACTGGCGGATACGCTGTCTGGCTTGCTCAGCACTTTCGGCAGTTTGAGCCTCCTTGATCCGCAGCTCCGCCAAAGTCTCTCGGTAGGCCTCTATTTGCCGACTCAGTGCCGCAATCTCTGTGCTCAACTCATCGAAACGATGCTTGGCCCCTTCCGTGGTCAACTCGGCTTCTTCCAAATCGCGCCTAGCCTGTTCAGCTTCTTGTGTCAGTGAGCGCATCCGACGCAATTGCTCGGTTTGCGCTGCAACAAGAGCCGGTCCACGCTCGGCCCAAACAAGATAACGATCACGGAGTGCTTTGACCTGCTTTGGGCTGACAGCCAAGAGCAATGGGCTCACGCATGCATCCGCAGAGAGTCCGCGCTGAGCTAGAGCTTGTTTTATCGCATCAGAAAACGCTTGGTACTGCGAAGAGGAAAGCTCGACCGGCGGTTCCAAATGGGACAAGCTACTCCGCAGTGCTTGCGGCAATTCCCCATGGAGCTTATTTGACAACGACATATCCGTGCTGGAAGTCATCTGCTGATCTAGCAACTGGTAGACCTGTCTAACAATACCGAGATTGACTAGCCATGGAGCCTCGGGCGGTAAAACTTCACACAAATCGGCATTGAGCTTTTCGCGCTGCATATCAAGGATCGCAATCCGATTAAGCATCCGGCGCTGCTCCTCCTCAGAAATCCCTGTACGAAGCCCGTCACGGTGGCTATCCAACTGTTCTTGCTTACGCGAAAGTTCTTCGGACTCAGTTTCTGTTTCTATGCGTAGCCGATTCAAGGACTCGATCTTGGCTTCTGCCTCTCGCAAAGCGTTCTCGGCTTGTACGATCTCATGCTGCACTTCTGTGGGAAGACCCGCACGACGTTTGCTCTTCGAGTATGAGTCGAGTTCGCGAAGGAGATCAGTGATAAAAGAGAGCTTTAGAAGCCGTTCAATCTCCCCCCGCTCTCGCCCTTCCTCTGCGTCTGCAAACGACTGCACCTGCTCACCATCAAAAAAGTAGAACGGCACGATCTCGCTTGGTGCCAAGCTTGCAAGAAAGGCACGGGATTCACTATCTGTAAGATGCTGACCCGAATGAGTAATGATCAGTTGATCAGTAAACGTGGTGTTTGACGTGCGGGAAAAGACTCGCTCAAGAGTGGTGGGTTTTCCATCCTGAACCCAAGAGAGCTTAACGCGTGAACGATCGCTAATATCACGAGCGTGCTTATTGAAAACCCCGTACCATCGGCCCGGCTGCCCTAGGACAAAATGTTTCGGAGACAGGGCGATTCCACCGAACCCCACACGCCGGATCTCTTCATTCTCTGGACCGAGAAATAGTAGTTTGATGGCGTTGAGCAAGCTGGTTTTGCCGGCACCGTTCTGACCAGAAATGACGACAATGCTCCGATCTCCATTGCAGTCACGCAAATCGATTGTAC
This sequence comes from Pseudomonas sp. FW507-12TSA, assembly GCF_058781435.1. Taxonomy (NCBI): domain Bacteria; kingdom Pseudomonadati; phylum Pseudomonadota; class Gammaproteobacteria; order Pseudomonadales; family Pseudomonadaceae; genus Pseudomonas; species Pseudomonas sp. FW507-12TSA. The sequence continues at coordinate 255,239 of NZ_JBYSWT010000001.1, forward strand.
TTTTGCCCTCGTAGGCAAAAATGTTCTCGACCTCAATGGACGTAAATTCGATGGCCTGGCTCATGACTGAGCCCGCTGCTGGGCCGCCTCATCCAGAATAAGCGCTATTCGACGCGAAAAATCGGTTTTGGACCCATATGCAGCAAAACCGGTAAAGTTTTCGGCTACCCCCAGAAGCTCTTCGAGTAACTCCACGGGGACGTCAAACTCCGCTGCTGCTTCGGCGATGAGCTCCCGTTCCCTGTTTTCTTCGGCCATTGCCCCCCCTTGCCAATACCAAACCACGTGGAATGCATTTCTAGCTGGCCTGCAACCAGCGCTATCTGATTGCATAGAATGAGGACGAAACGGCTCTGCTGCAAGCAGAGCCCATCTCTGCATACTTCCTCATCGCCCCAGCTGTCATTGCACCTCGGACGTTGCATTCGTACCAACCTATCCGCAAGTATGACCGATGCCGCAACGGGAGCAGCACCTCCGCAAGTATCAATCCACCTAGACTCAGATTGCGGCCAACCTAGCCTCACAATAATATACTAGCTCGAAAACCTATAATTTATAGTGAACAGCTGAATTTATGGTCATAACTGTTCAGATATAGCGCGTAAGAAAACCCTGCTAAACCAGACGTTCAAAATAGTTTATTTTCGGAAAATCAAATAAATGGCACTATATAAATTCAAGCCAACAACTTCCGGGGAGCATCTCTTCAGCTATATAACCACAAACTTAATTGGCCGAAAAAATATAAACCAGGTCTATGAATTAGAAGCATTACAAATCGGTGGAAGGCAGCACCAGCTATCCACCTACTACATCGGTATATTAACAGCCAACATCTTGACTCGCTGCCTAAAAAAAGCAAATAGAATAGTAAGCATGTTTGAGGACGAGCGAGAACATCAAAAGCTTATAATTCAATACTTCCAAAGATCGCTCGAAATCCCTAGAACCCCATATGGAGCAGATCTCGACAGACTAGCGACATTAACTCTAGAAGCCGAAAAAAAATCTAGAAAAGGCATAATATCCTCGATTCGAAGCCAATTTAGTACAACAAAGGTTAACTACTGCTATATATGCGGCTTTCCCGTCTTCGAAAAACCCCTTGAAACGCAAGTTAAAATGCAACTAGAGCACATATGGCCGCAAAGCTTTGGCGGAGATAGCATTGCAGAAAATTTACTACCCGCCTGCCCAACATGCAACAATGAAAAATCAGACATGCTTTTGTGGCAGAACGCTCACATACATTCCTTCACTCTAAAACCAGATCCCTCGCCTCAAGAACTGGAAAATATTGGAAAGAGATTGAGAATAGCTCAGCATCGACGAGACATATTCGAATATGCAAGCATGAACAGAACGACACTGAAAGACGCCGCCCTAGCAATCGGCAGCGTCAACATCAGCGAAATATCCGCCATAGACAGGGATGACGCTGTAGATTTCTTCAACTTTAGTTTTTAGAAAGGAAAATATCATGGCTTACAGCTGCATCGTGTTTTCACAACGCACTGATGAAAACTCTCCAGAGTTTTGCCTTTTCGAAGCTCCCGTCAAGGATGTAATCTCATGGAGTACAATCCCAACCCTTACACCTGAAAACAATGACGGCATCCAACGCCCACTAAAAGACAATAAAGTAAAAGCAATCAAACAATTTCTGGAAAGCGACTCTAGAAACACAATCCCAACAGCAATAGTAATTACAATATCGAGAGATGCCTGCACAATAGAAAATAGCCAGATCACTATAAAACCGGAAGAAAAAAACAACATTCTAGTTATAGACGGACAACATAGACTTTGTGGGTTAAACGCATTCAATGAGAAAACACGTGTTCCAATTGTTGCAATATTAGACGCATCCCATGAGGAGCGTGCCTTTCAGTTTATCATAATAAACAACAAAGTTACTAAAGTAGCCCCCGACCACATTCGTGCCCTCACCCTTAGACTCACAAGAGAAGAAGACAAAGTAGATCTGGAGAATAGGCTTAAGACGTCTAGACTGTCACTTAGCCCTAACCTAAGTTATGTAGGCCTAGCTAACGACTTGGACGACAGCCCATTTAAAGGAATAATTTCCCTTCCCAACATGCCAGAAGATGACAGAAAAGTTGTCCCCGCAGCAATTGAGGCATCAATTGCTTATATACAGTCAAAAAACATAAAGGAGTTTTCTGGCGAAGATGCCGCGTACGACTTCTTTATAACAATTTGGGACACCATTAAAAACTTCTGGCCAAACACGTTCCCCAATGAGAGGAAGCTCGTCAGCAAAGTCGGAATTGTGTGCTTAACCAGATACATAACAGATGCGATAAATCTTCTCTCTGGATATCCGGGAAATAGTATCGATATTGCCGACTCAGAGTCAGTATCTGCCACTGTAAAAAATATTCTCAAAACACAAACCGAAGAATTTTGGCAAGCAGAATGGAACCTACAAATCGCAGACAACCGGACAGTCCGGGACGCGATCCAAGATGCACTTACGACCATTCATCAAAACACTCGTTACAACAACCCCTGGTTCAACGATATACCATTTATAAAAAGCTTAAAATAGAAAAAAGAGGGGGAGGTCCCCCCTCATTTCACGAGAATATCGATCCATTATCCTGAGACATCATTAGCGATAGCCCTCTATGGATATGCCGAACCAAAATATCCTTCACTTCAATCCCCTCTCCATCCCCGCTGCACAAAAGCGAGGACAAGACTAAATTCACATATAAGTCTTCATTACCGCCAGTCAAAGTACGCCAATCTATCTCAAGACCACCAGCGAAATTAAAATTCTCATTTGGGGGCATTGAGGAGTGCCTCAAAGATAGACACAAAGCATGACGACAAATCGAATTGTAGTGCTCAATTCCTGTCCTACGCTTTAAAGTTGATAGCTGATTTTTCGCAGCAGCCGTCAAGCGAATTCGATCAATCATGCCAAAACTTCCAACTGAAGGTTCTGAGCTGCGGCGCTGGCAATACTGCGACGACTATCATCATCAAAAGTCAGGGCATACTCGCGGCTCATATGTTGTTCCAAAGCAGTATGTACACTCCCCTCTACCTCTTCATCTGTAGAAAGCACTAGCACCTGATGCGAGATCTTGGCAAAGAAATTATGGATCAGGGCCTCACGGTGCTTGCGATCCAAACGTGCTAGCGGAGTATCTACCACGACAGGGAATCGTCCTTTACGTTCGCGAATCAATGCACTCAGCACGGCAATCGCAAGAATCTGCCGCTCACCAGCGGATAGGCGCTCCATCGGCAGGCTATATCCGTTCACATCTTCGATGGAGACTGCATAGGTCTGCGGCTCGACCAAAACTCGAGCAATCAGATTGCGTTTACGCAACAGCAGCTTGAACTCAGTAGTAATCATGTCCGACAGCCACTGCGCCTTAGAGGCCAGTAATCGGTCGCGAAAGACATTCAATGCCGCCTTTGCCCTGTCGGCAGCCCCCAGAGCCTTGAGCTGAAAGGCATTTTCCTTGAGCTCGGCACGGGCTCGCGACAATGCAGCGTTATAGCGAATCTCAAAATGCGCTTGCTTACTACGTGCTTCTTCCAGTTCACGCCTCAGCTCTTGAAGCTGCCCTTCACTAGTAGATACAGCCTGGGTGTGTTGCTTCATGGCTTCGAACACTGCGCCGAGCTGCTCATCCGCGGGAATTTCATCCACTGCGCTTTGGGCTTTTTCCATCGCCTTCTGAGTGGCCGCAACGGCCTCTTGCGCTTCCTTCAATTGCTGCTTGACCTGCTGCAGACGAGGTTCGATTTCAGCTGGATTACCGCCCGGGAGCAACGCTTGTGAATGTTGCTTAGCGGATTGCAAGCTCTGCAAATCGGCTGCCAGTAGCTCCGCCATAGTAGATTGGACCTGCGGAGCTTGGCGGGCGAGCGACTCTAGAATGCGCTGATCACGCTTACCAAACTCTTCGACCAACAAGTGGGTGTGTTTGGATTGCTGGTCTTGCTGCCACTGCTCCTTATAGCGATCCCATAGCGGTCCCAGCCAAACCAGCGGCAGCAAGGGATCCTCCAGCACCGCGATCAGAGCGGCACGTGCTTGCTTGTGTTGCTGCCCGCACAGCTCGGCCCGCGCGCGCAGACCACCAGCTTGTTGATAAGCCTGCAGACCACTGCGCTGGGCCTCAGCGGAGAATCTTTCAAGTTTGAGCTGGGCATCATCCAATTCAGTTCGAACGTGCGCCTGGCGCTGCAGCAACATTTCGATGCGCTGCTCAAGTTCCTTGAGTTGAAGTTCGTAATCATCGGCCTGTTGCTGATCCTCACCAGCATCTCCTGAAGGAGTTCTCTTACTTGCACGACGCTCTACGGCCTTCAGGTCACCTGCAAGGGCATCAATACCGCCCAACCCCAAAAAGACCTCTGTAGCCCGACGCAACAACGCAGGCAGACGCTCAGGGTTAGCCAAGGCTTCAATCTTTTCACCGTCAAAGAGGAACAAATGAACAAGCTCTACCGGCAGAATGCCGTTAATAAAGTCATCCCATTCTTCAGCCAGCACCAAATCTTCGTGACGCCCAGCAAATACGCGGAACTGCTCACGATACCCCTTCTCCTTCGGCAGCCACTCACGGCGGATGGTCAGAGCTTGGGTTTGATCGCCCACCTCGATACTGAGCTGCATTTCGATCCGTGCAGGCCCCGTGGCATCATTGCGCTGCAGACCGGTAATCAGTTGTTCATATTCAGAGCGACGCGCCAAATTAATAGCTTTGTAGCCATACAAGCCGATCTGAAGCGCAGTGAGCAGTGTGGTTTTTCCACTCCCATTGAGGGCTTTGATCAGAATAACGGGGCGTTTGGCATGCACCCTAAGATCGAAGCTCTGCTGCTCGCGAAACGGGCCGAGATTTTCAATAGAGATCTGGTCAATGGTTAGCTTAGCCATGCTTACTTCTCTTCCGCCTCTACCGTTGCCAGTGGAATAAGCTCTAGTTCTTCGCCTGCGTTAGGCTCTTCCTTACCATCTTCTTGGTTTCTTTTGGCAAACTCCAATGCCTCATCTTCAGTGCGGAATGCATGGGCCTTTAGCACCTCCTCCAACCGATCCAAATGCTGTGAGCGCTTCTGTGTTTGCATTGATTGGAACTGCACAGCAAGCAAGTTGCGCATTAGCTGATAAAGTCGCTCGCCAGCCTCGGGATCGAGTCCGACCGCCACCTCGTTCAGCAAGGCCAAGTCTTCCGGCTCTAATGGAAGCGGTTCCATCGCCCGACCAGGGTATGGCTTCTGGAAGACGCGCTCGTATATTTTGGGCAGCAAGTCCTCAATCTCACCCTTCTCCTCAACCCATATGCGTCGGATGGCATCTAGCTCGTCGATGGAAATCAGCTCAATCTGATCATGCCCCGGAACTTCGGCATCACGTACAGCGCGCTGAGTACACAGCAACTCTTCCAGCAGCTTGGCTCGGTAATCTTGCATATAGGGGCCATGAATCAGCTCCGCTGTCTCGCCTTTTCCCATCAGCTTCACTCGACCGTTCATGCGTTTGAAGTCACGCATATCCCAGTCCTGCACGCTGAGGTAGTTGTTGCGGAAGTCCAAGATCGGCTTCATCCAAGACTTCTGATCGTCATTCTGGATCATCGCTTGCATGGATTTGTCCTGCGATACCATGGTGCAGACGTAGCAACCAAAGCGGCTATCGCCGCAGCTCGGGGTGGACTTATCGACCACTACCGGGCACTCGGCGTCCGGCGTTGCGCCTTTGTAGATGCTGAACAGCTCCTGGTTATCTACACCCCAAGGGTTTTCATCGGTGAGGACATACATCCACACGTCATCGCTGGTCCACGTTTCGATGGGTAGGTAGACCCAGACACGTGATAGCTTAGGGTCACGGTTGCGGCTAAGCCGATCACGCGTGCTGCCACTGTAATGATCTATCACCTTGTCGCGTGCCTGGCTTTCGCCACGACGCTGGCCCAGCACTAAAATGGCCTCGTTATTGGCCTCGGACAGCTCCTGAATGAACTTGGTGGAAGCACTAATCTTTAGACGATCAGTGCACCAGCGGAAGCGATTGCGCGGCGCCGGATAGCCCTTGCCGATCAAATTGACCCAGAATCGATGCTCTAAGCTGGGGGTAAGGCGGTGCGGATGAATAGGTAGCCCCTGACGCTCGGCTTCAGCCTTCATACGCCTAAGCGACGATTCGACCCAGGCTGCAATAACCGGATTTTCTACCAGGGTGTCGGTACTGATAACGTGAATATCTTTAACTCGCTGCTCTTCCGGCAGCGCCGCAACAGCTTTCCAGATCAGTTGCAGAGAGGCCGTCGAATCCTTCCCACCGCTGTAACCGACAATCCAAGGCAAGGAGTCGGAACGGTAGAGCAACTGAATTTCTTCGATGATAGCCTCGGGGGGAGTGTTCATAGTGATGTCCGGTAGATAGCGTGTGGCCTTACTGACGGGCGGCAGTGAAGGCGCTTTCAATAACTTGTTCTTCGGGGGTCAGTGATAACCCCAGCGAACGTTTGATTTGGTTGCATGTCAGCGTGATGTTCTGACTGTTTTTGGCCATCCGCCCCCCGATCATGGCGCGTCCTTCCCAAGTCGAGACATTGGTGCGCGCCCAGTCAATGTCACGCAGCTTCTCGAGTACTGAATTGAGATCGGTGTTACCTGCATTGGCTTGATATATGAACTTGCCCACACGCCCTAAAGCATGCAGCACAATAGCGTGCGAATGGATGAAATCCTGGCGCACCTCTCCAGCGGTCATACGTCCTTCACGCACGTAGATCCACTCTGGAATATGTTCTCCGACGCCCCCCCAGAACTCATTGCATTTCTTTGAAGCCGCCGCAAAGTCTTCGAACTCTTGCTCACTGAGCATTTCCAGAATGGCGAAGTGCAGAGCGCTGAGAGTGAACAGCTTGCGCGAACGCTTAGAGAGTGAGGAACGCTCCGTCTCAATCAAATTGCGAAACACTTTTGAGGTAAGACCGAGATGCTTAGCCAAGTTTGCAGCTGCATTGCGGTGGTCGTAGAGAACGCTTAGAGATGGCGACGGTTTCACTGCATGTCGATTGAGATCGGCAAACATTTGCTGGCAGCGCTCAAGCCCTCGGTCGTGGAAGAAGACTACGGCGATGGTCTCGTCACCCAACTCCGGTTTTTCTCCGAGGGCTTGCTCGATAGCCGCGCGGCGATGCTGGCCATCGTTGACGATGAACTTGGCATCCATGTCTACAGTCAACGTACCCATCCGAAAATGAGCAGTATCACTGCTGCCCACAGGCTCAAAGCTTACCTTGCCATCGATGGACGCAGTGATGGCCGAAAAGGTATAGCTATCGGTGTTGGCAATGATGTAGCGAGCAATTTCAGGTACGCGTGATCGATTGATTGAGCGCTGAGCCCTCAGCTCGGGCATGAGCTCCTCGTTATCGAAGACAAACAGCTTCGCCAAGAGCCGCAGTGGGCACATAGAAACGTAAAATTCCCGCCCCGCTTGTACGCCGCGTATGGCAGGGAATGTGTAGGAAAATGGGCTGGTCATGCGCAAAACATTAGCATGTTTGTGTAAATACAGACAAACAGACGTTATTCAAAAGACGTACATCGGGACGTGCCGCTGTGAGGATCCCAGCTTGCATGTCCTGTGGGCTGTGCGCTGTGCGCTGCCGATTACCTAACGCGGCCCATACATAGCTACCGCCAAAAACGGATGCTTTGAAATATTTTTACGCCTAACCGGCAAGTTATTCAGATTAAACATCAACAAGGAGGGAAAATTTCCCGTCTCGGGGATCGGGGAACATTCTGGGCCCCAGAAAATGGGATAAGGAAAGCATGTCCTCCGCTCATAGCACAGCGGAAGACATGAACCGCTGTCCGCATCAGTCACGGATAGCGGGATATCAGATATCTCCAAGGGGAGGCATGATGCCAACGAAGTCTCGGAGCAAGCCTGAGTAGGATAACAAATTTTATTTGAGGCACCCGCGAGGCCGACGAACTACTTCTACCTTTCAGCCCCTCTCTGTTTGGTAACCTCCGATCTCACCTCATACTAATGGGCCACATCGCGGTAAACGCTGGCTCTTCAGCTTGAACGCTGGTTCTCACGGCAGCAGCATTTTGAATTTATTTTTCATAGTAAGAGATCGACATCATGACATCTGTCAGATATGGCACAGGCCAGCCTGAAGTCCCGAGATACCGACACGTGAAAGCAAAATTCTTGCGCATCCGTAAGGATTCGGCAGCTCGTTGGGTTTCCATTTATGAGGTTCTCGGCGGTTATCGCCGAGTGCATTCAATCTAAGCATCGATCCCCCATAACGCTACTGCATCTGGACGGATCTGTAAGCACTGACCGATGGCCAGGCGGCCAAGTTTTGAGCGTCTAAACTTGATTCTTGTGTTGACAGAGGCTCGGGTGGGATGAAAATCACTGGACGTGTAGAAGCCGAAATAGTGACTGACGTACGTTGCGACGTATGCAATTGTTCTACACGTCTGGTAAGCGGCAACCTGGAGTATGGAATACTCCATGCGCATTGGGGCTATGGAGCGCTGCACGACGGCGAACGCTATGAAGTGCATCTGTGCGAAACCTGCTTCTTCAGGAGCATCGCTTACCTCAAGCAGGAGCGGCGTACGGCAAACATGTTCGAGGATGACCCGCAACGGCCCTATGATGATTTCGGGCTGGCTGCCAAAGACGACTTTTTCCGTGATGGTCGCTGACCGGTGGCCGCAGTCGGTTCATCTACTTCGGCTTTTTAGGACTGGATGACGGCGACTCCGTCTCCATATACTGGTGGAAGGATCGCATTAAATCCTCGTCGGTCGCCTTTGGAGCAGGCGCACGCCGGATGAATTTGGCTGGAGTTCTCTCTTCTGGCAAAGCGATATGCTTCAGCACTGAGCGCTCCGTCTCGGTAGCCGACGAATCAAAAACTCTCGCCTGCACACGCTGGTCACGATCTGCCCGGGTGAAGTTCACTACGTTCGACTTGTACTCAACGGGCAAGTCGAACGGGCACCGCAGGTCCAAGCGCTTGCCGGATCCTTTGTTTATTGCCTCCAACTGCAGGTCTTCGACATCTCTCGCGTTGCTGGTGTATGCACTGGAGCGGTAGGCCTTGTTTAGGTCTTCGATTTCTATCCGATTTCTGCCGGTAGCACGACATTCGATGTAAGCAAGCTTCAGCAACTGCACAGCGAGCCGCTTGATACCGAAAGTGGAGCGATAAAGCTCAGTCGCAAATTCATCTTTTCCTGCTTTGACACGGCCGCCGCTCACCCTCACGCACTCGTCCACATAGTCAGCCCAATCCTGGCTCTTGGGATCATCGGGCAGCATGATCCGTGGCTCGCAAAGCAGCCTCTGCTTGTCTTCACTGTTACGGCGAAGCAGTTTATGTATCAGGCTGTAATTGGACACAAAGATCATCGGGGGTCCGATGACTGCCATCGTCAGCAGGATATCGGTCACCTTAGAGGCACCCTCACCGGTGTTGATATGCTGGGTTTCATCCAAAACTACAAGCGTGATACCGTCACGGTTGGCAAGCCGACGGCACTCCACGAGCAGCTTCTTTAGATTGCCACCGCGACCGTCATGGCCGCTACCACGAACGAAATCCAGGAGAAGCTGCTTACCACTCGCTTTGCCGCGAGCGCTCGCATACCAAAGGGAAGTCAGCTCGACGGTGCCCTGGTACAAGTCACAAGTGAGATCTACCGGTGGAGGCAGAGCTCTCCACAGAGCAGCAATCGTCTGGCTCTTACCAACCCCCGCCAGGCCGGTAAGGCAGATAGGTGAAACCTCTACCTCTGGAGGTTTGAAGATTCTGGAAGCATACCCAGCCTCGCTGCTGAATACTTTGAGGTTATGCAGATACGCTAACCCGATCATTTCATGAATAAAGTTGAGAGAGAATTCGTTAGGGAGGTAAATCCCCATCAGTCTCTCAGCGAGGAGATGAGCGCCAACCGAGGGGTGAAGCGTCTCCAAATCCGGTACTGACTCTGGTCGTACGACAACTCGTTTACGGATGCTCTCAATGTCCATATAACCGTCGAAACGAGATTCGATGATTTTGTTCATTTAGTTGCACCTCTGAAGCGGTTGTAATCGGCAGTGTCGCGCAGTGCAGCGCCGCCTTTGGAGGGCCGTCCTATTTTCCGCTCCCCCGCGCCCCAGCCCTCGCCTGTGTTCAGTTTGAATCTATCCTCGAAATGTTGATCATGGGCAGGCCGCTCTTCTCGAAGATCAGCAGCAGCGTCTCGGCGCATCTGGTCAATTTCTTGCAGTTGACGTAGTGAGATATCGATGGTGCCCAGCGACGTACGCGCTGATCTCACAAAATCTAACTCATACAAAATCCCTTTAACTTCTATCCATATGTGGCGAACGCACATGACCAGAACATATGCTGAGGTGTTGATAACCCCTTTCCGAGCTACCAAGTCAAACACTCCAGTTTCTTCCAGAGCGCGGGATCTATATTTCCGTCCATAGAAATAGACGCCATCTTTTCTTATCGCAGCTGGTCGCACATCAAGAAACTGCCTTACAGCCGTATCGAAAGGATACTCCGATTGAGGAGTCTCGACCACGCATGCTCCAGTAGCTGTAGATATCATGTGGCGTCGGCTTAATGCCGGCCAGAATCATTTCCTCGTCCATACGCAGTCGAGCGTCAGAAGTGTGGTTATCCTTTAGAACCCGCAGAATTTCGCGCTTGGCCATCTGCACAAAATCCAGCCTGCTGTGAAAATAGGTCGGCTGCCCAAGCGTCTTCTTGTCCCTCGGGTGAGAGGACTCGACAGTGGCCTTGGATTGACCAGCATAGACAGGTGTCAGCTCTACCGACTTCAACCAGTGAATCTCTGGCTCTACGTCGTAGCCGGCAGCGGGGCCTCTATCCAATACCATTCCACCTGACAAGCCGGTACTAGGCCATTCTTCCGCACGGATCTCCACACCGTACTGCTCGCAGAATTTGACCTTGTCGCACGCCATGGAATAGATCGCCATACGATAAGCGGCCATATTTTCTCTGCCTTCCGAAAAGCCAATCCCTAGCACCATCCCTGACAACGCACAGACAGCTCGGACAACACAGAAGCTTTCTACAGCACTACCTTCAGTGAGACCTGAAAGTTTCTCGGATATATAGTAGCCATCAAACTCAATGCGCTGATTAACGTTGATGAGATTGTCGGCAAAACTTCCTTCAGAGCCTGATTGAGCACGAGCGCCATGCTTTCCTTTTAAAGCGATACGGAGCTCTTTCGCACTGATCATTTTGGAAACCCAATATTTAAATTGGGGAAAGGAAGGGAAAGGCTTACCATGCGGATGTCTATATTCCACCGTCGCACCGCTCGGTTTGACTGAAACACATCCAAACTCTCCTGTGAGAGTTTCACTGTAAATTTTGTTTTGAGTTTTGTAGGGAGATTTATAAGTAATAAAGCCTCTCAAAATTTTTAGCTGCATAGCCGCATCGCAACGGTAGCCATGCCTTTTTCCCTTACGAGAGGGACGCCCCAGCTTTTTTGTTCGACCAGGTCCTTCACGATTCCATGCCCCGATTCGGTGAAGAGGCGGCAACAAGGACCATTTGGTCTGGCCGAAAACTACATAGGTATAGAACCAGAGCCTCAGTCTGGCAGCGTTCTGATGAGGCCGCAGGGCTTTAGAATGGGCGTTGATGAAACCATCAGGATCCTCGCTCGCGAAAATCTCATCCCGGCGAGCGACCAGACTTGAGATTGCAGCAAAGCGCTTGTTCACCTTCTGCTCATAACTCTCTTTCGTTGAGGCCCGACGGTTTTCCAGGTGGTCGATGGCCACACCTTCGAGGGGTATTAGCCAAGGAGGAGTCGAATCAGCCGCGCCGTCCTCCAGCAACCATCCATTCTCGACCGCTTCCTCAAAATCGATCTGGCTCAGATGAATCAGATGAGTACTGATGCTTTTTCCGTCATCCTTGAATTCGACAAGACGAACACGGTTTTGCCGGCCATCGCTGACGAGGAAGTGGTAGACAATGCCTTGTGCGAGGTTGCGAAATCCCTCTGGGGCGATAATCCGTGAACCGGCCCTCATGGCGTAGACTCTTCGAAAAACGAGCCGAACTCCTGAAGCAGATCGCAACCACCGGTAACGAGCGGGCGATCAATCAGGATAGGTTCGTTGAAGTCGACGAGGAGCTTTCGATCCCAAATATCCTGGTAAATCTTCGCGATGAATTGGTCACGGAAGCCCCACCGAACGCTGTGTTCAATCGCCACGTAGGCCACAGGCTTTCCAGTCTGTACGGCATCAGCCACTGCGCCACTGAAGTCCTCCAGCAGAGCCGCCTCAAGCGAGAAATCAAGATCGTGCATACCAAAAAGGAGATCCAGATTCGCTTGGATCGTGGGCGATACAAGGTCGCGGGAAACCTCGACTGTTCGGATGCCGGCGCTTGCGTAGTAACGACGCTCCAACTCGCCTCTTAGTTCTGCATGCTCACGATCTTTCCTCTGTTGGACAGGCGTCTTCGGGGACGAGCTTCGGCGTTCACGAAAGGCTACGGCTAGGTCCTTGATGGTCCAGTTAACGGCGTAAGGTTCTCCTCGGCTATTGAGGAGATACAGCAGAAGGTCCCCCTGATAGGGATACGGGATTTTGCGCCTATTACCGCTAGCATCTTCCACTACGATTTCATGATGTTTAAAACCGATCTCCCTTGCGATAGAGACAGTTCCACGCAGAGGGGGCGGAAAGCTCCCCTTCATCAGCGGATGTCCTCGTAATGGATGGCCTGTGTTAACAGGCCAGAGCATTTTCTGCTCGTGCAGTTCAAACAGATAAGGGTGGTAAAGCGCCAATTGCGCAAATATCTTCTCCGGTCCGGAGAGGAGATGAACCGTCCGTCCTAGCTTTCGGCTGCGCAGTCTGCTGATTCGAGACCCCTTCGGCGCCTCACGGGGAACCGCCAGCGTCGACGGTACGTATTCCCCACCCCATTCGAACCGACTCTGGCGGTTCATGATGAGGGTAAATCTTTCCTGCGGTTTCATCCAAGTATTCCAATCTCATCGAATTTTCCCGACGCACGCTTGTTGGGGATAACAACAAGCGCGTCGGCAAAACCCTTATCCTGCGGACAGGTCACCGCGCGTCCGTCTGTGGATAACACGCAGTTTCTTGTGGATGAGCGAAGCCGTGCGAGACTTGACGCCTCACATGCAAGGAATAGACAATGGAAAAGTCAGGGTGATTATCTGGCTTATCCACAGGGGCCCAAGGTCGCACTTGGGCCCTTGTCTAACTGACTTCCAACGCTCTCGTTTAGCTAGCTGTCATCTGAAATTTCTTGCGATTGAGCTTACCTTAGGCGTCGCCGCCGGTTGTGAATCCATCCACCCTCACGAAGCCTGATTAAAGCACTTGTGTGCGCAGTGCTGTCTTCGCTACCAGTTCTGTTAAGAAGAATATGTTAACGCCGGAAATTCCCGGCTGACAACAAGTTTGCACACCAACCATGGTTTAGTCTTCACAAACTCCTACGAACGAATTTCAAATTATCCGGAGCGCACACAAGATTCCGGTCCTCCCATGGATCTTGGAACCATGAGTCCACGCAGGTGGCACTTGCTGCTGACTATTAACCGATTCAGCTAATAACTCGAACCCTAATAACGTTTTGAACTTTAAACATCTAATATGTTGGTTTATGGTGATATTCTTTGGGGAGCACTCAAATGAACCTCACCGGCAAGCAGGCTCCGTTTCTTAATTGGTTACCAGACGAATGCTTTTACAGCCTTTGTAGCCGGCAACATTTTTTTTGGTGCAACCAATTTTCAGAAGAGACACTAAACTTTCTATTTGGAAACAGTGCTAAGTCGTTCACCCACGACTTCCCCCAAAACCTAAATTTTTTAAATAAGCTCGCAAAGTCTACGTGGGGTACACAAGAGGACATAATTTGTGAGCACACTATCTCGCCCATATTTTTTGCATTCCAGTCCCCCGAACATGTACACGCACTCAAGCAAGCACTGGGTGGCCTCCGGTTAGGTTCTGTTAAATATAAACTTGGACTTGTCACTGGCAGGTTCGGTGGAGAACATCCCTTAAAGGCCTGTGTTGAATGCATCACTGCTGATCGATCAGTCTATGGGGCCGCATATTGGCATCTATCTCATCAGTTCCCCGGAGTAACTACATGTCCAGTGCATGGTAGTTTACTTATGAAATCTAAAGAAAACAGACAGTGGTCCAGGGACTTCCAATGGCTACTTCCCGATGAGTCCACCCTGGTGGCTACTTGCCAACCAGCCGTTAGCCCTTCAACGCTCAAAGCACTCCAGACCATGTCAAACTCAGTTCTGGCTCTATCCGAATTGGGCATCACTAATCAGTTTGATCTGAGTACAGTTGCTCAAATTTACAAAAAAACTATCAGTAACTTGGGGGCCTCCCAGAAGGAGCGTGAGGCTTCTGCCGACTGCTTTGCTCAATATTGCTCAGTACTTCAACCTTTCCCCCCATTCTCCGCCTTACCGTGCTCTCGACGGTGCGCAATAGAGTTCATTTCCCAAATGACACGCAAGCCCCGTGGCTACTGCCATCCGTTGAAGCATTTGACGCTAATTTCGTGGTTATTCGAACACTTAGAGTCATTCGTGGACGCGTATCAACAGTTCGCGAACCAGCAGCAAATTTCAGTAGTTCACGATCCGCAGCGTTTGACCCAGGCTCAAACTATCGATGAACAGCAGCCAAAGTCCGAAAGGCAAACCGGCACTCCGAGACCCAAAAAACTCTTCAATGATTTGAAAGAAAAAGTTCTAAATGCACTGACAGCCGGCGCCAGCAAGAAAGAGGTTTGCTCAAGCTTTGATATATCTATAAGTACAGTGAATCGGCTGCTGCGTTTAAATCCAATAGCCGAACAGCAGATTATTAATAAGACCTACTTCAAGAAGCGTGAAGAAAAGCGAAATGCATGGTGCTGTACTGTAAATCAAACCCCAAACTCCAGCGCGAACCTCATAAAACATTTAGTTCCAAACGTATACGCCTGGCTCTATCGAAATGACCGCTCTTGGTTGTTATCACAGACACGTTTACTACCAAGCGGTAGAAGCGGAAACCATGTGGTCGTTGACTGGGATGCCCGAGATGATAATTTGTGTGCGCTGATTAATGAAACACTTATTGCGTCTACTAGCGACTTCAAGAAAATCCGCAAGCGCGACCTGTATCAGCTGATACCCAATCTGTTCTCTTCGCTTGAACAGCGGACACATTACCCAAAGACGAGAAGACTTCTCTCCGAAATTTCTAAATAGTCTAATTAGATGGGAGGGTTAGCAATTTTTCAAACTGACAAGACCAATCGTATGAATTACAGCCTGCATGAGTAGATTTACGCTTTATGGGATATCCAGCACTTGTACTGAGACTTTCGAGGGGTTTCCAAATTAACCTGGTCAGTAACTACATTGGGCCTGCTGGCAAAATAGTCCCTTACCAAGTCAGGGAATGACTATGAGTGTGCCCAACCAGCCGGTATTAACCCTCCACACGGTGCAGCTCCAACCAAGCCCATGTAAACGCCGTATTCGATCCTCATGAGGTGTTCGCAGACTTGGCGAAAGCCCTTGGTATCCACCAGAAGACTACAGGGAATGCGCTTGCCTAGGCTGAGTGCCGGCCGCATAAGCCATTCGGACGCTAGTCGGTCGTTGCCCAGAACGTAAGCAGCCTGATTCTGAACCTGATCCCGACGAGCTACGAAACAACGATACTGGCTGCTCCAGCAACGAGGACGTGCTGAAAGACAGGGGCCAAGTAGATATATTGCTAGCATATGCGCCTCCGGTATCACCTTGTTCCCTAGGGTAAGGCTTACCTTACTGCAAAGGCCAGTCAGAAGCTTCGCAGGGGGATGACTGGTAGTTTCACGCCCAGAGCGGGGATCTGCTCGTGATCACTGGTGCCCAACCGGCCGTTCCGAGCTGAGGGATCTTGGGGAGTGCTTCCTCTACCCGAACTGGCTCTAATCGATGACATTACGCCGGGAATCGGGTAGGTTGCAGCAGGTATAGATTTCTCGCTGAGGGCTGCATCAGTCTAAGCTGTCAAATAGATTTCTCATTTCTTCATCGTCTATGTAGTACTCAGATGCATGCCCGTCAGTGCGATAAGAGTTCCAGTAAGAATCAATCGGTACTGGATCAGGGTCTCGACGAAAGTAATCGCTCAAAAAAGTTTCGAAACTTTCATATACAGATGCTATCCACTCAAGCAATTCATGTAGTCGCTCTCGTTGCACTAGAAGTTTTGGCGTTCGATGGTCACCCAGTTCATTACCGTACAATATGATCTTTGCGCGTTTCTCCCTGAAGCTTCGGTCATAATATTCATTGTCGATGACCTCTGTGAGTTTATCTTCAAGTGCATGCAAAGCCGTCTCGGCGGAAAGATGATGTTCAAGAGAAGTGAGGTTTTCGAAAAATTGAGCCAGACGCAGTGCCTTAGGGTCCATGTTTACCGTGGGCTCCGCGTCGCCTAGGCTGTGACCTGCGCATCCGCTCCACATCACTTCCAAAGCATGGCCAAGACGGGAGAATGGCTTCTCGCAGAACTGGCAATGCGAAAGTAAGTTTACGTTATGCTTAGCACATACAGTTATTCGAGAGTTAATACGTTTCCAGTATGAATACCCTCGCACATGTGAGTCTTCTGTGGCGCACAATGGGCAATATGAGCGTGTTTCTGAAAAATTATCAAAACAGTAAGACTTTGATACAAACTCAGACGCAGAGTACGAGAAACTGCTCTTTGACTTTAAGACACCATAAATAGGGTAATCGGTATGCGAATGCACTAACCTGTTAAATCCGTAACAACCATACCATCCTAATATATTAGCTATCGCGATTACTTGTTTACTACGCCAACGACAGTAGCGGAATTCCGGAGTCCTAAAAATATCTAAAGCAGGATAGTGCAATTGTAAGAACAGATTTCGCTCCACATACGAACGGAGCGATTCATCGGATTGGATTCTCAACAGCATGGAGCGGCCCGTCGGGGGTATAGGAAGGGGGCTTGCAGGCGGAGGGCCGGAACATCGCAGGAGACGAGAGGACAGACCTCACCGGCTCCTGCGACAGTTTTAATTCTCTCGCGACAGTTTTAATTCTCTAAATCCACGGGTGATACTCAACTGTGGATAACTCACTCCACGGTCACCGACTTGGCCAGGTTGCGTGGCTGGTCGACGTCAGTGCCCTTGAGCACGGCTACGTAGTAGGACAGCAGCTGCAACGGGATGGTGTAGAGGATTGGCGAGAGAATGTCGTGGATGTGCGGCATGTGGATAACATGGGTGCCTTCGCCGTTGGTCATGCCCGACTTCTCGTCGGCGAACACGATCAGCTCGCCACCACGGGCGCGGACTTCCTGCAGGTTGGACTTGAGCTTCTCCAGCAGTTCGTTGTTCGGCGCTACGGTGACCACCGGCATGTCGTTATCCACAAGGGCCAGTGGGCCGTGCTTGAGTTCACCGGCCGGGTAGGCTTCGGCGTGGATATAGGAAATCTCCTTGAGCTTCAAAGAGCCTTCCATCGCTACCGGGTACTGGGCGCCACGACCGAGGAACAGGGTGTGGTGCTTGTCGGCGAACAGCTCGGCGGTCTTCTCCACCACGCTGTCCATGGCCAGGGCTTCGCCGAGGCGGACCGGCAAGCGCCGCAGCTCTTCCACCAGCTCGGCTTCGACACCAGCGGCCAGGGTGCCACGTACCTGGCCCAGGGACAGGGTCAGCAGCAGCAGGCTCACCAGCTGAGTGGTGAAGGCCTTGGTGGAGGCCACGCCGATTTCGCGACCGGCCTGGGTCAGCAGGGTCAGGTCCGATTCACGCACCAGGGAGCTGATGCCAACGTTGCAGATCGCCAGGCTAGCGAGGAATCCCAGCTCCTTGGCGTTGCGCAGGGCGGCCAGGGTATCGGCAGTCTCGCCGGACTGGGAAATGGTCACGAACAGGGTGTCGGGCTGCACCACCACCTTGCGGTAGCGGAACTCGCTGGCGACTTCCACCTGGCAGGGGATGCCGGCCAGTTCTTCCAGCCAGTAACGGGCGACCATGCCGGCGTGGTAGCTGGTGCCACAGGCGACGATCTGTACATTGCGCACCTTGGCGAACAACTCGGCGGCCTGTGGACCGAAGGCCTGGACCAGTACCTGGTTGGCGCTCAGGCGGCCTTCCAGGGTGCGTTGCACCACCGATGGCTGCTCGTGGATTTCCTTGAGCATGTAGTGGCGGTATTCGCCCTTGTCCGCCGCTTCGGCACCATCGCGGTACTGCACCGCCTCGCGCTCCACGGCCTTGCCGCCGATGTCCCAGATCTGCACGCTGTCCCGGCGGATCTCGGCGATATCGCCCTCTTCCAGGTACATGAACCGGTCGGTGACCTGGCGCAGGGCCAGTTGGTCGGAGGCCAGGAAGTTTTCCCCCAGGCCCAGGCCGATCACCAGCGGGCTGCCGCTACGGGCCGCCACCAGGCGATCCGGCTGGCTGGCGCTGATCACGGCAAGACCGTAGGCACCGTGCAGTTCCTTGACGGTAGCCTTGAGGGCCACGGTCAGGTCGCCCAGGTCCTTGAGCTTGTGGTTCAGCAGGTGGGCGATGACTTCGGTATCGGTGTCCGAGGTGAACTCGTAGCCCTGGGCCTTGAGTTGTTCACGCAGGGCTTCGTGGTTCTCGATGATGCCGTTGTGCACTACCGCCAGATCGCCGGAGAAATGCGGGTGGGCATTGCGTTCGCAAGGCGCGCCGTGGGTGGCCCAACGGGTGTGGGCGATGCCCAGGCGACCCACCAGCGGCTCGCCGGCCAGGGCTTGTTCCAGCTCGGCGACCTTGCCCGGACGGCGCATGCGCTCGAGCTTGCCGGTATTGGTGAAAACCGCCACGCCGGCGCTGTCGTAGCCGCGGTATTCGAGGCGCTTGAGGCCTTCCAGCAAAATGGCGGTGATATTGCGTTCAGCAACGGCGCCAACAATTCCACACATGGTATTTCTCCTAGCTGACAGCCGCGCAAATCAGAGTTATGCCGCGGGCCTGGATCTGGTCGCGGACCTCGAGAGGCAGGCGATCATCGGTAATGAGGGTATGGACGCTGCTCCACGGCAGCTCCAGGTTGGGAATCTTGCGGCCGATCTTGTCGGATTCGACCATCACTACAACTTCGCGGGCCACCTCGGCCATCACTCGGCTCAGGCCCAGCAATTCGTTGAAGGTGGTGGTACCACGGGCCAGGTCGATGCCATCGGCGCCGATGAACAGTTGGTCGAAGTCGTAGGAGCGCAGGACCTGCTCGGCCACCTGGCCCTGGAAGGACTCGGAGTGCGGGTCCCAGGTGCCGCCGGTCATCAACAGCACCGGCTCGTGTTCCAGTTCGTTCAGGGCATTGGCCACGTTCAACGAGTTGGTCATGACCACGAGGCCTGGCTGCTGGCCCAACTGCGGGATCATCGCCGCGGTGGTGCTGCCGCTGTCGATGATGATCCGCGCATGTTCACGAATGCGCTGCACCGCCGCCCTGGCAATGGCTTGCTTGTGGCGGGACACTGGCTGGCCGAGGTCGCTGACCAGTTCCTGGGGCATGGTGATCGCCCCGCCATAACGGCGCAGCAACAGGCCATTGCTTTCCAGGGCCGCCAGGTCCTTACGAATCGTAACTTCAGAGGTTTCGAAACGCTTGGCCAACTCATCCACACTCACCTCGCCTTGTTCATTGAGCAAGGCCAGGATGTTGTGACGGCGCTGGGGAGTGTTGCGTTTCGATATGAGCATTTAAGTTTCGATTCGAAAGATAACGTCGGCAATAAAAACCCATGATCGAAACTTCGTCAAGCATTAGCGCATAAAAAACCGGCCCTTGCTGTTCAAGTGCAGGGGCCGGTTGATGCTGCATGGGTCATCCGTGCTTGTGGATAACCTCAGTCCTTGTTGATTTTCTGCGGTCGCTTCCAGCCATCGATGTTCTTCTGCCGCGCACGGCCCACGGCCAACTGCGCTGGCGAGACATCCTGGGTGATGGTGGAACCAGCGGCGGTAGTGGCCCCGGAAGAGATATCCACAGGCGCCACCAGGGAGTTGTTGGAGCCGATGAACACGTCTTCGCCCATCACCGTCTTGTGCTTGTTCACCCCATCGTAGTTGCAGGTGATGGTACCGGCACCGATGTTGGTGCGCGCACCGATCACCGCATCGCCCAGGTAGCTCAGGTGACCGGCCTTGGCCTCCTGGCCCAGGTGGGCGTTCTTCAACTCGACGAAGTTACCCACATGGGCGCGAGCCTCCAGCACACTGCCGGGCCGCAGGCGGGCGAACGGGCCGGCATCGCTGCCCTCGCCCATCACCGCGCCGTCGATATGGCTGTTGGCCTTGATCACCACGCCCTTGCGCAGGGTGCTGTCCTTGATCACGCAGTTGGGGCCGATCACCACGTCGTCTTCGATGACCACCCGGCCCTCGAGGATCACGTTGATATCGATTAGCACGTCGCGCCCGACCGTCACCTCGCCACGCACATCGAAGCGCGCCGGATCGCGCAGGGTCACGCCCTCGGCCATCAAGCGGCGGGCGGCGCGCAGCTGGTAGTGGCGCTCCAGTTCCGAGAGTTGCTTGCGATCGTTGGCGCCCTGCACTTCCATGGCGTCCAGGGGCTGCTCGGTAGCAACCTCCAGGCCATCGCTGACCGCCATGGCGATCACGTCGGTCAGGTAGTACTCACCCTGGGCGTTGTTGTTCGAAAGACGGCTGGTCCAATCGCCGAGGCGCTTGCCCGGCACGGCGAGAATGCCGGTATTGCCTTCGGTGATGGCGCGCTGGGCTTGGTTGGCGTCCTTCTGCTCGACGATGGCGGCGACCTTGCCATTGGCGTCACGCACGATACGCCCGTAGCCGGTAGGGTCGTCCAGCTCGACGGTGAGCAGGCCCAGTTGCTCGGGACCGGCCTGCTTGAGCAGGCGCTGCAGGGTCTGGACCTCGATCAGCGGCACGTCGCCGTAGAGGATCAGCACGGTATCGGCCTGGATGAAAGGCACGGCCTGGGCCACTGCATGACCGGTGCCGAGTTGCTTGTCCTGCAACACGAAATTCAGGTCGTCGGCGGCCAGGCGCTCGCGCACTGCATCCGCGCCGTGGCCGATCACCACGTGGATGCGCTGTGGATCGAGCTGGCGAGCGCTGTGGATAACATGCCCGAGCATGGAGTTGCCAGCGACCGGATGAAGGACCTTGGGCAGTGCCGAGCGCATGCGAGTGCCCTGGCCTGCTGCGAGGATAACGATTTCGAGAGACATGACTGGCTACCAATCCTGGGTGGTCCGCGAGTGTGACCTAACAGGCCGTTGAAAAACTAACTGCGTTGTCATCGCTGCGTTAAAAACAAGCTCAAAATGCTCATTTACCACTCGTAAACTGCGCTTTTTCGCCTGTTTTTGCCTTGCGCTGACTGCCTCGCCTACGTTTTTCAACGGCCTGCTAGAGGGGGGAATGCGGAAAATAAAAAGGGTAGCCGAGGCTACCCTTTTTAATCAATCACACAGAAAGCCTGCGGCTTAGCCGCCGAACTTCTTGCGGATCTGCTGGACGGTACGCAGCTGGGCTGCGGCCTCGGCCAGACGTGCGGCGGCAGATCCGTAGTCGAAATCTGCGCCTTTTTCATTCAGGGCCTTCTCAGCAGCCTTGACGGCTTCCTGAGCGGAGGCTTCGTCCAGGTCGGCAGCGCGTTGCACGGTGTCGGCAAGAACCTTGACCATGTTCGGCTGAACCTCGAGGAAACCACCGGAGATGTAGAACACCTCGGCTTCCCCGCCCTGCTTGATCAAGCGGATCGGACCTGGCTTCAGGTTGGTGATCAGCGGTGCGTGACCCAGAGCGATACCAAGATCACCCAGTTCACCGTGCGCAACCACCATCTCCACCAGACCGGAGAAGATTTCCCCTTCCGCGCTGACGATATCGCAATGGACTGTCATAGCCATCTGCTTGCCTCAACCTAAATTAGCGCCCGTTGCCGGGCGCCGGGATTACAGTTTCTTGGCTTTCTCGATCGCTTCGTCGATGCCGCCGACCATGTAGAACGCTTGTTCTGGCAGGTGGTCGTAGTCACCGTTGAGGATGCCTTTGAAGCCAGCGATGGTGTCTTTCAGGGAAACGTATTTACCTGGAGAACCAGTGAAGACTTCAGCCACGAAGAACGGCTGCGACAAGAAGCGCTGGATCTTACGAGCGCGGGATACCAACTGCTTGTCGGCTTCCGACAGCTCGTCCATACCCAGGATCGCGATGATGTCCTTCAGCTCTTTGTAACGCTGCAGTACGTACTGAACGCCGCGAGCGGTCTCGTAGTGCTCGTTGCCGATCACGTTCGGGTCCAGCTGGCGGGAAGTCGAGTCCAGTGGGTCTACCGCTGGGTAGATACCCAGGGAAGCGATGTCACGGGACAGAACGACGGTGGCGTCCAAGTGGGCGAAGGTGGTCGCTGGCGACGGGTCGGTCAGGTCGTCCGCAGGTACGTATACCGCTTGGATCGAGGTGATCGAACCTTGCTTGGTCGAAGTGATGCGCTCTTGCAGCACGCCCATCTCTTCAGCCAGGGTCGGCTGGTAACCTACTGCCGAAGGCATACGGCCCAGCAGTGCGGATACTTCGGTACCGGCCAGGGTGTAACGATAGATGTTGTCGACGAACAGCAGAACGTCGTTACCTTCGTCACGGAACTTCTCGGCCATGGTCAGGCCGGTCAGCGCTACGCGCAGACGGTTTCCTGGTGGCTCGTTCATCTGACCGTAGACCAGGGCAACCTTGTCCAGAACGTTGGAGTCCTTCATCTCGTGGTAGAAGTCGTTACCCTCACGAGTACGCTCACCCACACCGGCGAACACGGAATAACCGCTGTGCTCGATGGCGATGTTACGGATCAGTTCCATCATGTTTACGGTCTTGCCCACACCGGCACCACCGAACAGACCTACTTTACCGCCCTTGGCGAACGGGCAAACCAGGTCGATTACCTTGATCCCGGTTTCCAGCAGGTCGTTGCCGCCTGCCTGTTCTGCGAAGGAAGGAGCGGCGCGGTGGATACCCCAGCGCTCTTCTTCGCCGATCGGGCCGGCTTCGTCGATTGGGTTGCCCAGTACGTCCATGATCCGGCCCAGGGTCGCTTTACCGACCGGTACGGAGATGGCTGCGCCAGTGTTGTTGACGTCCAGACCGCGCTTCAAGCCTTCGGTGGAGCCCATCGCAATGGTACGAACCACGCCGTCGCCCAGCTGCTGCTGAACTTCCAGAGTGGTTTCGGCGCCTTGAACCTTCAAGGCGTCGTAGATGCTCGGTACGCTGTCGCGTGGAAATTCCACGTCGATAACGGCGCCGATGATTTGAACGATACGTCCGCTACTCATAGCTGGATCCTCTGAATATTTGAACCGTTAAACCGCGGCAGCGCCGCCGACGATTTCCGAGATCTCTTGGGTGATCGCAGCCTGACGCGCCTTGTTGTAGATCAGCTGCAAATCGCTGATCAAATCACCGGCGTTGTCGGTGGCGTTCTTCATTGCAATCATCCGCGCGGCTTGTTCAGCTGCGTTGTTCTCGACCACCGCCTGGTAGACCTGCGACTCCACGTAACGGACCATCAAGCCGTCCAGCAGCTCCTTGGCATCCGGTTCGTAGAGATAGTCCCAGTGGTGCTTGAGTTCTTGATCCGGGGTTGCCTCCAGTGGAATCAACTGCTCCACGGTCGGCTGCTGGGTCATGGTGTTGACGAACTTGTTGGATACCACGGACAGGCGGTCAATCCGGCCTTCCAGGTAAGCATCCAGCATCACCTTGACACTGCCGATCAGGTCATTGATCGACGGCTCTTCACCCAGGTGGCTGATAGCTGCAACGACGTTACCGCCGAAGTTGCGGAAGAAGGCCGCACCCTTGCTACCGACCACGCACAGATCGATCTCGACGCCTTGTTCGCGGTTTACCGCCATGTCCTTGACCAGGGCCTTGAACAGGTTGGTGTTCAAGCCACCACACAGACCACGGTCACTGCTCACCACGATGTAACCGACGCGCTTGATGGCGCGGTCGATCATGAACGGGTGACGATATTCCGGGTTGGCGTTGGCCAGATGACCAATAACCTGGCGGATGCGCTCCGCATAAGGACGGCTAGCTGCCATGCGCATTTGTGCCTTGCGCATTTTGCTGACCGCCACTTTTTCCATGGCGCTGGTAATTTTTTGCGTGCTTTTGATGCTCGCAATCTTACTGCGAATCTCTTTTGCGCCTGCCATGTAACACCTATCAGGTTAGCAAGCGGGAGCCTTGCGGCTCCCGCTGCGGCTTACCAGGTTTGGGTGGCCTTGAACTTCTCGATACCGGCTTTGAGGCCAGCGTCGATTTCGTCATTGAAGTCACCCTTCACGTTGATCTTCGCCATCAGGTCGGCGTGATCGCGGTTGAAGTAAGCAATCAGCGCTTGTTCGAAGCTACCGATCTTGGCGATTTCGACGTCAGTCAGGAACCCACGCTCAGCGGCATACAGCGACAGCGACATGTCAGCGATGGACATTGGCGCGTATTGCTTCTGCTTCATCAGCTCGGTAACGCGCTGACCGTGTTCAAGTTGCTTACGGGTCGCTTCGTCCAGGTCAGAAGCGAACTGGGCGAATGCCGCCAGTTCACGGTACTGAGCCAGGGCGGTACGGATACCACCGGACAGCTTCTTGATGATCTTGGTCTGAGCGGCACCACCTACACGGGATACCGAAACACCGGCGTTAACTGCAGGACGGATGCCCGAGTTGAACATGGCCGATTCCAGGAAGATCTGACCGTCGGTGATGGAGATCACGTTGGTCGGAACGAACGCGGAAACGTCGCCAGCCTGGGTTTCGATGATCGGCAGGGCGGTCAGGGAACCGGTCTTGCCAGTCACTGCGCCATTGGTGAACTTCTCTACGTACTCTTCCGAAACGCGGGAAGCGCGCTCCAGCAGACGGGAGTGGAGATAGAACACGTCACCTGGGTAGGCTTCACGGCCTGGTGGACGGCGCAGCAGCAGGGAGATCTGGCGATAAGCCACGGCCTGCTTGGACAGATCGTCATAAACGATCAGCGCGTCTTCACCGCGGTCGCGGAAGTATTCACCCATGGTGCAACCGGAGTACGGAGCCAGGAACTGCAGGGCAGCCGATTCCGAAGCACTGGCAGCCACGATGATGGTGTTGGCCAGGGCGCCGTTTTCTTCCAGCTTGCGAACCACGTTGGCGATGGTCGATTGCTTCTGACCGATCGCTACGTAGACGCAGAAAATGCCGCTGTCTTTCTGGTTGATGATCGCGTCGATCGCCAGAGCGGTCTTACCGATCTGACGGTCACCGATGATCAGCTCACGCTGGCCACGGCCGACTGGGATCATGGCATCGACAGCCTTGTAGCCAGTCTGTACAGGCTGGTCTACCGACTTACGCCAGATCACGCCTGGAGCAACTTTCTCGACCGCGTCGGTCTCGGTGTTGTTCAGCGGACCTTTACCGTCGACTGGGTTACCCAGTGCGTCGACTACGCGACCCAGCAGTTCCTTACCAACTGGAACTTCGAGGATGCGGCCGGTGCACTTGGCGCTCATGCCTTCAGCCAGAGTGGTGTATGCGCCCAGTACTACGGCACCTACAGAGTCTTGCTCGAGGTTGAGGGCCATACCGTAGACGCCGCCCGGAAACTCGATCATCTCGCCGTACATTACGTCGGCCAGACCGTGAATCCGCACGATGCCGTCA
Source organism: Pseudomonas sp. FW507-12TSA (assembly GCF_058781435.1). Taxonomy (NCBI): domain Bacteria; kingdom Pseudomonadati; phylum Pseudomonadota; class Gammaproteobacteria; order Pseudomonadales; family Pseudomonadaceae; genus Pseudomonas; species Pseudomonas sp. FW507-12TSA. The sequence goes on from NZ_JBYSWT010000001.1 coordinate 281,109, forward strand.
GAAACGCTGACGACAGTGCCTTCGTTACGGGCTTGGGAGGTCACATCGAGCTTTTCGATGCGGCCCTTGATAATTTCACTTATTTCGGAAGGATTGAGTTGCTGCATTGCTCTGCTGCCCCTTCAAACTCAAGATTTCAATGCTTCGGCAAGGTTCGCGAGTTTGCCGCGAATCGAGCCATCGATAACCAGGTCGCCGGCGCGGATCACGACGCCACCAATCAGGCTGGCATCCTCCGCAGCGTGCAGGCGCACTTCCCGGCCGAGCCGTGCACTGAGAACCTTGGCGAGTTTGTCTTGCTGTTCTTGGTTCAATGCGAAAGCACTGGTCACATCCACGTCCACCGACTTCTCTTGCTCGGCCTTGTACAGGTCGAACAGAGCGGAGATCTCCGGCAACAGCAGGAGACGGTCGTTCTCGGCGGCAACTTGAATGAAATTCTGTGCCTGTGCATCAAACTTGTCGCCACACACTTCGATAAAAGTGTTGGCCTTTTCTGCGCTCGTCAGTCGCGGGGCCTTAAGCACGCGCTGCATGGTGTCATCTTGTGACACCGCTGCAGCCAGGCCGAGCATGGCTGACCAAGAGGCCAGCTGCTGGTGGGCCTGAGCGTGCTCGAAGGCCGCCTTAGCGTAAGGTCGGGCCAACGTGGTCAGTTCTGCCATGATCGCCCTCGCTTAAATTTCAGCAGCCAGTTTGTTAACCAGGTCTGCGTGCGCGTTTTGATCGATTGTGGCGCCCAGGATCTTCTCTGCACCATTGACTGCCAGGCTACCCAGTTGGGCGCGCAGCGCGTCTTTGACGCTGTTCAGTTCCTGTTCGATCTCGGCCTGAGCCTGAGCCTTCACACGTTCAGCTTCGACACGGGCCTGTTCACGGGCTTCGTCGACGATCTGAGAACCGCGCTTCTTGGCTTGCTCGATGATTTCAGCTGCCTGAGCTTTGGCTTCGCGCAGTTGCTGACCCACTTTATCTTGGGCCAGTTCCAGGTCACGAGCTGCTCGGCTGGCAGCGTCCAATCCATCCGCGATCTTCTTTTGACGTTCGTGCAGAGCTGCAATGACCGGAGGCCAAATGAACTTCATGCAGAACAGTACAAAAATTAAGAACGCAACGGACTGGCCAATCAGGGTTGCATTAATGTTCACGCCAACACCTCGCTCGTTCGTTGTCCGTCACACCAATCAACTCGAATACTCGAGTGATTAGCCAGCGAGTTGACCAACGAAGGGGTTCGCGAAGGTGAAGAACAGAGCGATACCAACACCGATCATGGTTACGGCGTCGAGCAGACCGGCAACGATGAACATCTTAACTTGCAGCATTGGAACCATTTCTGGTTGACGCGCAGCGCCTTCCAGGAACTTGCCGCCCAGCAGGCCGAAACCAATTGCGGTACCCAGTGCGCCCAGGCCGATCAACAGTGCAACAGCGATAGCGGTTAGACCAACTACAGTTTCCATCTTTCCTCCCGACTTTTACGTCGTATGGTTTAGGTTTTTTAGATTAAAGCGGTAAAACAAATCGTTTCATCGTGCCCGAGATGGGCCCCTCACGCCGCAACGAGAGGGACATCAGACTAGTCGAGACTGGTCTTAATGATTCTCTTCGTGAGCCATCGACAGGTAGACGATGGTCAGCATCATGAAGATGAACGCCTGCAGGGTGATGATCAGGATGTGGAACACAGCCCACGCCCATTGCAGAACCACACCCATGCCGCTGAGCCACAGCAGGCCGCTGCCGAACATCACGGCAATCAGGATGAACACCAGCTCGCCGGCGTACATGTTGCCGAACAGACGCAGTGCCAGGGAGATTGGCTTGGCCACCAGGGTCACGAACTCCAGCAGGAAGTTCACTGGAATCAGCAGGGCCTGGACCAGGATGTTCTTGCTACCGAACGGATGCAGGGTCAGTTCGCCGATGAAGCCGCCGATGCCCTTGACCTTGATGCTGTAGAAGATGATCAACGCGAATACCGACAGGGCCATGCCCAGGGTAGCGTTCGGGTCAGTGGTGGAAACGGCACGGAATGGAATGTGCGGGTCGCCGGAAATCAGCATCGCCAGTTGCGGGATCCAGTCCACAGGAACCAGGTCAATGGCGTTCATCAGGAACACCCAGACGAAGATGGTCAGAGCCAGCGGTGCGATGACCGGGCTGCGACCGTGGAAGCTGTCCTTCACGCTGCCATCGACGAAGCCGACCATCACTTCGACGAAGTTCTGCAAAGCGCCCGGCACACCGGAAGTCGCCTTCTTGGCCGCCATGCGGAACAGAAGAATGAAGATCACACCCAGTGCGACAGACCAGCCGAGGGTATCGACGTGGAATGCCCAGAAGCCCATTTCCTTGGCTTCTGCTGCGGAGTGGGCAAAGCCCCAGCTCCCATTGGGTAGCTGACCGAAGGTCAGGTTCTGCAAGTGGTGCTGGATATAGCCCGAAGCGGTTGTTTCTGCTGACATGGTTGCCTCAAACGCCCTAAGGTCTCGAAAGTCTTGTTCTCATTAGCAGGGGAGCGAACCAGCTGACCAGCTGGGTCAGCACGAAGACGCCGAATACTGCCAACGGCGCCAAAGGCTTCACACCTGCAAACGTCAGCGCGAACAGCACTGCCGTCAAAATCAATTTGCCCGCCTCGCCGGCATAAAAAGACCGGACGATGGCTTGGGCCGCTCGGGCGCCGGAAAACCGAAATGCCCTGTGAGCGAAATACACATTGGGTAGCAAGGCTATCAGTCCTCCGCAAAGGCCTGAATATCCGGCTACGACTCCACGCCATTGCCAAAGCGCCAGAGCGGCTATCAGTAAAATGACCAACTGAGCCAGTAGAACCGGGAAAACCGCCAAGCGATGGAACGGCAGGCGGTTTGGCGTGCGGGTTTCCATCACTCTTGCTCCTCAAGGGTCGGCTGCCAGAATTCTGTGACTTGGCATAATTTGTGCCGACAAAATGCGCGCAGAGTATAGGGGCGGTTCAGCCCCTATTCAACTGCCGGGTAGTGATTTCCGACTGCGCGCTACACAAGGAAATGTTTCAACGGATGTGAGCGAGGACGCCTTGCAGTTCATCCAGGGAGTTGTAGCCGATCACTAGTTGCCCCTTGCCCTTCTTGCCGTGGCGAATCTGCACCGCAGAGCCTAGGCGCTCGGCCAAACGCTGCTCCAGGCGGGCGATATCCGGATCGGGCTTGACCGGTTCAGCAGGCTCTTGCTTGCCGCTGAGCCACTGGCGAACCAAGGCCTCGGTCTGACGCACCGTCAGGCCTCGTGCGACAACGTGTCGCGCCCCTTCAACCTGTTGATTTTCCGGCAATCCGAGCAATGCGCGGGCATGTCCCATTTCCAGGTCTCCATGGGACAACATGGTCTTGATCACCTCGGGCAGGGAGATCAGGCGCAGCAGGTTGGCCACGCTGACGCGGGACTTGCCCACGGCTTCGGCAACTTGTTGCTGGGTCAGCTGGAACTCCTGCTGCAGGCGCTGCAGGGCCAGTGCTTCCTCGATGGGATTGAGATCTTCGCGCTGGATGTTCTCGATCAGCGCCAGGGCAATGGCGGTTTCATCAGGCACATCGCGGACCATCGCCGGAATGGTTTCCTGGCCAGCCTGCTGGCTGGCGCGCCAACGGCGTTCACCGGCGATGATTTCAAACCGACCGGCGCCGATGGGACGCACCACGATGGGCTGCATCACCCCCTGGGTCCTGATCGAATTCGCCAGTTCCTCCAGGGCCTGTGGGTCCATGTCCCGACGAGGCTGGTACTTGCCACGCTGGATCAGGTCCAGCGGAAGGTGTTGCAGTTCACGCTGGTCGATCTGCGCGGCTTGCTCTTCCAGGGCGCTGACAGTCGGACCACTCAACAGTGCATCCAGTCCACGTCCGAGACCACGTTTCTTGATGGCCATGGGGATTCCTTAAGTTGGCTGGGCGGCTGCGATGCGCGCTTGTTTACGTTGCCGGCGAACCATCTCGCCGGCCAGGGCCAGGTAGGCCAGTGCGCCGCGGGATTGTTTGTCGTACGCCAATGCCGGCATGCCATAGCTCGGAGCCTCGGCCAGGCGGATGTTGCGCGGGATCACGGTGTCGTACAGCTGGTCGCCGAAGTGTTCCTTGAGCTGTGCGGAAACATCGTTCATCAGGCTCAGGCGCGGGTCGAACATGGTGCGCAGCAAGCCTTCGATCTTCAGCTCGGGATTGAGCAGTTCGCCAATGCGCTTGATGTTATCCACAAGGTCGCTCAAGCCTTCCAGAGCGTAGTACTCGCACTGCATGGGGATGATGACGCCATCGGCAGCCACCAGGGCGTTGAGGGTCAGCATCGACAGCGACGGCGGGCAATCGATCAGGATGTAGTCATAGTTCTCGCGGATCGGGGCCAGGGCACTGCGCAGCCGGCTTTCCTTCATCTGCATTTCCAGCAGGACCACTTCCGCCGCGGTCAGGTCGCGGTTGGCCGGCAACAGCTGGTAGCCGCCGTGTTCGGAGAAGTGCATGGCCTGGGCCAGGTCGCACTCGCCGATCAGCAAGTCGTAGACCGAGTTTTCCAGGCCATGTTTATCCACACCGCTACCCATGGTGGCGTTGCCCTGTGGATCAAGGTCGATCAGCAGCACCCGGCGCTTGGTCGCTACCAGGGATGCCGCGAGGTTGATGCAGGTGGTGGTCTTGCCCACACCACCTTTCTGGTTCGCTATCGCGAATACCTTAGCCATTCTTGCTTGTGTTCCCAATCATGCCGTGCGGCGCAGTATCAGCAGATGGCGTTGGCCTTGGCAACCGGGTACGGCCAGGGCGTGTTCGCTATCGAGGTGGAAGTCTGCCGGCAATGCTAACAGCTCATCAGAGGGATGGACGCCCTTCATTGCCAGCCAGCGTGTATCGCTGTCCCCAAGGTGGCGGGTCCAGCTGGTGAAGTTCTCCATGCTGCTGAACGCCCGGGAAATGATCCCGTTGAAAGGCTGTTCAGGAGTGAAGGCCTCGACCCGGCTGTGGATAACTTGCAGGTTATCCAGCTTGAGCTCGAGTTTGACCTGGGTCAGGAAGCGGGTCTTCTTGCCGTTGCTGTCCAGGCAGGTGACCTGGGATCCGGGAAACAGGATCGCCAGGGGAATACCCGGCATCCCGCCGCCACTGCCCACATCCAGCCAGCGGCCGTCCTCGATGAACGACATCACGCTCAGGCTGTCGAGCAAGTGGCGCGAAACCATTTCATCGGGATCGCGCACGGCGGTCAGGTTATAGGCCTTGTTCCACTTGATCAGCAGCGCCAGGTAGCCCAGCAGCGACTCATGCTGGGCCGGGCTCAGCTCGACACCGAGTTGGCGGGCGCCTGTGGATAATTCATCCGCGTGTTGCGAGGTGACCAGTGAACTCAAGCGCTTTGCTCCAACTGACGGCCGGCGCCGCGTTTTTTCAAGTGAATCATCAACAGGGAAATGGCCGCAGGAGTCACGCCGGGAATCCGTGATGCCTGGCCCAGGGTTTCCGGACGGGTCGCGCCCAGCTTGCCCTGGATCTCCTTGGACAGGCCGGAGATGGTGGCGTAATCGATATCCACAGGCAGCTTGGTGTCCTCGCTGGCCCGCAGGCGAGCGATTTCATCCTGCTGGCGATCGATGTAGCCGGCGTACTTGGTCTTGATCTCGACCTGTTCCGCCACCTGTGGATCCTCCGCGCCATGCCCGGTCACTTCGACCAGCCCAGCGTAGTCGATCTCCGGACGACTCAGCAGGTTCAACAGGTTGTACTCGTGGGTCAGCGGTGTGCCGAATTTTTGTGCAATCGCATCGCCCTGCTCAGTACCGGGGCGAACCCAGGTGGACTTCAAGCGCTGTTCTTCCAGGGCTATGCCCTCGCGTTTCTTGCAGAACGCCGCCCAGCGCACGTCATCCACCAGGCCCAGCTCGCGACCTTTTTCGGTCAGGCGCAAATCGGCGTTGTCTTCGCGCAGGATCAGGCGGTACTCCGCCCGCGAAGTGAACATGCGGTACGGTTCCTGGGTACCCAGGGTAATCAGGTCATCGACCAACACCCCGATGTAGGCTTCGTCGCGACGCGGGCACCAGCTGTCCTTGCCCTGGGCACGCAATGCCGCGTTGGCCCCGGCCAGCAGGCCTTGTGCGCCAGCTTCTTCGTAACCGGTAGTGCCATTGATCTGGCCAGCGAAGAACAGACCGCCGATGACTTTGGTTTCGAGGCTGTACTTCAAGTCCCGCGGGTCGAAATAGTCGTATTCGATGGCGTAGCCCGGGCGCACGATATGGGCATTTTCCATGCCCCGGATCGATTGCACGATCTGCAACTGCACATCGAACGGCAGAGATGTGGATATCCCGTTCGGGTACAGCTCGTGGGTGGTCAGGCCTTCGGGCTCGATGAAGACCTGGTGGCTTTCCTTGTCGGCAAAGCGGTGGATCTTGTCTTCGATCGATGGGCAGTAGCGCGGGCCAATGCCTTCGATGACCCCGGAGTACATCGGCGAACGATCGAGGTTCGACGCGATGATCTCGTGGGTGCGCGCATTGGTGTGGGTAATCCAGCAGCTGATCTGCCGCGGATGCTGTTCCTTGGAACCCAGGAACGACATCACCGGGATGGGCGTATCGCCCGGCTGCTCGGTCATCACCGAGAAATCCACGGAACGGGCATCGATACGCGGTGGGGTACCGGTTTTCAGGCGCCCGACCCGTAGTGGCAGTTCCCGCAGGCGTTGTGCCAGTGCAATCGAAGGTGGGTCACCAGCACGACCGCCGGAGTAGTTCTGCAAGCCGATGTGGATAAGTCCGCCGAGGAAGGTCCCGGTGGTCAATACCACCGAATCGGCGAAGAAACGCAGGCCCATCTGGGTCACTACACCACGGACCTGATCCTGCTCGACGATCAGGTCGTCCGCCGCCTGTTGAAATATCCACAGGTTCGGCTGGTTCTCGAGAATCTCGCGTACCGCAGCCTTGTACAGGATGCGGTCGGCCTGGGCCCGGGTCGCACGTACTGCCGGGCCTTTGCGGCTGTTCAATACACGGAACTGGATGCCGCCTTTATCGGTAGCCATGGCCATCGCGCCGCCCAGGGCGTCGATTTCCTTGACCAGATGGCTCTTGCCGATCCCGCCGATCGCGGGATTGCAGCTCATGGCTCCGAGGGTTTCCACGTTATGCGTCAGCAACAGGGTCTTTGCCCCCATGCGTGCTGATGCAAGTGCTGCCTCGGTACCGGCATGACCGCCGCCGATGACGATCACTTCAAAACGGGAAGGGAAATCCACCACGCACCTCGTGCCTGCTTCAAGTAGGAGTAATTAGGAATGGTTGTTGGGTTGGTTTTTCGACCAAGGGGGCAAGTATAGGGACTTCGCCCTTTCTAAAGAACCCTTTGCACAAAATTTAACCAGCTTGTGGATGACTGGCGAACAATAGAAATTAAAAAGAGAGAAATTTATTAAAACCTTGTTTTTATGTTTATTCTTATACCTCCACCTATCTGTGGATAGATTTCTACAAGCCTTTATTTTCATGGTGTATAGAGATTTTAAACTCTGTGGTTAGGTGTTGCGGAGGCCGTTGGATAACCGGTTTAAGCCTGTGGATTAATGTGCTGCTTATCCACAGAGCCGATTCTCCTCAGCTTTGAGGCTGGGTTATCAACTGTGCTGAAGGGCAGTTATTCACAGGGCTTAATCCACAGAAAAATGCCTCGTCGATGCGCTAGCGCTCAGAGCGCAAGCCTTTCCAGAGGTATGGATCGAAAAATTGCAGGGCAACCCAGATGCCTTTGGCATATGAGTGGAGGCAGCGGGATAACCGCACAGGGGTAGGAAATGCCGTAGACAGGGCCAGCTGGTGCCGGTCTACAGGCGCTACCCGGCCTGTTGGCCGGGTAGGAAGGGGCAGGACTACTTGCCGATACAGAAGCTGGAGAAGATTCGTCCCAGCAAGTCATCGGAGCTGAAGGCCCCGGTTATTTCTCCGAGGAATTGCTGGGCCTGACGCAGGTCTTCGGCCAACAATTCGCCCGCACCAGCCTGGGTCAGCTGGGCCCGGCCATGCTCCAGCGCTGCATTGGCGTAGCGCAGGGCTTCCAGATGCCGGCGGCGTGCACTGAAGCTGCTTTCGGAAGTTTGTTCATATCCCATGCAAGCCTTCAGGTGCTCGCGCAACAATTCCAGGCCCGGGCCTGCGGCCATTGCACTGAGGCTGATGGTGGCATGGCCGTCTTCACAGGTTTCCAGGGCGATGGGTTCGCCACTCAGGTCGGCCTTGTTGCGAATCAGAGTGACCTTGGCCGGATCCGGGCGCTGCTGCAGGAACTCGGGCCACAAGGCGAAGGGATCGACCGCCTCGGCGGCAGTAGCGTCGACCACCAGCAATACTCGGTCGGCTTCACCAATGGCCTTGAGCGCTCGTTCGACACCGATTTTTTCCACCTGGTCCTCGGTATCCCGCAGGCCAGCGGTATCCACTACATGCAGCGGCATGCCATCGATGTGGATATGTTCGCGCAGGATGTCCCGGGTAGTACCGGCGATGTCGGTGACGATGGCCGCTTCGCGGCCGGCCAGGGCATTGAGCAGGCTCGACTTGCCGGCATTCGGACGACCGGCAATCACCACGGTCATGCCATCGCGCAGCAAGGCGCCCTGCCCGGCTTCGCGCAGTACTGTGGACAACTCCTCGCGTACGGCATCGAGCATGCCGAGTACATGGCCATCGGCAAGGAAGTCGATTTCCTCCTCGGGAAAATCGATGGCGGCTTCGACATAGATGCGCAGTGCGATCAGCTGTTCGGTCAAGTGATGTACGCGCTGGGAGAAAGCCCCCTGCAGCGAGCGTAGGGCATTGCGGGCCGCCTGTGCAGAACTGGCCTCGATCAGATCGGCGATCGCCTCGGCCTGGGCCAGATCGAGCTTGTCGTTGAGGAAGGCGCGTTCGCTGAACTCCCCAGGCCTGGCCAGCCGGCAGCCCAGTTCCAGGCAACGTTGCAGGAGCATGTCGAGGACGATGGGGCCGCCATGGCCCTGCAATTCCAGTACATCTTCACCAGTGAAGGAGTTAGGGCCCGGGAAATACAGGGCGATGCCCTCGTCCAGGACTTCACCTTGCCCGCCGAGAAAGGCTCCGTAATGGGCAAACCGCGGCTTGAGTTCACGGCCGCTGATGGCCGCGGCAGCCGTTGCCGCCAACGGCCCGGAGATCCGCACGATGCCCACGCCACCGCGTCCCTGGGCGGTGGCGATGGCGGCGATGGTTTCACGAGGGACATTCATAACCAGACATCCAGACAAAAGTGACAGATAGCAAAACGCCCCACTAGGGGGCGTCTTGTGTGGTTATCCACAGAGTAGGTCAGGCCGCTGCTTTCTTGGTAGCAGCTTCGATCCTACGGGTGATGTACCACTGTTGGGCGATCGACAGGCAGTTGTTCACTACCCAGTACAGCACCAGGCCAGCTGGGAACCACAGGAAGAAGAAGGTGAAGATGATTGGCATCATTTTCATCACCTTGGCCTGCATCGGATCCGGCGGAGTCGGGTTCAGCTGCTGCTGGATGAACATGGTGGCGCCCATGATGATCGGCAGGATGAAGAACGGATCCTTGATCGACAGGTCGGTAATCCACAGCATGAACGGCGCCTGGCGCATTTCCACGCTTTCCAGGAGTACCCAGTACAGGGACAGGAAGACCGGCATCTGGACCAGGATCGGCAAGCAGCCGCCCAGCGGATTGATCTTCTCTTTCTTGTACAGCTCCATCATCGCCTGGGACATCTTCTGGCGATCGTCACCGAACTTCTCTTTCAGCGCGGCCAACTTCGGCGCTACTGCACGCATGCGGGCCATGGATTTGTAGCTGGCAGCCGACAGCGGGAAGAAGATGCCCTTGATCAGCATGGTCAGGAAGATGATCGACCAGCCCCAGTTACCCACCAGGCTGTGGATATGTTGCAGCAGCCAGAAGATCGGCTGGGCAATGAACCACAGGAAACCGTAGTCCACGGTCAGTTCCAGACCTGGGGACAACTCTTTCAGGACGGCTTGGCTCTTCGGACCGGCATACAGGATGGCGCTGGTCTCGAGCTTGGCACCAGGAGCTACGGTGATCGAAGGACCGGTGTAGCCAATGATGTAGTTGCCTTTGCTGTCCTTGCGCGCCAGTACCTGGTTGTTCTCGCCCTTTGGCGGAATCCAGGCGGTCACGAAGTAGTGCTGCAGCCAGGCTACCCAGCCACCTTGCACGCTTTCAGTGATCGGGGCCTTGCTCTTGTCCTCGTTCACCTTGTCCATGTCTTTCATGGACACCTTTTTATACGGCTCGGAACTTGTCCACAGGGCGGCGCCCAGGTAAGTCGCAGTGCCGGTGGCGGTGCTGGAGGATGGATCGGAACTGGCGTCGCGCTTGAGCTGGGCGAACATCGCACCAGTCCAGGGTTGTGCACTTTCGTTGTCGATCAGGTAGGAAACGGTGATGTCGTACAGGCCGCGCTTGAGGGTGAAACGCTTGATGTAGTTGACGCCGTCCTTGCTGAACTTCAGGTCGACCACGAGTTGGTCCTGACCGTCAGCCAGTTGATAACTTTTCTTCTCCGAGGAGTAGATCGGTCGGCCAGCCGGATTGGCGTCCGGGCCGTTGCTGCCGATCAGGCCGCTTTGGGCCAGGTAGGTCCGCTCGTTGCCGTTGTCGAACAACTGGAAAGGAATTTCCGGATGGTCCTGGCGACGTGGGTACAGAGGCAGGCGCAGTTGTGCGATATCCCCACCTTGTGGATCGACGGCGAGGTCGAGCACATCCGTTTTGATCTGGATGAGATCTTTGCTTGCAGCCACTGGCACTTCGGCAGGGGCAGCGGTATCGCTGGCCGCACGCGGAATGTCGTCATTGGCGGCTGGAGTGCCGGTTGGCGTGTCCGGCAAGCCCGGGGTGGTCGTGCTGGAAGCAACATTCTGAGTCGGCAGGGCAGCCTGGCCATAATCCTGGTTCCATTTCAGAACCATGACATAGGACACGATTGCCAGGGCGACGATCAGGATCGTGCGTTTGATATCCATGATTACTCGGCCATCGAAGAAGAACGGGAGGTGGGGATAGGTGGAACCGGGTCATAACCACCGGGATTCCATGGATGACAGCGACCTAAACGACGAAAGGTCAGCCAACCACCGCGCAGAAGGCCATGGGTTTCGATGGCTTCCAACGCATAGCAGGAACAACTGGGGTGAAAACGACAGTGGTCGGCCATCAGAGGACTAATGGCATAGCGGTAAAACTGGATCGGAACGAGTGCCAGTTTACGCATCGGGACTGTCTACCCCTACAGTTTCGGATTTGACTGCGGATGCCGGCTTGTTACGGGCCAGGCGTTTCCAGAGTTTACCGAAATGCTGGATCAATTCAGGGTTTTCTACGTCGCCCAAACCTTTGCGCGCGACGATAACGATGTCCCATCCAACCAGTGAATCCTGGTGAAGACGAAACGATTCGCGCATCAGACGCTTGAGACGATTGCGTTCAACGGAGAGCTTTACGCTCTTCTTTCCGATCACGAGCCCCAGGCGGGGATGATCAAGATCGTTGTCGCGAGCAAGGAGCAGGAGATTCTTCCCCGGAACCTTGCCGGTAGGGGAGTCAAAGACTGCCTTGAAGTGTCGAGGAGTAAGCAGACGCTTTTCCCGACTGAAGTCCTGACTCACCTCCAGTGCCGGATTATCAAACTGCCAGACGTGCACGGCCTTTGGCGCGACGACGCGACAGGACGGCACGACCGTTCTTGGTGGCCATGCGAGCACGGAAACCGTGGGTACGAGCGCGTTTGATAGTGCTTGGTTGGAAAGTACGTTTCATGTCGTGTTACCTGGTTCGTCCACAACGGGCCGGAATGGCCCCCGTTTTAAGAGATCGGCGATTCTAGAGAAAGCAAGCCTCTAGGTCAATTTCCAACCAAGCTTTCCTTTATCTATGTATGTCCGGATTTCGGGCTTGTGGACCAGGTCCAGCCAGATATAAAAATAGAGAAGGAAAGTATTTAAAGCTTTTCTGTAGAGCTTATAAAAGCTTAGTAAGGCCCTGTCTGTGGATAACTAGCTTAAGCCCTTCTATTTCGTACTGTACAGAGAATGACAACACGGTTGAGAAACCGTGCTTTACCTGTGCTGCGAGGGCGGAAAAGCTGTGTGCGGAAAGGTTTGTTATCCACAGGTGATTTATCCACTGGGTTTCACCCCGAGTTGTGCATAGATCTCAAGCTTGGTTATCCACAGAGCTTATGCACATACCGCTGGTCGTGTTTATTCGGGTTAAGGCATTGATTCTTAGTGCCCTGGCGACACGCTACATGTGGATAAGTGGACGGCCGACCGTTACAATGGCCGCTTGTTTTTGCCTCACCGGCTTTCAACTCAGGGGATATCCGTGTCAGTGGAACTTTGGCAGCAGTGCGTGGAGCTTCTGCGTGATGAGCTGCCTGCCCAACAATTCAACACTTGGATCCGTCCGCTACAGGTCGAAGCCGAAGGCGACGAGTTGCGTGTCTACGCACCGAATCGTTTCGTTCTCGATTGGGTCAATGAAAAGTACCTGGGCCGCGTGCTCGAGTTGCTGGATGAACACGGCAACGGTATGGCGCCGGTTCTTTCCTTATTAATAGGCAGCAAGCGCAGCTCGGCTCCGCGTGCCGCGCCCAATGCGCCGTTGGCTGCAGCTGCTTCCCAGGCGTTGCAGGCAGCTGCTGCGGCCAAAGCGGCTGCCGAGCCTGTAGCGCCAGCTCCGGCACCGACTCCTGCCCCGGCCAGGAAGGCCGTCGAGCAGAAGGTCGAGGAAACCAGCGAAGAACCCTCTCGAGACAGCTTCGACCCCATGGCGGGGGCCAGTTCGCAACAGGCTCCGGTACGCACCGAACAGCGCACCGTCCAGGTGGAGGGCGCGCTCAAGCACACCAGCTACCTGAATCGCACCTTCACTTTCGAGAACTTCGTCGAGGGCAAGTCCAACCAGCTGGCCCGTGCTGCGGCCTGGCAGGTAGCGGACAACCCCAAGCATGGCTACAACCCGCTTTTCCTTTATGGGGGCGTCGGCCTGGGTAAGACCCACTTGATGCACGCTGTGGGTAACCACCTGCTGAAGAAGAACCCGAATGCCAAGGTCGTGTACCTGCATTCCGAGCGCTTCGTGGCGGATATGGTCAAGGCGTTGCAGCTGAACGCCATCAACGAATTCAAGCGCTTCTACCGTTCGGTGGACGCACTGCTGATCGACGATATCCAGTTCTTCGCGCGAAAAGAGCGTTCCCAGGAAGAGTTCTTCCACACTTTCAACGCCCTTCTTGAAGGCGGCCAGCAGGTGATTCTCACCAGCGACCGTTATCCGAAGGAGATCGAGGGCCTGGAAGAGCGCCTCAAGTCCCGCTTCGGCTGGGGCCTGACGGTGGCGGTAGAACCGCCGGAGCTGGAAACCCGGGTGGCGATCCTGATGAAGAAGGCCGACCAGGCCAAGGTCGAGCTGCCTCACGATGCGGCGTTCTTCATCGCCCAGCGGATCCGTTCCAACGTCCGTGAACTGGAAGGCGCGCTCAAGCGGGTGATTGCCCACTCGCACTTCATGGGCCGCGATATCACCATCGAGCTGATTCGCGAGTCCCTGAAGGACCTGCTGGCATTGCAGGACAAGCTGGTGTCTGTGGATAACATCCAGCGTACCGTCGCCGAGTACTACAAGATCAAGATTTCCGATCTGCTGTCCAAGCGGCGTTCGCGCTCTGTCGCCCGCCCGCGCCAGGTGGCCATGGCCTTGTCCAAGGAACTGACCAACCACAGCCTGCCGGAAATCGGCGATGTGTTCGGCGGCCGTGACCACACCACGGTCCTGCACGCCTGCCGCAAGATCAATGAACTTAAGGAATCCGACGCGGACATCCGCGAGGACTACAAGAACCTGCTGCGTACCCTGACCACTTGATGATTCCAACGCAGCTTATTAAGGCAAGGGACTAGACCATGCATTTCACCATTCAACGCGAAGCCCTGTTGAAACCCCTGCAACTGGTCGCCGGCGTCGTCGAACGCCGCCAGACCTTGCCGGTGCTTTCCAACGTGCTGCTGGTTGTCGAAGGCCAGCAGTTGTCGCTGACCGGTACCGACCTGGAAGTCGAACTGGTCGGTCGCGTGCAACTTGAAGAACCAGCCGAGCAAGGGGAAATCACCGTTCCCGCGCGCAAGCTGATGGACATCTGCAAGAGCCTGCCCAATGACGCCTTGATCGACATCAAGGTCGACGAGCAGAAGCTGGTGGTGAAGGCCGGCCGTAGCCGCTTCACCCTGTCGACCCTGCCGGCCAACGACTTCCCTACCGTGGAAGAAGGCCCAGGCTCCCTGACCTGCCAGCTGGAGCAGAGCAAGCTGCGCCGCTTGATCGAACGCACCAGCTTCGCCATGGCCCAGCAGGATGTGCGCTACTACCTCAATGGCATGTTGCTGGAAGTCTCCGCCGGGATCATCCGCGCCGTGGCCACCGATGGCCACCGCCTGGCCATGTGCTCGATGCAGGCTGACATCGGCCAGCAAGATCGTCACCAGGTGATCGTGCCGCGCAAAGGTATCCTGGAGCTGGCCCGCCTGCTCACCGAGCCGGATGGCAACGTCAGTATCGTCCTGGGCCAGCATCACATCCGCGCCACCACCGGTGAATTCACCTTCACCTCCAAGCTGGTGGACGGCAAGTTCCCGGACTACGAGCGCGTGCTGCCCAAAGGCGGCGACAAGCTGGTATTGGGTGACCGCCAGGTCCTGCGCGAGGCCTTCAGCCGTACCGCGATCCTCTCCAACGAGAAGTACCGCGGCATTCGCCTGCAGCTGGCCAGCGGCCAGTTGAAGATCCAGGCCAACAACCCGGAGCAGGAAGAAGCGGAAGAAGAAGTAGGCGTGGAGTACAACGGAGGCTCGTTGGAAATCGGCTTCAACGTCAGCTACCTGCTGGACGTGCTGGGCGTGATGACCACCGAGCAGGTTCGCCTGATCCTGTCCGACTCCAACAGCAGTGCACTGCTGCAAGAGTCCGACAACGACGACTCGGCTTACGTTGTCATGCCGATGCGCCTGTAATCATGCTCAGCAGAAGCTAGATGTCCCTCAGTCGCGTCTCGGTCACCGCGGTGCGCAATCTGCACCCGGTGACCTTCTCCCCCTCCCCCCGCATCAACCTCCTCTACGGCGCCAACGGCAGTGGCAAGACCAGCGTGCTGGAAGCCATCCACCTGCTGGGGCTCGCCCGCTCGTTTCGCAGTGCGCGCCTGTTACCGGTAATCCAGTACGAGCAGCTGGCTTGCACGGTATTCGGCCAGGTCGAGTTATCCGAGGGAGGGCACAGCAACCTGGGGATATCCCGTGACCGCCAGGGGGAATTCCAGATCCGCATCGACGGCCAGAATGCCCGCAGCGCGGCGCAGCTGGCGGAAATCCTGCCACTTCAGTTGATCAACCCCGACAGCTTCCGCCTGTTGGAAGGGGCGCCGAAGATCCGCCGACAGTTCCTGGATTGGGGAGTGTTCCATGTGGAACCTCGCTTCATGTCCACCTGGCAGCGCTTGCAGAAGGCCCTGCGGCAGCGGAACTCATGGCTGCGGCATGGTACACTTGACGCCGCTTCGCAAGCGGCCTGGGACCGGGAACTGTGCCAGGCCAGCGCTGAAATCGATGAATACCGCCGCGCTTATATCAAAGCCTTGAAACCAGTCTTTGAGCGGACCTTGAGCGAACTGCTGGAGCTCGAGGGCCTGACGCTTAGCTATTACCGTGGCTGGGACAAGGACCGCGAGCTGAGTGAAGTCCTCGCGACTGCCCTGCACCGTGATCAGCAAATGGGCCATACCCAGGCCGGCCCGCAACGCGCTGATTTGCGCTTGCGCCTAGGTGGACATAACGCCGCGGACATCTTGTCCCGGGGCCAGCAGAAGCTGGTGGTCTGCGCCTTGCGCATTGCCCAGGGGCACCTGGTCAGCCAGGCCCGCCGCGGTCAGTGTATTTATCTGGTGGACGACTTGCCGTCCGAGTTGGACGAGCAGCACCGCCGCGCACTTTGCCGCTTGTTGGAAGACTTACGCTGCCAGGTGTTCATCACCTGTGTAGACCACGAATTATTGAGGGAAGGCTGGCAGACGGAAACGCCAGTTGCTTTGTTCCACGTGGAACAAGGCCGTATCACCCAGACCCACGACCATCGGGAGTGAAGGCATGAGCGAAGAAAATACGTACGACTCGAACAGCATCAAGGTGCTGAAAGGTTTGGATGCCGTACGCAAACGTCCCGGTATGTACATTGGCGACACCGATGACGGCAGCGGTCTGCACCACATGGTGTTCGAGGTGGTCGACAACTCGATCGACGAAGCTTTGGCCGGCCATTGCGACGACATCAGCGTCATCATCCACCCGGACGAATCCATCACCGTACGCGACAACGGTCGCGGTATCCCGGTGGATGTGCACAAGGAAGAAGGCGTTTCCGCAGCCGAGGTCATCATGACCGTACTGCACGCCGGCGGTAAGTTCGACGACAACTCCTACAAGGTTTCCGGCGGCCTGCACGGCGTGGGTGTGTCGGTGGTGAACGCCCTGTCCGAGGAGCTGGTGCTCACCGTACGTCGTAGCGGCAAGATCTGGGAACAGACCTATGTCCATGGCGTACCCCAGGAGCGGATGAAGATCGTTGGCGACAGCGAGACCACCGGTACCCAGATCCACTTCAAGCCTTCGGCCGAGACCTTCAAGAACATTCACTTCAGCTGGGATGTCCTGGCCAAGCGGATCCGTGAACTGTCCTTCCTCAACTCCGGCGTCGGCATCGTCCTCAAGGACGAGCGCACCGGCAAGGAAGAGCTGTTCAAGTACGAGGGCGGCTTGCGCGCCTTCGTCGAATACCTGAACACCAACAAGACTGCGGTGAACCAGGTGTTCCACTTCAACGTCCAGCGTGACGACGGCATCGGCGTGGAAGTCGCCCTGCAGTGGAACGACAGCTTCAACGAAAGCCTGCTGTGCTTCACCAACAACATTCCCCAGCGCGACGGCGGTACCCACCTGGTGGGCTTCCGTTCGGCCCTGACCCGTAACCTGAACAACTACATCGAACAAGAAGGCCTGGCCAAGAAGCACAAGGTCGCCACCACCGGTGACGACGCCCGTGAAGGTCTGACCGCGATCATTTCGGTGAAGGTGCCGGATCCGAAGTTCAGCTCCCAGACCAAGGACAAGCTGGTGTCTTCTGAAGTGAAGACCGCGGTCGAGCAGGAGATGGGCAAGTACTTCTCCGACTTCCTGCTGGAAAACCCCAACGAAGCCAAGCTGGTGGTCGGCAAGATGATCGACGCCGCCCGGGCTCGTGAAGCCGCGCGCAAGGCTCGTGAAATGACCCGCCGTAAAGGCGCCCTGGATATCGCCGGCCTGCCAGGCAAGCTGGCTGATTGCCAGGAGAAGGATCCAGCGCTGTCCGAACTCTACCTGGTGGAGGGTGACTCCGCGGGCGGTTCTGCCAAGCAGGGCCGTAACCGCAAGACCCAGGCGATCCTGCCGCTCAAGGGCAAGATCCTCAACGTCGAGAAGGCCCGCTTCGACAAGATGATCTCTTCCCAGGAGGTCGGCACCCTGATCACCGCCCTGGGCTGTGGCATTGGGCGTGAAGAGTACAACATCGACAAGCTGCGCTATCACAACATCATCATCATGACCGATGCTGACGTCGACGGTTCGCACATCCGTACCCTGCTGCTGACCTTCTTCTTCCGCCAGCTGCCGGAGCTGATCGAGCGCGGCTACATCTATATCGCCCAGCCGCCGCTGTACAAGGTCAAGAAAGGCAAGCAAGAGCAATACATCAAAGACGACGACGCCATGGAAGACTACATGACCCAGTCGGCTCTGGAAGATGCCAGCCTGCACTTGAACGAAGACGCCCCTGGTATTTCCGGCGAAGCCCTGGAACGCCTGGTCAACGACTTCCGCATGGTGATGAAGACCCTCAAGCGCCTGTCGCGCCTGTACCCACAGGAGCTGACCGAGCACTTCATCTACCTGCCGCCGGTGAGCCTGGAGCAACTGTCCGACCACGCCGCCATGCAGGAATGGCTGGCCAAGTACGACGCCCGCCTGCGCAGTTCCGAGACGTCGGGCCTGGTCTACAAGGCCAGCCTGCGCGAAGACCGCGAGCGTAATCTCTGGCTGCCAGAGGTCGAGCTGATTTCCCACGGCCTGTCGAGCTACGTCACCTTCAACCGCGACTTCTTCGGTAGCAATGACTACAAGACCGTCGTATCCCTTGGCGCTCAGCTGAGCACCTTGCTGGATGAAGGCGCCTACGTGCAGCGTGGCGAGCGCAAGAAGCCAGTGACCGAGTTCAAGGAAGCCCTGGACTGGCTGATGGCCGAAAGCACCAAGCGCCACACCATCCAGCGATACAAAGGTCTGGGCGAGATGAACCCTGACCAGCTGTGGGAAACCACCATGGACCCGACCATGCGCCGCATGCTCAAGGTCACTGTGGAAGACGCCATCGCCGCCGACCAGATCTTCAACACCCTGATGGGTGATGCGGTCGAACCTCGTCGCGACTTCATCGAAAGCAACGCCCTGGCGGTGTCCAACCTGGACTTCTGATCAGGGGACGCAGCTGAAAATAAAAAGGCCGACGCTTGCGTTGGCCTTTTTTATTGGCAGGTTGTTCAATCCCTCATCCATTTATCCAGCCAAGGCAGGCATGGCGAATGCTCAAGAAAATCATTGAAGATGAACATGCCGGTAACCGTTGCCACACCCATGAATGGTTAAATCCCGACTCGGCGCAGGTGCTGTCCGCATTCAACCGCCTCGACGGAAAAGCTTTCAGCTCGACGGTTTTTTTCTTCAGCGACGAGACCCTGATGCATATCGGGGGCGGTGCGGCCGATCGGTATGTGGTCTTCATCGCCCAGGATGTCGACCAATCGTTGCAGACCCTGCTCAGCGCAGACAGCCCCGACGACCAGTGGGTCGACTTGGTCGCGGGCGGCCAATCCGGCAGTTACCCGCGGCATCAGTGTGTGACTAAAGAGCAGGCGAGACAGGCCCTGGTTTATTTTTCGGCTTGTGGCGCGACTGATCCCGGTCTGGCCTGGCAAGTGGAAGACTAATTGGATAATGGACGTCGACCTCGGCAGGACTGCCTCGGCCCTTGCCACCCTTTTTTAAAACAGTAATCGCTCGGAAATTTGTTATGGATGATCAAAGCCAGGAAATATCGATCAGGGTTGTCGCGGGGCAAAACGACCGCGGCCCGGTCTATGAACCGCTGCATGTACGGCGGATTGATGAGCACAGTTACGAGATTCTTTACTCACCGGGGCTCACGCTCAACCTGGCCAAGGGCGACATTATTTCGATCAAGGACCCACAGGCCCCGGCGGTGGTACTCAAGCGTGGCGGCAACTTCTGCATCCACATTTATTCGGATTACATTCCGGAACAACACATCAGTGCCCTGGAGGCAGATGTGGCGACCGAATTGGGCGGCATGCTCGACGGGCGCTACAAGGGCAATCTGACATTGTCGGTACCAGCTCGAAACGGCATGGATAGGATCGCCCTGTTCTTCAACCGCTTCCGCGATGTCACGGGCATCGAGTGGTACTACGCCAACATCTATAAGAACCTCGATGACAGCGATGACGAGACGTTGCTCAATTGGTGGCTGGATAGCTGATCGCGAACGGAGTGCAGGCGAGCATGAGCTACGAATATCGGTTGGTGTTTGATGAGCCGCTGGGCGCGCGGCAGGTCATGGATAAGCTGCGCGGCAGAGCGGACTGTGTGCAGGCGGCAGAGCAGGTAGTCGAGTTCAAGGATCCTGGCCTGGGCAGCAGCGCCGACTATGATCTGCGCCTGACCTTCGAGAACGACCAGGCGCTCTGGATGGAGCTGCTGTTCCGAACCGCGGCATTGCACGAGTGCCTGGACCGGGCAATGCAGGGGCACCGTTTCAGATGTTTCGAGGACGGTGACAGCCACGACGAGGTAACACTCGAACAGGTCTTTGCGCTGGGCAGGACCTCCCCTATTTCCCCTTGATGGTTGGGCCAATGAACGAAAGACAGCAGCTTATCTGTGAACGCTACGACCTCGCTCCCCAGGCGCCGGAGCCGATGATTGCACTGGCCACCGACTCCCTTGCGCACTCGCCCATCTATGGCACAAGGATCGAGTTGCCAAAGAACGGTACGGTCAGTTGGTTTATCCACTGCGGCGAACATTCCCCCGCTGTGGATTTCTACCAACCCTTGTGTACCGAACACCTGGTCGAGCTGTTGCCGGAGGTGATCGATTATCTGTATCTGCCGAGCGGGACGTGTTTCATCATCGACCGCGCTGGCTATGAAGATGTCTGGCAGGACCCGGAATGATATCGAGCCGCTTATGGCGGCCCGCCGTCAGTTGTCCTGCTCGCCAGGTGACGTGACGCTTTCCAGGCGGTAGCCATAACCGTAGATGGTCAACAACTGCCAACCCCGTTCCGCAGTCAGCCCCAGCTTGTTACGCAACCGGTAGATGTGGGTATCCAGGGGCCTGGAGGAAAGAATTTCCTCATGGGTCCAGAACCGCTCGTACAAGTATTCTCGAGACAGCGGCCGGCCCAGGTTGGCGAACAGGCAACGGGCCAGGCGGTACTCGCGTTCGGTGAGGCTGATGGGCACCCCGGCGCGGGTCACCGTCAGCTCGGCGTCGTCGAATGAAAGGTCGTTGAAGTTCAGCACTTCCTCGCTGTTGCTGCGCTGCAGGCCATGGCGGCGCAGCACCGCGTTGACCCGGGCCTTGAGCTCGTTGGGACGGAAGGGCTTGCTCAGGTAGTCGTCAGCGCCGGTGTTGAGGGCCTGGACGATATCGCTCTCGGCATCGCGGCTGGTGAGCATGATGGCGGCCGGTGGCGAGTCCATGTGCTCCCGGGTCCAGCGCAAGAGCGACAGGCCGCTGAGGTCCGGTACTTGCCAGTCGAGGATCATCAGGTCGAAGGTTTCCCGCCGTAACTGGCGCAGCAGGTCTTCGCCGCGCTCGAAACGGTGCAGGGTCCAGGGCTGTTCGCCCGGCCCGGGTATATCTCGCAGTGTCTGTTCCACCCGCGCCAGTTCTGCGGGTTCGTCATCCAGTATCGCGACACGCATGCGAGGCAGGTCCTTAGGGGGGTGAATGCGGTCCGAGGCAAGCCTCGGGCTGGGGAGAAGTTTAGGCGCCGGGGGCGAATCTGAACAATTGTGGCGAATTGCTCTAGGGGCGCTGCTCCCTCGGTACGCTGATATCAAATAGCCGGTAGCTGTTGGGAACATCCCCAGCGCCGAACTCCTTGAAGGACGATACCGGCTCGAACGAGCAAGGAAAAGGGCAATGGGCAACATGTCGGGGATGATGGATATGGGGTGGAAAAAAATCTCCAAAGGAGCGGATCTGGCGAAGTTCGTCACCCTGTCTCTTGCTGCGCTCTTGGGTTTCGAAGCTTTTTCTACAGCTGCCGTCGTTCCGCCACCCCCGCACTACGCCCTTCCGGTGCAGCGTTATTTCAGTCCCTCGGTGGATCAGGTCGGCTTCAGTGACTCACGGGGCTTCGCCCCCGCGACCATTGCGCCGTCGGTGCCATCGGTGGTGTACCAGGACCAGCAACGGTGGGTGTTCTAACCGTGGGGCCGAACATTCTGAAGAAATATTGCAAAGCGACACCAGGCTGCGTCCTACCGGTAAATTCGCACTCGCTGAGTGGCACACGGGGGCAATCGGAAGTGCTCCGACACAGGGAGTGTCATCCGCCGGTTTGGCGGCTGCGGACCGAAGCTCGCTTCGATTCACCGTACAGGGGAAAACAGGGAGTGCCTCCTCAGGACGTAATGCTCGACACAAGGATGTGTCTCCCTCCTCCGCTGGTTGTCGGCGATCTTGACACTCTCCCTCTCATTTCGAACATCTGTGAAGGCCTCTGATGAAAACACTCGGCGCGGAATTCTTTGGTACGTTCTGGTTGGTGCTGGGCGGCTGCGGCAGTGCCGTATTGGCTGCCGGCGTTCCACAATTGGGTATTGGCTACCTGGGCGTCGCCCTGGCCTTTGGCCTCAGCGTCTTGACCATGGCCTATGCCTTGGGGCCGATTTCCGGCGCGCACTTCAACCCTGCAGTGTCGCTGGGCCTGTGGTTGGGCGGCCGCTTCCCAGGTAACCGCCTGTTGCCGTACATCGTCGCCCAGGTGCTCGGTGGCCTGGCAGCCGGTGCGGTATTGTTCCTGATCGCTTCGGGCAAGGCTGGCTTCGACGCTTCGGCCGGTTTTGCCGCCAACGGCTATGGCGAACACTCGCCCGGCGGTTACTCGATGCTCGCGGCCCTGCTGTGTGAAGTGGTGCTGACGGCGATGTTCCTGCTGGTCATCCTGGGCGCCACCTCCAAGCGTGCCGCTCCCGGTTTCGCCCCGATCGCCATTGGCCTGACCCTGACGCTGATCCACCTGATCAGCATTCCGGTCACCAATACTTCGGTCAACCCGGCTCGCAGTACCGCAGTGGCATTTTTTGTCGGCGAGTGGGCTGTGTCCCAACTCTGGCTGTTCTGGGTCGCTCCGCTGCTGGGTGCGAGCCTGGGAGCCCTGGCCTATCGTCTGATCGCTACTGGTCGGGACTGACCCGTAGCGCCGGAGGGCCCCAGGCCCGACCGGTGACCCAAGGCTACGCACGCACAACCGCTCTTGAGCGGTTGTGCCGTTCCCACAGGGATGAATGGCTATAGACCGGTTTCGGTCGAGAGCTATGGCCAGCACGCCAACAATCTAGTTCTAATGTCACGGACTTCAGCAGAGCGCGACCACGGATCCGATGATTTCATGACGTACTTACCTATTCGCCACCGGGCCATGTTCGTCCCGCTCCTGTTCGGCGTGGTGCTGGCCTTGTCCGACTCGATGGCCAATGCCGCCGTTTCTCCAGCCAAGCGCCTGCCCTATATCGACGATAACCAGCAGTGCCGTGGCCAACCGTTGCCGGCGACGGTCGAGCACCTGACCGGCGAAGCCTGGAAGCTGGACGCCAAGGGCCGCGAGACCGCCCTGGAAGAAGGCATGGATATCGACGAGAAGGAAAGCGTGAAGACTTCGCCCTCGGCGTTCGTCAGCCTGTTCCTGGGCGATGGCTCGCGGGTGGTGTTGCCATCCAGCTCCCAGGTCACCCTGCGGTTGAACGAGCAGTACGGCATTCCCCAGCTGGTATTGGAGCAGGGCCAGATCGAGTCCTACGTGATCAAGCGCAACAGCGATCACGACCGTTTCCAGATCGTGACCCCGGTGGGAGTGCTGGGTGTACGCGGAACCCACTTCCGCGTGCGCAACGACGACCAGCAATCCCTGGTGGAGGTGCTCAATGGCCAGGTGGCGGTGAACCGGGACGAGGAAGCCATCACCCAGCCCTCCCCTCGTTCGCGCAAGCGGGTTGTGGATAAACCGGCCGGCCCGCAGCCGGGAGAAGTGCAGGTGATGGCGCGCCAGGGCATGCGGGTGCGCAAGGAGGGTGAGCTCAAGCCGGTGCAATTGCTGGCCGCGCCCCGGTTGCTGGGGCAGGCTGGGCAAACCGGCGCCCTGCCCGCCTGGCAGCTGATCCTCGAGCCATTGCCCGGTGCCCGGCGCTATCGGGCCCAGGTGGCTACCGACAAGGATTTCCTGAACATCAAGCAAGAACAGTTCTCCAGTACCCCGCAAGTCAACTTCACTGGGTTGCAGGCGTTTTTCTATCATGTACGCCTCTCGGCATTCGACGAGCATGGCCTGGAAGGAGAAACCGGGGTCTATGACATTTTCTATTACCCCAGGAGCAGCCGTGTCCAGTAACCCGCCAACGGGTTGCCGATGAGCCTGTGGAGCCGTCGTCGCGACGGTCGTGAACTGTCCCTGGCCCAGCAGCTGTTCCATCGCCTGGTGCGCGAGTGGCTGTGGGTCAGCCTGCTCTTGTTGCCGCTGACGGCGGCACTGTCCCTGAGCCATGGGCTGGCGCTGAACAACCTGTTCTATGATCAGTTGCGCCGCTTTACCCCGCTGGCGGTGGATTCGCGGATCCTCTTGGTGACCATCGACGACTACAGCCTCCAGCAGTTGGGGCGCTGGCCCTGGCCAAGGGCGATCCATGGCCAGTTGCTCGACCGACTGACGACGGCCGGAGCCAAGGGCGTGTTGTTCGACGTGATCCTCAGCGAACCTGGCAGCACCGTGGAAAACGACACTCGCCTGGCCGCGGCCCTGTGCCGTGCCGGCAACGTGTTCCTGCCGGTACTGCGCGAAGGCGTGGCCCGTTATGGCCAGGACCTGGGCGAGCTGCTGCCGGTGACGCCGTTGCGCAACTGCGCCCGTGGCCTGGGCCATATCAACGCCGAGGCCGACCCCGACGGTACGGTGCGCAGCGTCTACCTGCGCGAAGGACCGCAACAGGCGCCCCGGGCGCAACTGACCTGGCTGATGTACCAGCTCACCGAAGCCGACTCGCTGGTGCCACGGATGCCGGGCAGCGGCGAGCCGGAGCTGACCCGGGGCTGGTTGCGGGCCAACCCGGTGCGCATCCCTTTCATTGCCAAGGCCGCGGGGTTTCCCAGCGTGCCCTACGTCAGCGTGTTGCGCGGTGAAGTCCCGCCGGAGCTGCTGCGGGATCGGCTGATCCTGGTGGGGTCCACGGCCCCGGGCTTGGGAGATCGCTACGTGACCGCGCAATCCGGCAGCCAGGGCACCACCCCGGGCGTCGAGATCCAGGCCAACCTGCTCAATGGCCTGTTGCAGCACCGCACCGTGGTGGCGCTGGGGCAGTGGTCGGGAGTGCTGCTGTCGGTGATCCTGACCGCCGCCTTGCTCGGCCTGCTGCTCTGGCGCCCGCGTCATGCCCTGTGGATAACCCTGGGCTGCATGGGCCTGGCGTTGCTGGGCTCGGTATCGATGCTGCGCCTTGGCTACTGGTGGTCGCCGGTGGCCAGCTTGCTGGGCATGTTGCTGGCGTACCTGATCTGGAACTGGCGGCGCCTGCAGGTCATCTTGAGTTACTTCGGCTGGGAGCTGCAGCGCCTGGACAGCGAACCCAAGGTGTTGCCCGAACGCCGGCGCCCCCGGGAACCGGTGGGCGATGTGCTGCAAGGCCAGATCGTCGCCCTGGAACAGGCCCTGGGCCGGACCCGGGACACCCGGCGCTTTATCGCCGACGGCCTGGAATGCCTGCCGGTGGCGACCCTGATCAGTGATCCGGAGGGGCGGATCCTGCTGGCCAACCGCAATGCCCGCGAAGTGTTCGCGCATTCGCTGGTGGGGCATTCGTTGCTGGAGCAACTGGCGGCCCTGGGGTATCCGGGGCTGGCCGAGCCGGCGCAGTATCCCGGCCTGGGGCAGTTGCCCATCGTGGAGTTCCGCGATATCCAGCAACGCAGCCTGCGGGTGGAACTGGCGCCGTTGTTGCCGGTGGACAGCGAAACCCCCATTGGCTGGTTGCTGAGCCTGACCGACCTGAGCGTCGAACGCGATGCCGAACAGCAGCGCGGGGTGTTGCTGCGGTTCCTTTCCCATGACCTGCGTGCGCCCCACTCGGCGATCCTCGCCTTGCTGGATGTGCAGCAGCGCCAGCCGTCGCTGCCCAAGCAGGTCTATGGCCAGATCGAGCAGCAGGTGCGCCGGGCCCTGACCCTGACCGAGGCTTTCGTGCAGTTGGCCAAGGCCGAGTCGGAGGTCTATCAATTCGAGCCGAGCATGTTCGCCATGCTGGTGCTGGATGCCTTCGACCAGGCCAATACCCTGGCCCAGCTCAAGCATATCCAGCTACGCCATAGCCTGGACGAGCAGGCCGAAAGCCTGGTGCTGGCGGACCAGTCGTTGTTGACCCGGGCGTTGTTCAACCTGCTGGAGAACGCCATCAAGTACAGCCCGGAAGGTTCCACCGTGAGTGTCGGGGTCAGTTGCGCCGAAGGCTGGCTGCGTTGTGAAGTCCGCGATGAAGGCCAGGGTATCGCTGCCGCGGACTTGCCCCAGCTGTTCGGCCAGTACCAGCGCTTTGCCTCGGCCCGGGGTATCGACGGGCTGGGCCTGGGCTTGTCGATGGTCAAGGCGGTGATGGACCGCCACCAGGGGCGGGTCAGTTGCCAAAGCGTGGTGGGCCAAGGCTCCTGCTTCATCCTCGAGCTGCCTCTGCTGGAGGAATAGCACCGGAGGAAATAACGAGACGAAAAAACCGGCACAAAAGCCGGTTTTTTTCTTTAGGCGTAAAACTTATGCACCTTTTTCCATATTTTATGAGCTTCTGAAATATGCATATAAATCAGTGAGTTATATATTTGTTTCAAGCGTCCCAGGAAAATTCGTGCACAGGTTATCCACAGTTGTTCATACAGCAAGCTTATCCGTGGCAGAGTCCAATGGTGGCAATGAGCCCATTTCCCGCTGGGCCTGCTCGTTCCAGGCTGCCACCCGGTCGTTGAGATCGGCGATGGCCCGTGGGCCGCTGCCTTCGGCGTACATGGGCGCGCCAATGGTGACGGTGATGGTTCCAGGGCGCTTGCTCCAGCCAGTCTTGGGCCAGAACTTGCCGGCATTGTGGGCCACCGGCAGGACTGGCAAGTCGGCGTTCACCGCCAGGGCGCTGCCACTGCGGGAGAACTTGCCGACCTGGCCATAGGGCACGCGGGTGCCTTCGGGGAAGATCAGTACCCAGACATTGTCCTTGAGCAGTTCATCGCCCTTGCTCGCCACTTGCTTGAGGGCGGCCTTGGGGTTGTCCCGGTCGATGGCGATGGGGCGCAGCATGGCCATGGCCCAACCGAAGAACGGCACGTACAGCAGTTCACGCTTGAGTACTTGGCTCAAGGGTTGGAAGTAGGCCGAGAGGAAGAAGGTCTCCCAGGTGCTCTGGTGGTTCGAGACGATCACGCAGGGGCGTTCCGGAACATTGTCCGCGCCCTTCACTTCCACGCGGATGTCGAGCAATACCTTGGTCAGCCACAGGGCACAGCGACACCAGTAGACATTGATAAAGCGATAGCGCGCCTTGAAAGGCAGGAAAGGCGCGATGAAAAAGCTCAGGGAGCACCACAGCAAGGCGCTGGTGCTCAACAGCAGGTAAAAGAAGAAGGTTCTGATGGCCTGCAGGATCGACATAGCGGCATTTACCATTGCGGGCGTGCCCGCTTTAAAAAGCGCTCTCCCGAACGGTCCTTGGTCAGGATGCCAGAAGGGGCCTAATTGTGGATAAGTTCAGCGGCAACGGCCGCCAAGTCGTCAAAAATCAAGGTGCCTACCGGCAGGGTTTTCCCCAGGGTCTTTTCGCCTTTTCCGGTCTTTACCAATACGGGCTGACAGTCGACGGCTCTTGCCGCCTCCAGGTCACTGAGACTGTCACCTACGAACCATAGATGGCCGAGATCGGCCTGGTAGTGTTCGGCGATGGTCCGCAGCATTCCCGGCTTGGGCTTGCGGCAGTCGCAGCCTTCATCCGGACCATGGGGACAATGGACGATCAGCCCGACTTCGCCGCCCTGCTCCGCCACCAGCTCGCGCAGGCGCGCGTGCATGGCGTCGAGGGTGGCCAGGTCGTAGTAGCCGCGGGCAATGCCGGACTGGTTGGTGGCCACCGCCACCGTCCAGCCGGCCTTGCTCAACTGCGCAATGGCTTCGATCGATCCGGGGATCGGTATCCACTCCTGCACCGATTTGATATAGGCATCGGAGTCGTGATTGATCACGCCGTCGCGATCGAGTATCAGCAGTTTCACAGCAGTTCCCTATCCGCTCAGCTCAGTACCGAAATGTCGGCCACGCCCAGGAACAGGCCACGCAGGCGCGCCAGCAGCGCATAGCGGTTGGCCCGTACGTTGGCGTCCTCGGCATTGACCATCACCGCCTCGAAGAAGGCGTCCACCGGCTCGCGCAGGGCGGCCAGGCGGGCCAGGGTCTCGCTGTACTGGCGGGCTGCGGCCATTGGCTGGACAGCCTGGTCCGCCTGCTGGATCGCCGAGTACAGGGAGAACTCGTTGGCATTGTCGAAGTATTTGGCTTCGATGGTGGTCGGCACGTTGCCTTCGATCTTGCTCAGCAGGTTCGACACGCGCTTGTTCACCGCTGCCAGCGCCGCGGCTTCCGGCAGCTTGCGGAAGGCCTGCACGGCCTGTACGCGCTGGTCGAAGTCCAGGGCCGAACCCGGTTTCAGGGCCCGTACCGACAGGTAGGTGGCCACGTCCACGCCTTCGTCCTCGTAGCGTGCGCGCAGGCGGTCGAAGATGAACTCCAGCACCTGCTCGGCCAGGCCGGCGGCCTTGACCTTGCTGCCGAAGGCGCTGACGGCAGAGGCCACCGCTTCGTTCAGGTCCAGGTCGAGTTTCTTCTCGATCAGGATCCGCAGCACGCCCAGGGCCGCACGGCGCAGGGCGTAAGGGTCCTTGCTACCGGTAGGCAGCATGCCGATGCCGAAGATGCCCACCAGGGTATCGAGCTTGTCGGCGATGGCCACGGCGGCACCGGTCAGGGTGCTGGGCAGCTCGGCACCGGCGCCACGAGGCATGTATTGCTCGTTGAGGGCCAGGGCCACGTCTTGCGGCTCGCCGTCATTGAGGGCGTAGTAGTAGCCGGCGATGCCTTGCATCTCGGGGAACTCGCCGACCATCTCGGTGGCCAGGTCGCACTTGGAGAGGATGCCGGCACGGGCTGCGCGCTGGGCGTCGCCACCGATGCGCGGGGCAATGAAGGCGGCCAGCTTGGAAACGCGCTCGGCCTTGTCGTAGACGCTGCCCAGCTTCTCCTGGAAAACCACGTTCTGCAGGCGCTGGTTGAAGTCCTCGAGCTTCTGCTTCTTGTCTTGCTTGAAGAAGAACTCGGCGTCGGTCAGGCGTGGGCGCACGACTTTCTCGTTGCCCTCGATGATCTGGCGCGGGTCCTTGCTCTCGATGTTGGCCACGGTGATGAAGCGCGGCAGCAGCTTGCCATCCACGTCCAGCAGGCAGAAGTACTTCTGGTTGTCCTGCATGGTGGTGATCAGGGCTTCCTGGGGGACTTCCAGGAACCGCTCCTCGAACGAGCACACCAGCGGCACTGGCCATTCCACCAGGGCGGTGACCTCGTCCAGCAGGTCGGCCGGGACGATGGCGGTGCCTTCTTGCATGCGCGCCAGCTCTTCGGTGCGCTTGCTGATCAGCTCGCGGCGCTCGTTGGCATCGGCCAGCACGTAGGCAGCACGCAGGTCGGCCAGGTAGTTGGCCGGCGCGGTGATGCGCACGTTTTCCGGGTGGTGGAAACGATGGCCACGGGAGTCGCGGCCGGCCTTCTGGGCCAGGATGGTGCAGTCGATGACTTCATCGCCCAGGAGCATGACCAGCCACTGGGTCGGACGCACGAACTCTTCCTTGCGCGCGGCCCAGCGCATGCGCTTGGGAATCGGCAGGTCGTTGAGCGAATCCTCGACGATGGTCGGCAGCAGGCTGGCGGTAGGCTTGCCCTTGATGCTCTGGCTGTAGCGCAGTTTCGGACCGCTCTGGTCGATCTCGCTCAGGTCCACGCCGCACTTCTTGGCGAAGCCCAGGGCGGCCTGGGTCGGGTTGCCCTCGGCATCGAAGGCCGCCTGGCGTGGCGGGCCGTCGAGGTTGATGCTGCGGTCCGGCTGCTGGGTGGCCAGCTGGGTGATCAGTACCGCCAGGCGCCGTGGCGCGGCGTAGACGTGCTTGGCTTCAAAGCTCAGGCCAGCGCTCTGCAGGCCTTTTTCGATGCCGGCCAGAAAGGCTTCGGCCAGGGTCGCCAGGGCCTTGGGTGGCAGTTCTTCAGTGCCCAGTTCAACCAGAAAATCTTGCGCACTCATTGTGCCGCCTCCAACTTAGCCAACACTTCATCACGCAGGTCCGGGGTCGCCATCGGGAAGCCCAGCTTGGCCCGGGCCAGCAGGTAGGCTTGCGCGACGGAACGCGCCAGGGTGCGCACACGCAGGATGTACTGCTGGCGCGCGGTCACCGAGATGGCCCGGCGTGCATCCAGCAGGTTGAAGGTGTGCGAGGCCTTGAGGACCATTTCATAGCTCGGCAACGGCAGCGGCTGGTCCAGCTCGATCAGGCGCTTGGCTTCGCTTTCATAGAAATCGAACAGTTCGAACAGCTTGTCGACGTTGGCGTGCTCGAAGTTGTAGGTCGATTGCTCCACCTCGTTCTGGTGGAACACATCGCCATAGGTGACCTTGCCGAACGGGCCGTCGGCCCAGACCAGGTCGTAGACCGAGTCCACGCCCTGCAGGTACATGGCCAGGCGTTCCAGGCCATAGGTGATTTCGCCGGTCACCGGGTAGCACTCGATGCCGCCGGCCTGCTGGAAGTAGGTGAACTGGGTCACTTCCATGCCGTTGAGCCAGACTTCCCAGCCCAGGCCCCAGGCACCCAGGGTCGGCGATTCCCAGTTGTCCTCGACGAAACGGATGTCGTGTACCAGTGGGTCCAGGCCCACGTGCTTGAGCGAGCCCAGGTACAGCTCCTGGAAGTTTTCCGGGTTGGGCTTGAGGACCACCTGGAACTGGTAGTAGTGCTGCAGGCGGTTGGGGTTCTCGCCGTAGCGGCCGTCAGTGGGGCGGCGGCTTGGCTGCACGTAGGCGGCGTTCCAGGTTTCCGGGCCGATGGCCCGCAGGAATGTGGCGGTGTGGAAAGTGCCGGCGCCTACTTCCATATCGTAGGGCTGAAGTACCACACAACCTTGCTCGGCCCAGTACTGCTGGAGGGCGAGGATCAAGTCTTGGAAGGTACGCACGGCTGGCGTAGGCTGGCTCACGAAATTCACCTGTTACTTGGGCTGCGATTTAAGGAGCGGGAGTATACCCGATTCGGTCCTGCGCACGCCCCCTGGAGCCTTATGCCACGCTGCTTTTGGTGTACCGAAGATCCGTTGTACATGGCTTATCACGATCAGGAATGGGGCGTACCGCTGCGCGATGGGCAGCGCTTGTTCGAGTTGTTATTGCTCGAAGGGTTCCAGGCCGGGTTGTCATGGATCACCGTGCTGAAGAAGCGCGAGCGCTATCGGCAGGTGCTGTTCGGCTTCGATGTGCAGCGGGTGGCACAGATGAGCGATGCCGAGATCGACGAGCTGATGCTCGATCCGGGCATCATCCGCAACCGCCTCAAGCTCGAGGCCGCGCGGCGCAATGCCCAGGCCTGGCTGGAGCTGGACGATCCGGTGGCGTTCCTCTGGTCCTTCGTCGGCGGTGTGCCGAAGATCAACCATTTCGCCGATCGCAGCGAGGTCCCGGCGGTGACGCCCGAGGCCGAGGCCATGAGCCGTGGCCTGCGCAAGGCTGGTTTCACCTTCGTCGGCCCGACCATCTGCTACGCCCTGATGCAGGCTTCGGGCATGGTCATGGACCACACCCGCGACTGCGATCGCTACTCCAGCCTGGGCTCGCCGGCGCCATGAGCGCCACGGCAGGCGCTTTCGCACAGGCGCCGATGGCCGGTTAGAATAGCCGGCTGCGACTAGGCCATGACCAAGAGATCAGGAGTCATCTGTGGATAAGTTCAAAGGCGCCCTGCTGGTGGGAGCCCTGCGGTTGTTTGCCCTGCTGCCCTGGCGCGCGGTGCAGGCGGTCGGCGCGGCCATCGGCTGGATCATGTGGAAGACGCCCAACCGCTCCCGCGACGTGGTGCGGATCAACCTCGCCAAGTGTTTTCCCCAGATGGACCCCGCCGAGCGCGAGCGTCTGGTCGGCCAGAGCCTGAAGGACATCGGCAAGTCCCTGACCGAAAGCGCCTGTGCCTGGATCTGGCCGGCCGAACGCTCCATTGCCCTGGTGCGCGAAGTCCAGGGCCTGGAAGTGCTCCAGCAGGCCCTGGCCTCGGGCAAGGGCGTGGTGGGCATCACCAGCCACCTGGGCAACTGGGAAGTGCTCAACCACTTCTATTGCAGCCAGTGCAAACCGATCATTTTCTATCGTCCGCCCAAGCTCAAGGCGGTGGACGAACTGCTGCGCAAGCAGCGGGTGCAACTGGGCAACCGCGTGGCAGCCTCCACCAAGGAAGGCATCCTCAGCGTCATCAAGGAAGTGCGCAAGGGCGGCTCGGTGGGCATTCCCGCCGACCCGGAACCAGCCGAATCCGCCGGGATCTTCGTGCCCTTCTTCGCCACCCAGGCCCTGACCAGCAAGTTCGTGCCCAACATGCTGGCCGGCGGCAAGGCCATTGGCGTATTCCTGCATGCCCTGCGCCTGCCCGACGGCTCGGGCTACAAGGTGATCCTCGAGGCGGCCCCGGAAGACATGTACAGCACCGACACCGAAGTCTCCTGCGCGGCCATGAGCAAGGTGGTCGAGCGTTACGTGGCGGCCTACCCGAGCCAATACATGTGGAGCATGAAGCGTTTCAAGAAGCGCCCTCCTGGCGAGGCGCGCTGGTACTGACAGAGCTGGCACGATCTGTGGATAACCTCGCTCGAGGATTATCCACAGGACACTGGACAAGGGCGCAGAAGATGTCCGATCACCGCAAGTCGTTCCGTATCAAGATTTCCCACGAGAGCATCGGCGAATGCCTGGGGCAGACCCGCAACCTCTCGGCCAGCGGCGTCTATGTGCAAAGCCCGCAGCTGGCGCGGCTGCCCAAGGGCGCCGTGGTCTATGGCCAGGTGCAGGGCTTGCCGGTGGCCGCGCCGCGGGTGCGCATGGAAGTGGTGCAGGTGGACGCCGAGGGCATCGCCCTGCGTTATCTCTAAGCCGGTCCAGTGGCCGCTGCCGATCCCGCGAGGCGGCGAAAAGGACCGCAGGGCCTCGCTTGACGGTCTCTTGTCGAGCCTCGCTGGTCTTCAGAGCCTCGCGAGCGTTGCGCTCGTTCGCAGCCTGCGGCAGCGGTTACAGGGTGATGGTCAGCCTTGGGACTGGCGGTCGAGTTTTTTCAGGAACACGGTCATTTCCTTTTCCGCCTGCTTGTCGCCCTGGCTCCGGGCCGCCTCCAGGCCCTGCTCCCAGGCCTGGCGCGCCGCTTGTAGCTCGCCCTGCCCTTGCAAGGCCTTGCCCAACAGCTTCCAGGCCGCGGAATACTTCGGGTCCAGGGTCACGCACTGTTGCAGGTGGGTGGCGGCCCGGGCGTGTTCGCCCTGGTCCAGGTAACCCTTGCCCAGGCCGAAGCGCAGCAGTGGGTTATCCACACCCTTGGCGAGCATTTTTTCCAGCGATTCCAGCATTGTCGTCACTCCTTTGGACAAGACAGCTTTCGATCAGAAGAAGCTCAGGCCCACGTGGAACAGCTTCTCCACATCGCGGATATGTTTTTTATCCACAAGGAACAGGATCACGTGGTCCCCGGCCTCGATCACCGTATCGTCGTGGGCGATCAGCACCTCTTCATCACGGATGACCGCGCCGATGGTGGTCCCCGGCGGCAGGCCGAGGTCGCCGATGGCCCGTCCGATCACCTTGCTCGACTTGGCGTCGCCATGGGCGACGGCCTCGATGGCTTCCGCCGCACCCCGGCGCAGGGAATGCACGCTGACGATATCGCCACGGCGCACGTGGGCCAGCAGGGTGCCGATGGTGGCCAGTTGTGGGCTGATGGCGATGTCGATATCGCCACCCTGGATCAGGTCGACGTAGGCCGGGTTGTTGATGATGGTCATGACCTTCTTCGCCCCCAGGCGCTTGGCCAGCAGCGAGGACATGATGTTGGCCTCGTCGTCGTTGGTCAGGGCCAGGAAGATGTCGGCGTCGGCGATGTTCTCTTCCAGCAGCAGGTCGCGGTCCGAGGCGCTGCCTTGCAGGACCACGGTGCTGTCCAGGGTGTCGGAGAGATAGCGGCAGCGGGCCGGGTTCATCTCGATGATCTTGACCTGGTAGCGGCTTTCGATGGCCTCGGCCAGGCGCTCGCCGATCTGCCCGCCACCGGCGATGACTATGCGCTTGTAGGACTCCTCGAGCCGGCGCATCTCGCTCATCACCGCGCGGATGTGGGCCTTGGCGGCGATGAAGAACACTTCGTCGTCGGCCTCGATCACCGTGTCGCCGGTGGGCATGATCGGCCGGTCGCGGCGGAAGATCGCCGCCACCCGGGTGTCGACGTTGGGCATGTGCTCGCGCAGCTGGCGCAGTTGCTGGCCGACCAGCGGGCCGCCGTAATAGGCCTTCACCGCCACCAGCTGGGCCTTGCCCTCGTAGAAGTCGATCACCTGCAGCGAACCGGGGTGCTCGATCAGGCGCTTGATGTAGTTGGTCACCACCTGTTCCGGGCTGATCAGCACGTCCACCGGAATGGCATCGTTGTCGAACAGGCCGGCACGGGTCAGGTAGGCGGCCTCGCGCACCCGGGCGATCTTGGTCGGGGTGTGGAACAGGGTGTGGGCGACCTGGCAGGCCACCATGTTGGTTTCGTCGCTGTTGGTCACCGCCACCAGCATGTCGGCATCGTCCGCCCCGGCCTGGCGCAGCACCGTGGGGAAGGAGCCACGGCCCTGCACGGTACGGATGTCCAGGCGATCGCCGAGATCGCGCAGGCGCTCGCCATCGGTGTCCACCACGGTGATGTCGTTGGCTTCGCTGGCCAGGTGTTCGGCCAGCGTGCCGCCTACTTGGCCGGCGCCGAGGATGATGATCTTCATCCACTACTCCCTAGATTCTTGTGCTTACCCGCGCGATGCGGCGATCTTGATCAGCTTGGCATAGTAGAAGCCGTCGTGGCCGCCCTCCTGGGCCAGCAACTGGCGGCCGTGGGGCTGGCGCAGGCCGGCTTCAGTGGCCAGGTCCAGCTCCCGGGCGCCCGGGGTACGGGCGAGGAAGGCACCGATCACCTCGGTGTTCTCGGTGGGCAGGGTCGAGCAGGTGGCGTAGAGCAGGATGCCG
The DNA here is from genome assembly GCF_058781435.1 of Pseudomonas sp. FW507-12TSA. Classification (NCBI taxonomy): domain Bacteria; kingdom Pseudomonadati; phylum Pseudomonadota; class Gammaproteobacteria; order Pseudomonadales; family Pseudomonadaceae; genus Pseudomonas; species Pseudomonas sp. FW507-12TSA. The sequence goes on from NZ_JBYSWT010000001.1 coordinate 315,945, forward strand.
CCCACCTCGAGGGTTTGCCACAGGGTATCCAGCAGCTCGCCTTGCAGTTGCGCCAGGGCCGCGATGTCGTCGGGCTGGCGGGTCAGCTTGATGTCCGGATGCCGGCGGATCACCCCGGTAGCCGAACAGGGCGCGTCCAGCAGGATGCGCTGGAACGGCTGGCCGTCCCACCAGGCCTGGGTGTCGCGGCCGTCGGCGGCGATCAATTGCGCGTCCAGCCCCAGGCGCTCGAGGTTTTCCCGCACGCGGACCAGGCGCTTGGCTTCCAGGTCCACGGCCACCACGCCGGCCAGGGCCGGCTCGGCTTCGAGGATGTGGCAGGTCTTGCCGCCAGGGGCGCAGCAGGCGTCCAGCACCCGCTGCCCGGGGGCCAGGTCCAGCAGGTCGGCGGCCAGTTGCGCGGCTTCGTCCTGCACGCTCACCCAGCCTTCGGCGAAGCCTGGCAGGCCGCGCACGTCGCAGGCTTCGGCCAGCACGATGCCGTCTGGGCTGTACTGGCAGGCGCTGGCGCCAACGCCCGCTTCGGCCAGCAGCGCCAGGTAGGCATCGCGGCTGTGGTGGCGGCGGTTGACCCGCAGGATCATCGGCGGATGGGCGTTGTTGGCGGCGCAGATGGCTTCCCACTGCTCGGGCCAGAAGGCCTTGAGCGATTTCTGCAGCCACCGCGGGTGGGCAGTACGTACCACCGGGTCGCGCTCCATGCCGGCGAGCAGTTCCTCACCCTCACGCTGGGCGCGGCGCAGCACGGCATTGAGCAGGCCCTTGGCCCAGGGTTTCTTGAGCTTGTCGGCACAACCGACGGTCTCGCCGATGGCGGCGTGGGCCGGGATTCGGCTGTAGAACAGCTGGTACAGGCCCACCAGCAGCAGCGCCTGGACATCGGCGTCGGCCGCCTTGAAGGGCTTCTGCAGCAATTGCGCGGCCAGCAGCTCGAGGCGCGGTTGCCAGCGGGCGGTGCCGAAGGCCAGGTCCTGGGTCAGGCCGCGATCACGCTCCTCGACCTTGTCCAACTGCGCGGGCAGTGAGCTGTTGAGCGAGGCCTTGCCGCTGAGTACGGCGGCCAGGGCACGGGCGGCGGCCAGGCGTGGATTCATTGGCCGAGTACCTTGCCGCTGGCGAACTTCTCGCGGCGACTGTTGAACAGGTCGCTGAAGGCCAGGGCCTTGCCACCGGGCAATTGCAGGCGAGTCAGGCTCAGGGCGCCGGCACCGCAAGCGACGACCAGGCCGTCCTTGCTGGCGGATAGGACTTCGCCCGGGGTGCCCTGGCCTGTGGATATGTTGGCGGCCAGTACCTTCACGCTTTCGCCATCAAGGGTGCTATGGCACACCGGCCATGGGTTGAAGGCGCGGACCAGGCGTTCCAGTTCCACGGCGGGACGGCTCCAGTCGATGCGTGCTTCATCCTTGTTCAGCTTGTGGGCGTAGGTGGCCAGGCTATCGTCCTGCACTTCGCCTTGCAGGGTGCCGGCAGCCAGGCCGGCGATGGCTTGCACTACGGCGCCCGGGCCCATGGCGGCCAGGCGGTCGTGCAGGGTGCCGCCGGTGTCTTCGGCGTTGATCGGGGTGACTACCTTGAGCAGCATCGGCCCGGTGTCCAGGCCCGCTTCCATGCGCATCACGGTCACGCCGCTCTCGGCGTCGCCGGCCTGCACGGCGCGCTGGATCGGTGCCGCACCACGCCAGCGTGGCAGCAGCGAGGCATGGCTGTTGATGCAGCCCAGGCGTGGGATATCCAGCACCGCCTGGGGCAGGATCAGGCCGTAGGCCACCACCACCATCAGGTCCGGCTTGAGTGCGGCCAGTTCGGCCTGGGCCTCGGCGTTGCGCAGGGTCTGCGGCTGATAGACCGGGATCGCATGCTCCACGGCCAGGGCCTTGACCGCGCTGGGCATCAGCTTCTGCCCACGGCCGGCCGGGCGATCGGGCTGGGTATAGACGGCCACGATCTCGTAGGGGCTGGCGAGCAGGGCCTTGAGGTGTTCGGCGGCGAATTCGGGGGTGCCGGCAAAGACGATGCGCAATGGCTCAGTCATGGGGAATCTCGCTTGCTGAAGATGCGAAAAAGAAAAAGGCTTGCCATGGCAAGCCTTTGCAAGACGGCCATCAAGCCTGCTGGCGATGCTGCTTTTCCAGCTTCTTCTTGATCCGGTCGCGCTTGAGCGTGGACAGGTAGTCGACGAACAACTTGCCGTTCAGGTGGTCGCACTCGTGCTGGATGCACACCGCCAGCAGGCCTTCGGCGATCAACTCGTAGGGCTTGCCGTCGCGGTCCAGGGCCTTGACCTTGACCCGCTGCGGGCGGTCGACGTTTTCGTAGAAGCCGGGTACCGACAGGCAACCTTCCTGGTACTGGTCCATCTCGTCGGTCAGGGGTTCGAACTCGGGGTTGATGAAGACCCGGGGCTCGCTGCGGTCTTCGGACAGGTCCATGACCACGACGCGCTTGTGCACGTTGACCTGGGTCGCCGCCAGGCCGATGCCCGGGGCCTCATACATTGTTTCAAACATGTCGTCGACCAACTGACGCACTTCGTCGTCCACTACGGCCACGGGTTTGGCGATAGTGCGCAGGCGCGAATCGGGGAATTCGAGGATGTTTAAAATGGCCATAGGCGTAATTGCTACACGTGTGAAATGAGGGCGGATCCGGCGTCCTGGCAGGTCCTGGACCTGGGCCGCCGATGTAAAACGTGCTCTGCAAGGGAGCGAGCCGTGCAGGCTCTGGCGTTTCACGCGAACGCACATGATAAAGGGATTCAGCCCCTGAGGAAATCACTGTTCGCCTTGCTGTCCCTGGGCTGCAGGCGGATCGTCGGCGCTTTTCCCCCTCCATGCGCATCCGTGCCGGCCTGGCCTGGCCAAGAGTGCCAGGGCAAGTGCCAGGGGCCTTGAGGGAAGGCGTTCCTCAACAAGTTACCAACAGACTTATCCACAGGTTGTTCCGGTATTCGCCGGAGCCATGACGATCAAGGATGATCCATGTCGCACCCGACCATTGGCGCCATTTCCCCAGCGGAACTGGAGGCTCGTCTACGTTTGCATGGACTGCCTGGTCTTGGCCCCATGCGTTTCAAGCGCCTGCTCCAGGCTTTCGGTGGTGCGGCCAAGGCCCTCAGCGCCCCGGCCGCTGCCTGGCAGTCCCTGGGGCTGCCGGCGGCCTGTGCCGAGGCCCGGCGCAGCGCTACAGTGCGCGAGGGCGCTCGGCGCGCGTTGGCCTGGATAGACGGCCAGGCCAGGCACTTGCTGATGTGGGACCAGCCCGGCTACCCGGCGTTGCTGGCCCAGTTGGAGGATGCCCCGCCCCTGCTGTTCGTGGCCGGCGATCCGACGATCCTCGAGTCGCCGCAGTTGGCGCTGGTGGGCAGCCGGCGTGCCTCGCGGCCCGGCCTGGATACTGCGGCGGCGTTTTCCAGGAGCTTGGCCGAGGCCGGTTTCGTCATCACCAGCGGCCTGGCCCTGGGCATCGACGGGGCCGCGCACCGGGCTGCGCTGGAGGTCGGCGGGCGCACCGTGGCGGTGCTCGGCACCGGCCTGGAAAATTGTTATCCACAGCGTCACCGGGAGCTGGCCCGGGCGATGGTCGAGCAAGGCAGTGCGCTGGTGTCCGAGTTCGCCCTGGATACCGGGCCGCGCCCGGAGCATTTTCCCCGGCGCAACCGGATCATCAGCGGCCTGTCCCTGGGGGTGCTGGTGGTGGAGGCCAGTGTCGCCAGCGGCTCGCTGATCACTGCCCGGCTGGCGGCGGAGCAGGGGCGCGAGGTGTATGCCATTCCCGGTTCGATCCATTACCCCGGAGCCCGCGGTTGTCACCAACTGATCCGCGATGGCGCGGTACTGGTGGAAAGCGTCCAGCACATCCTCGAGACGTTACAGGGCTGGCAACGCTTGCCGCCGTCAGTCGAGCCGGTCGCCATCGATTCCCATCCGCTGCTGGTCCTGCTGCAAGCCGCTCCCCAGGGCAGCGAGGCCCTGGCGCTGGCCAGTGGCTGGCCCCTGCCCCGGGTGCTGGCGAGCCTGACCGAGCTGGAGGTCGATGGTCGCGCGGTCAATGAAAACGGGCGCTGGTTTGCGCGCCTGAGCTAGGTTTTATAAGCAGGATCGGTAAACTGCGCACAGCTTTTATCTGGAGAGTCGGCAATGGTCAGCAGTTGGCGTGTGCAACAAGCCGCACGAGAGATTCGCGCAGGGGCGGTGATTGCCTATCCAACCGAAGCGGTCTGGGGCCTGGGGTGCGATCCGTGGAACGAAGAGGCGGTGGATCGCCTGTTGGCGATCAAGTCGCGGTCGGTGGACAAGGGCTTGATCCTGATCGCCGACAATATCCACCAGTTCGACTTCCTGTTCGAGGATTTCCCCGACACTTGGATCGAACGCATGGCCAGCACCTGGCCGGGTCCCAATACCTGGCTGGTGCCCCATCAGAACCTGTTGCCCGAATGGGTCACCGGGCTCCACGACACCGTGGCCCTGCGGGTCAGCGACCATCCGTTGGTGCGTGAGCTCTGTGCCCTGGTGGGGCCATTGATCTCTACCTCGGCCAACCCCCAGGGGCGCCCAGCGGCGCGGACCCGGTTGCGGGTCGAACAGTACTTCCGGGGGCAGCTGGACCTGGTCTTGAGCGGCAGCCTGGGTGGACGCAAGAACCCCAGCCTGATCCGCGACCTGGCCACCGGCAAGGTGATCCGGCCTTCCTGAGCCGCGCTGGCGAGGGCTGCGGCGCCGATTGGAGCGCGCCACCCTCGCCCACTGTTTCCCCTGACTAGGGCAGCAGTACCGTGGAGCCGGTGGTGCGCCGCGCCGAAAGCTCGACGTGGGCCTTGGCCGCGTCCGCCAGGGCGAAACGCTGGTTGATCTCGACCTTGATGTGGCCGCTGGTGATCATGCCGAACAGGTCGTCGGCCATGCGTTGCAGGTTCTCGGCGCTGTTGGCGTAGCTGCCCAGGGTCGGCCGGGTCACGTACAGCGAACCCTTGGCCGCCAGGATTCCCAGATTCACCCCTTCCACCGCCCCCGAGGCGTTGCCGAAGCTGACCATCAGGCCGCGTGGCGCCAGGCAGTCCAGGGAAGTCAGCCAGGTGTCCTTGCCGACGCCGTCGTAGACCACCGGGCATTTGCGTCCGCCGGTCAGCTCCAGCACCCGCTGGGCCACGTTCTCATGGCTGTAGTCGATGGTTTCCCAGGCGCCGAGGCCCTTGGCGAGGGCGGCTTTTTCCGGCGAGCTGACGGTACCGATCAGCTTCACCCCCAGGGCCTTGGCCCACTGGCAGGCCAGGGCGCCGACGCCACCTGCCGCCGCGTGGAACAGCACGGTCTCGCCGCCCTTGAGTTCGTAGGTCTGGCGCAGCAGGTACTGCACGGTCAGGCCCTTGAGCATCACCGCCGCCGCTTGTTCGAAACTGATGCCCTCAGGCAGCAGCACCAGGTTGGTTTCGGGCAGTACATGCACATCGCTGTAGGCGCCCAGCGGGCCGCTGCCGTAGCCCACCCGGTCGCCGACCTTGAAGCGGGTCACCGCGCTGCCCACCGCCTCGACCACCCCCGCGCCTTCGAAACCCATGCCCGAGGGCAAGGCCGGTGGCGCATACAAGCCACTGCGGTAGTAGTTGTCGATGAAGTTCAGGCCGATGGCCCGGTTGCTGACCCGCACTTCCTGCGGGCCCGGCTCGGCCGGCTGGTAATCCACATACTCAAGTACTTCGGGGCCGCCATGGGCGCGGAACTGGATACGTTTAGCCATCTTTCCTCTCTCCTCGATCGCATGTTGAACAGGGCGTTGAAAAACTGCCTGCGTTGCCATCGCTGCGTTGAAAACAGGCTGGTGCGCCAGCCCGGTCAAAATGCTCATTTACACTTGTAAACTGCGTTTTTTCGTCTTTTTTCGCCTTGCGCTGGTTGCCCGCCTACATTTTTGAACGGCCTGTTAAAAGTGCCCTATCGGACTCCTCTGCTTGACCTTCGTCAACTGCGGCAGGCCCCGGCGCGGTGTTATGCTACGCGCCCATTTGCGCCGGCCTGCGCGTCATCCCTAGCGCCGCGTAGCTTTGCCCGACCCAAGGTGATGCCATGACTACCCGCACCGAGGCCGTGAAGGCCTACCTGCTCGACCTGCAAGACCGTATCTGTGCCGCACTGGAAACCGAAGACGGCGGCGCCCGTTTCATCGAGGACGCCTGGACCCGCCCTGCCGGCGGTGGCGGTCGTACCCGGGTGATCGGCGATGGCGCGGTGATCGAGAAAGGCGGGGTCAACTTTTCCCATGTGTTCGGCAGCGGCCTGCCGCCATCGGCCAGTGCCCACCGGCCGGAACTGGCCGGTCGCGGTTTCGAGGCCCTGGGCGTGTCCCTGGTGATCCATCCGCATAACCCCCATGTACCGACTTCCCACGCCAACGTGCGGTTCTTCATCGCCGAGAAAGAAGGCGAGGAACCGGTCTGGTGGTTCGGCGGCGGCTTCGACCTGACCCCCTACTACGCCAACGAGGAAGACTGCGTGCACTGGCACCGGGTCGCCGAACGCGCCTGCGCGCCCTTCGGGCCCGATGTCTATCCACGCTACAAGGCCTGGTGCGACAGCTACTTCCACATCAAGCACCGCAACGAGCCGCGGGGCATCGGCGGCCTGTTCTTCGACGATCTGAACGAATGGGACTTCGACACCAGCTTCGCTTTCATGCGCGCCATCGGCGATGCCTACATCGAGGCCTACCTGCCCATCATCCAGCGCCGCAAGGCCACCCCCTACACCGAGCAGCAGCGCGAATTCCAGGAGTTCCGCCGGGGCCGCTACGTGGAATTCAACCTGGTCTACGACCGCGGCACCCTGTTCGGCCTGCAATCGGGCGGCCGCACCGAGTCGATCCTCATGTCGCTGCCGCCGCAGGTGCGCTGGGGTTATGACTGGAAGGCCGAGCCGGGCAGCGAGGAAGCGCGCCTGACCGAGTACTTCCTCAAGGATCGCGACTGGCTGGCCGGCGCCAACTGAGCGGACCGGGCGGATGAATCGGCATTGCACAAAGGGGGAAGAGATGGACCAGTACGTTGTCTTCGGTAATCCGATCGGCCACAGCAAGTCGCCGTTGATCCACCGGCTGTTCGCCGAACAGACCGGCCAGCAGCTGGAATACGCCACCCTGCTGGCGCCCCTGGACGATTTCGCCGGCACCGCCCGGCGCTTCTTCGCCCACGGGCGCGGGGCCAACGTCACCGTGCCGTTCAAGGAAGAAGCCTACCGCCTGTGCGACAGCCTCACCCGTCGAGCGCAGCGCGCCGGCGCAGTGAACACCCTGTGCAAGCAGGCCGATGGCAGCTTGCTGGGAGACAACACCGACGGTGCCGGGCTGGTGCGCGACCTCAGGGTCAACGCCGGGGTCGGCCTCAAGGGCAAGCGCATCCTGCTGCTGGGCGCCGGTGGCGCGGTGCGTGGTGCCCTGGAGCCGTTGCTGGCCGAGCAACCGGCCTCGGTGGTGATCGCCAACCGCACCGTGGAGAAGGCCGAGCAACTGGCCGCGGCCTTCGCCGACCTGGGGCCGGTATCGGCCAGCGGTTACGACTGGCTGGAAGAGTCGGTGGACCTGATCATCAACGCCACTTCCGCCAGTCTGTCGGGTGAGTTGCCGGCGATCTCCGGCAGCCTGGTCGAGCCGGGCAGGACGGTGTGCTACGACATGATGTACGGCAAGGAGCCGACCACCTTCTGCCGTTGGGCCAGCGCACAGAGCGCGGTCCAGGTGCTCGATGGCCTGGGCATGCTCGCCGAGCAGGCGGCAGAAGCCTTCTTCCTGTGGCGTGGCGTGCGCCCGGACAGCGCCCCGGTACTGGCCGAGCTGCGGCGCCAGCTGGCGCTCTGACCGATCGCCTCATCGTTCAGAGCGATAGCCGGCTGGCGATGGGCGCGTCGTTATGACCCCACAGCAAGCCATGCTCAATCCTCAAAGCGGATCGGGCATTGCTCCGTGCCTTCGAGCTTGCGCAATTCCTCGATCACCGAGGCCCGCGCCCGGCGCAGTGTCAGGCTGCCACCCTGGCGCCTGAGCCGGCGCGCCTCCTGGTGCAGCATCGCCACTCCCGAAGAGTCGATGAAGTTGATCTGCCGCGCGTCGATCACCAGTTTCGCCCCGTGGCAGCGCTGCATGCGGACCTGCAGGTAATGGCTGGCGCCGAAGAAGATCGAGCCGCCGACCCGCAGGATGTCCTCGTCGCCTTCGCGGCTGTACTGCACCCGGGGTTGCGAGGTGCGCTTGAGGTAGAAGAACAGCGACGCCAGGACCCCGGCATAGATCGCGGTCTGCAATTCCAGGAGCAAGGTGGCGAAGAAGGTCAGGCTCATCACGGCGAATTCGGCGCGACTGACCCGGAACAACGCACGAATCGCCCGGTGGTCCACCAGGCCCCAGCAGATCAGCAGGATGCTGCCGGCCATGGCGGGGATCGGGATATGGGCGATCAGCCCGGCGCCGGCCACTGCGAACAGCGCCACCCAGAGCGCCGAGAACACCCCGGCCAGGGGCGAACGGGCGCCGGCCTCGTAGCTCAGCCCCGAGCGGGTGAAGGAGCCCGAGGACAGATAGCCGGAGAAGAAGGCCCCGACGATGTTCGACAGGCCCTGGGCGCGCACTTCCTGGTTGGCGTCGAGCAGCTGCTCCGAGCGGGCCGATAGCGAGCGGGCGATCGACAGGCTGGTCACCAGCCCCAGCATGCCCACCGCCACGGCGCTGGGCAGCAGCCGCAGGACCAGCTCCAGGTCCAGCGGCAGAGGGCTCAGGGGCGGCAAGTGGCCGGCGAAGGCGCTCACCAGCCGTACCTGGCCGAACAGTCCCGGCAGCAGCCAGACCGCCAGCGCACTGAGCACCAGGCTCAGTAGCAGGCCTGGCCAGCGCGGGGCCAGCAGCTTGAAGCCGACCCCCAGCGCCAGGGTGCCGAGCCCCAGGAGCAGGGACGGCCGGTCGAGGTCGCCCAGGTGCTGCAACAGCAGGCCCAGGCTGCCAAGGGCGGTGGCCTGGTTCGCCAGGTCCAGGCCCATCAGGTTGGGCAGTTGGCCCAGGGCGATGACCACCGCCGCGCCGAGGGTGAAGCCCAGTACCACCGAATGCGAGACGAAGTTCACCAGGGCGCCGAAGCGCAGCATCCCCAGCAGCCACTGGAAGATCCCGGCCAGCAGGGTCAAGAGCAGGATCAGCGTGATGTAGTCCGCCGAAGCCGGCACCGCCAAGGGGCTGACGCTGGTGTAGAGAACGATGGAAATGGCCGCCGTGGGACCGCAGATCAAGTGCCAGGACGAGCCCCACAGGCAGGCCACCAGCACCGGTACTATGGCCGCGTACAGCCCGTACTCCGGCGGCAGCCCGGCGATCAGGGCATAGGCGATCGATTGCGGCAGCGCCAGGATCGCCCCGCTCAGGCCCACCAGCAGGTCGCGGCCGACACTGGCGCGGCTCTGGCGTGGCAGCCAGCTCAGGAACGGCAGCAGTGAATGGCGGTCGGGCCAGGCCATGGGTCCTCGCGTTCAGCGTGTTCAGAGGCGTCAGGGTAAAGCATTGCCGCAGGGCTTACCCCATCCCTGTAGGAGCAAGGGGGCGCCCACCCCTCGCTCCTACGATGGGTGCTAGAGGCGGGCTTGCACGGTTGGCAGCGCATCCTTGCCATCGAGGGTCGTCACACCGTCTAGCCATTGGCCCAGCACCGCCGGGTTGGCCTTGATCCAGGCCCGGGCGGCCTCGGCATAGCTGACCTTGCGGTTGGCCACCTCGGCCATGATGCCGTTCTCCATGTCTTGGGTGAACCGCAGGTTGCCCAGTAGCTTGCCGACGTTCGGGCAAGCCTGGGCATACCCCTTGCGGGTCAGGGTGTAGACGCTGCCGCTGGCGCCGAAGTACTTCTCGCCCCCGGTGAGGTAGCGCATGTTCAGTTGCACGTTCATCGGGTGCGGCGTCCAGCCGAGGAAGGTGACGAACTTGTGTTTTTTCACCGCCCGCGACACCTCGGCGAGCATCGCCTGCTCGCTGGATTCCGCGAGCTTCCACTGGCCGAGGGCGAAGTCGTCGTGCTTGATGATCTCCTGCAACGACAGGTTGGCCGGGGCTCCGGAGCCGATGCCGTAGAGCTTCTTGTCGACTTCCCGGGGATGCTGTTCGGCGTATCTGTTCAGGTCGTTGAAGTCATGTACCCCGGCGTCCCATACATAGTCCGGCACGGCCAGGGTGAACTGGGTGCCCTCTAGGTTCTGCGCCAGCCGGGTGACATCGCCGTTGGCCACGAACTTGTCATGGAAGCCCTGTTGCGCCGGCATCCAGTTGCCCAGGAACACGTCCACCCGGCCGTCCTTGAGTCCGCCGAAGATGATCGGCACCGCCAGGGTATCGACCTTGGGTTTGTAGCCCAGGCCCTCGAGCAAGAAGCCGGTGATGGCGTTGGTGGCGGCGATGTCGCTCCAGCCCGGGTCGGCCATCTTCACCGTCTCGCATCCAGGCTCGGCCCAGGTCGGTGCGCTGGTCAAAAGCACCAGCGTGGCGATCGCTGCTGTGGATAACTTCTGCATGCTCTTCCCCTTGGGTTTTTGTCATTGGTCTTGGCAGGGTTGTGGATAACGAGCCTTGCGCTCCAGGTCATCGAGGTCGATATGGTTGCGCATGTACTGCGCGCTGGCGTCCACCAGCGGCTGGTGGTCCCAGCTCTTGAGCTTGCCGATGCCCAGGGCCGTGGCGACGAAACGCCGGCGCCGCTGGCTGGCGAGCACTTGTTGGTGGATCCGAGGCATGTCCCAACGGTTGCGGGCCTCCTGGAGGAAGTCGGCGAACAGCTGGCGATGTTCCGCTGAGCGGGACAGTTCCTCGCGTTCGTGTGGGTCGTTGGCCACGTCGAACAACAGGCATGGGTCGTCCTCGCTGTAGATGAACTTGTAGGCGCCACGGCGGATCATCATCAGCGGGCCGATGGTGCCTTCGGCCATGTATTCGCCGAATACCTCGTCATGCCCGCCCTGCCCTTGCAGGTGCGGCAGCAACGAGCGCCCGTCCAGGGGCAGGTCAGGTTCAAGGGCGCCACCGGCCAGTTCCACCAGGGTCGGCAGCAGATCGGCGGTGGACACCGCCTGGCTGACCCGGCCGGCGGCGAATTGCCCCGGGGCATGGATCAGCAGCGGCACCCGCGCGGCCATTTCGAACCAGTGCATCTTGTACCAGAGGCCACGCTCGCCCAGCATGTCGCCGTGGTCGCCGGAGAACACCACGATGGTGTCGTCCGCCAGGCCGGTCTCCTCCAGGGTCTGCAGCAGCTTGCCAACGTTATCGTCGATGTAGCTGCAGGCGCCGAAGTAGGCCCGCCGGGCATCGCGGATCTTGTCCTCGGGCAGTGGTTTGTCCCACAGGTCGTAGACCTTGAGCAGGCGTTGGGAATGCGGGTCCTGCTGGTCCTGGGGCAGCGCCTGGGGCATGGGGATCTGCTCGTCGCGATACAGGTCCCAGTAGGCCTTGGCGATGGTGTACGGATCGTGGGGGTGGGTCATCGACACGGTCAGGCAGAACGGCTGGTCGCCGGCCTCGCGGACATGGTCGAACAGGTACTGCCGGGCCTTGAACAGCACCTCCTCGTCGAAGTCCAGCTGGTTGGTGCGCACGCAGGGACCGGCCTGCAATACCGAGGACATGTTGTGGTACCAACTGGGGCGTACGCCTGGCTGGTCCCAGTTCACCGCCCAGCCGTAGTCGGCGGGGTAGATGTCGCTGGTCAGGCGCTCTTCATAGCCGTGCAACTGGTCCGGGCCGCAAAAGTGCATCTTGCCCGACAGCGCCGTGCGGTAGCCCAGGCGCCGCAGGTAGTGGGCGTAGGACGGTACATCGGCGGGAAAGTCGGCGGCGTTGTCGTAGGCGCCGATCTTGCTCGGCAACTGCCCGCTGACCAGGGTGAAGCGCGAGGGTGCGCACAACGGGCTGTTGCAGTAGGCCGCCTCGAACACCACGCCCTCGGCGGCCAGGCGCGCAAGGTGCGGCAGGCGGATCGGCGATGGACCGTAGAACGGCAGCAAGGGCGCGGCCATCTGGTCGGCCATGATGAAAAGAATGTTCTTGCGCTTCATGGGATCGCGGCATTCCATAGTCGATGGTTATGCGAGAGTGCTGCGATCGAGGATGGATTCCATGCCGGTGGCGGTAAAGCCCATGCGCGACAATGACTAGGATAAGCACAGCTTATGTATGAAGCCCTGGGTGACCTGTCCCTGGACCTGCTGCGGGTGTTCGAAGCGGCGGCCCGTCTGCGCAGCTTCACCGCCGCTGCACTGGAGCTGGGTACCACCCAGCCGGCCATCAGCCAGCAGGTCAAGCGGCTGGAAGAACAGCTGGGGGTGCGGCTGTTCGACCGGATCTACCGTGGCATCGAGCTGACCGACTCCGCCAGCCTGCTGCTGGAGCAGGTCCAGGCCGGCTTGCAGAGCATCGACGCCGGCCTGGGCGCCCTGCGCCAGCAGCACCAGCATGAGGTGCTGCAGGTCGCCACCGATTTCGCCTTCGCCGCCTACTGGCTGATGCCGCGCCTGCATCGTTTCCATGAAGCCAATCCGCAGGTGGATGTCAGCCTGGTGACCAGCGAACGCAGCCACGCCAGCTTGCGCAGCGATATCGACGTGGCGGTGCTGTTCGGCGATGGGCGCTTCAAGCATGGGCAAAGCCACTGGCTGTTCAACGAAGAAGTGTTCGCAGTGTGCAGCCCGGCATTGCTCAAGGAGCGCACGTTGCCCCTGCCCGCCCAAGCGCTTTTGCAATTGCCATTGCTGCACTTGCGCGGCGAGGCCAGCAGCCACTGGTTCGACTGGAGCGGAGTGTTTCGCGAACTGGGCATCGCCTCCGCGCCAGCGCCGGGGCAGTTGCGCTTCGATAACTACACCCTGTTGATCCAGGCGGCGATCGGTGGCCAGGGCGTGGCCATCGGCTGGCGCCACCTGGTGGACGACCTGCTGGCCCAGGGCCTGTTGTGCCGGCCTATCGCCGAAACGGTGATCTCCAGCTACGGCTATTACGTGGTGCTGCCCCAGCGTAAGCGCCGGGGGCCGTTGATCCAGCGTTTCGTCGACTGGTTGATGGCCGAGCAAGCCACCAGCGCCCAGACCCTCAAGGGGCTGGCGTTGCCGTCCATTGCCCTTTGACCGGGGCCTTGAACAATCCGGCCAGGGACAGCGCGCCGTTGCCCAGGCAGACCAACGCCAGCGACACCACGGCCAGGAAGGCCAGGTATTCCCAGCCACCGCCCGGGCTGGTGTAGATCCAGCCGTGGGCGCCATGGACGAAGGCGATGGCCCCCAGCAGCATCGGCAGCAGCGCCAGGGCCACCCAGCGCACGCCAATCCCCAGGATCAGCAGCAAGCCGCCCAGCAGTTCCGCCGCCACCGCCGGGTAGGTCAGCCACTCGGGCATGCCGGTGAGGCTGAACAGCTTGATCGTCCCCGGCCAGCCCAGCACCAGGATCTTGAACAGCGCGTGGGCACAATACATGGCCCCCAGGGCCAGGCGCAGCAGCAGGGTAGCCCACTGTTGCGGCGGGTTGCCGGAGGTTGGCGAGGGCATTGCGGGGGCGAACGAACGGGCAGGCATATGACAAATCCTTGTGTAGTTGGAGGTCGTGGTTGGTGCGGGTATGGCGAAAGCCGTGGCTAGACGATGGCCACCGAGGCCCCGGCCAGCAGCAGGACGCCGATATGGCAGTTGCTGCGGAACAGGTGGTTGCAGGGCCCCGGATCGTCGGGGCTGAACAGGCTGAGCTGATAGGCCAGGGATAGCCCGATCGGCAGCAGCAGGATGAAGAATCCGGGATTGGCCCCGGCCAGCAACCCTGCCGCGCCCCAGCACAACAGCGTCATGGTGTAGAAGCCGCCGATCCAGGCCTTGCCTTGGCCAGCGAACAGGGTCGCGGTGGAGCGCAGTCCCATCTTCAGGTCGTCTTCACGGTCGCTGTAGGCATACAAGGTGTCGTAGCCCAGTTGCCAGAACAGGCAACCGAGCCACAACGCCAGGGCGCCGGGTTGCAGGGCGCCGGTGGTCTCCACGCTGGCCATCAGCACGCCCCAATTGAACACCGCGCCGAGGAACGCCTGGGGCCAGTGGGTGAAGCGCTTGAGCAGCGGATAGACCAGGGTCAGGGGCACGCAGCACAGGGCCAGCAGCACCGTCAGCGGCTGCAGGGTCAACAATAAGGCGGCGGCCAACAACAGCTGGATCGCGAGGCAGGCCAGGGCTTGATGCAGGCTCAACGAGCCGTTGGCCAGGGGGCGCTGGCGGGTGCGGTTGACCTGGGCATCGAAGCGCCGGTCGAGGATGTCGTTGATGCTGCAACCGGCGCTGCGCATCAGCAGCGCGCCGAGGCAGAACACCAGCACCAGCCAGGCCGGGGGCACCTGCCCGGCAGACAGCACCAGCGAAGCCAGGGCCGGCAGCAGGGTCAGCCAGGTGCCGATGGGCCGGTCCAGGCGCATCAGCCGGGCGTAGGGTTGCCAGGCGCGGGGCAGCCGGGTGGCGACCCAGTCCCGGGCCGGGATGTCGTTGAGATCGGGGGCGTTCATGTTCGGTTCCAGGGTGGTCTTCCATGGCCGCTGCGGGGCCCTGCAATCTAGGGGGCGCAGGGGGCTTTCAGCGAGCTTCGGGCAAGCCGCCGGCGTGATCGCCGGGCGTGGTCGCGGGGCGTTCTGGGGGCGGGTCGGATGCTGCTAAAGTTGCCCGCGCCCGCCTCCGGCGGCAAGCGAACAATCCGCAATAGCCTCCTGCAGGATATGCAATATGCTCCGTGACGAAGTACCCGGTCTCCCGCGTTTCGACCTCAACCTGCTGCGGGTTTTCGCTGCCATCTACGAGGATCGCAGCATCCTCCTGGCCAGCAAGCGCTTGCATTTGAGCCAATCGGCGGTCAGCCATGCCCTGACCCGGCTGCGCGAATCCCTGCAGGACGAGCTGTTCATCCGGACCGCCCGGGGCATGCAGCCCTCGGCCCGGGCCGAGGCGATCGCCGGCCCTTTGCGCGAAGCGTTGCTGAGCATCCAGCGCACCGTGGGCGTGGAGGCCTTCGACCCGGCCAGTGCCGTGCGCACTTTCACCCTGGCGAGCAACGACTACCTGAGTTCGGTGCTGCTGGCGCCATTGCTGCAGCGCCTGGCCCGGCAGGCGCCGGGAGTGGACCTGGTGGTCCGGCCCTCGACCCGCCTGGACCTGGCCGAACAGATCGATGTCGGGCGCATCGACCTCGCCATCGGCATGTTCGCCGAGTTGCCGCGGCGGGTGCACAGCGCCTGCCTGTGGGAGCAGCGCGATGTATTGCTGATGTGCCCCGGTCACCCGCTGCTCGACCTGCCGCAGGTGACGCTGCCGGCCCTGGCGGACTGCCCCTTGGTCATCCTCTCGGTCGGTGGCCAGGAGGAAGGCGCGGTCAACGGCTACATCCTCGAACGCGGCATCGCCCGGCAATCGGAGATGTTCCACCGCCAGCAGCTGGAACAGGCCATGGCGGCGATCGGTCGCCGGCCCTGGTACAAGCTCACCCTGCCCCACTCCCTGGTGCTGCCGCAGTTGCTGGAGCAGTCGCCGTTGGTGGCGATCGTGCCGCAACCCCTGGCCCGGGATCTTGAGCAGCGCTTGGGCCTGTGCCAGCGGCCCTTGCCGCTGGCGCTCGAGCCATCGCCGCTGCTGGCGATC
Source organism: Pseudomonas sp. FW507-12TSA (assembly GCF_058781435.1). Lineage (NCBI taxonomy): Bacteria > Pseudomonadati > Pseudomonadota > Gammaproteobacteria > Pseudomonadales > Pseudomonadaceae > Pseudomonas > Pseudomonas sp. FW507-12TSA. The sequence continues at coordinate 331,614 of NZ_JBYSWT010000001.1, forward strand.
TGGCATGGGCGCAACGACACCGATCCGGCCCACCTGTGGTTGCGCCGGCAGTTGCTGGACGTGGCGGCGACCCTGGCCTGCCAGCCCTGAGGATTAACCGTTTTCGTGGATGCCGACGAACTCCACATGCTCGCGCAGGTGCAGATTCAGGCGCAGTTCGTCATTGATGCCCACGGCCACGCCATTGAGCCGCCGCAGGGGCTCGGCGAGCCCGGGCTCGAGGTTGTCGCCCACCTGGTTGAAGTGTTCGATACCCAGCCCGGCCACGGAGCGCGGGGCGTTGACCAGGGTCCAGTCCAGGGGGCTGCTGCGCAGGGCTTCGAGGATCTCCTCGGCAGCGTGATGAGGCAGGCTGGTGTAGACGGGCGGGTCGTCGAGAATGGCGAAATTGCCCACCAGGACCAGCCGCTGGACCTTGGCCGCTTGCAGGCCTGCAACCAGCGCATCGGCCGCCTGCACCTGCGCCAGCGGATCGGCGACCCGGCCCGGCATCGCACTGCCCGGCAGGCCGGGAGCATCCAGCAGGCAGATCACCGCCGAGCAGCCGGCCACGCTCTGCTGCACTCCGTCGGCATCGAACAGGTTGCCGCCCTTGGTGCGCAAGCCAGGGCGCGGGGCCAGGGCGGTAAGATCGTCGAGAATGGCGATGACTTCGTGCTGGCGCCTCAGGCTCTCCGCCATCAGCGCACTGCCCAGGCTGCTCGTGGCACCATAGAGCGCCAGCTTGACCACTGGGGTTTCGGCATTTTTCATGGCCGGGCCTCCTCTTGTTTCCTACAGGTAGGCTTGTGACCTGTGGCGGGCCCTGAGGGTTCGTCTTATATCGCGAGGGTTTGCATGCAACGAATCAAGGGCTACCACGCCCACGTCTATTTTGACGCCAGCACCATCGAGCAGGCCCGGGCCCTGTGCGAGCAGGCGGCGCAGTTGTTCGACCTGCGCATGGGCCGGGTCCACGAGCGGCAAGTCGGGCCGCATCCGGACTGGAGTTGCCAGCTGGCCTTCGGACCGGAACTGTTCGGCCAGGTGGTGCCCTGGTTGGCGCTCAATCGCCAGGGACTGGTGGTGTTCCTGCATCCGGAAACCGGCGACGAGCTACAGGACCACACCGACCATGCGATCTGGATGGGGGCGCTGCGGCCTCTGGACCTGAGCGTGTTCTGAGGCGCCCGGCAATGAAAAAAGGGTTCCAGGACTGTTCCTGGAACCCTTTTTCGCTGCGGGCCCGGTCTTAGCCGAGCCGGGCCTTGCGCACGCCCTCGGACAGCGCCGAACACAGGCTCAGCACGCCATCCACCGCCTGGGCGGGGGATTCGGCGCTGGCGATGTGGTCGATCAGTGCCGAACCCACCACCACGCCGTCGGCCAGGCGGGCGATGGCTGCGGCCTGATCCGGGGTGCGGATGCCGAAACCGATGCTGATGGGCAGGTCGGTATGCCGGCGCAGGCGGGCCACGGCTTGCTCCACATGTTCCAGGGTCGCGGCGCCGGCGCCGGTCACCCCGGCCACCGACACGTAGTAGACGAACCCCGAGCTGCCATCGAGCACCTTGGGCAGGCGCGCGTCGTCGGTGGTCGGCGTGGTCAGGCGGATGAAATCGATGCCCGCGGCCTGGGCCGGGTCGCACAGCTCGCTGTTATGTTCCGGCGGAATGTCCACCACGATCAGGCCATCGACCCCGGCGGCCTTGGCATCGGCGATGAAGCGCGGTACGCCGTAGTGGTGGATCGGGTTGAAATAGCCCATCAGCACCAGTGGCGTGTCGCTGTTGTCCACGCGGAACTCGCGGACCATCTGCAGGGTTTTCGCCAGGTTTTGCTTGGCCCCCAGGGCTCGGATGTTGGCGAGCTGGATCGCCGGACCGTCGGCCATGGGGTCGGTGAAGGGCATGCCCAGTTCGATCACGTCGGCGCCAGCGGCCGGCAGGCCCTTGAGGATCGCCAGGGACGTGTCGTAGTTCGGGTCACCGGCGGTGATGAAGGTCACCAGGGCGGCGCGGTTCTGCTGCTTGAGTTCGGCAAAGCGCGTTTGCAGGCGGCTCATCAGTGTTTCTCCTGCTGGGACTGTTGCATGTGGTGCATCACGGTCTGCATGTCTTTGTCGCCACGGCCCGAGAGGTTGACCACCATCAGGTGGTCCTTGGGCAGGTTGGGTGCGCGCTTGAATACTTCTGCCAGGGCATGGGAGGACTCCAGCGCGGGGATGATGCCTTCCAGGCGGCAGCACTGGTGGAATGCCTCGAGGGCCTCGGTATCGGTGATCGAGGTGTACTCGACCCGGCCGATGTCATGCAGCCAGGCGTGTTCCGGGCCGATGCCGGGATAGTCCAGGCCGGCGGAAATCGAGTGGGCGTCGATGATCTGGCCATCGTCGTCCTGCAGCAGGAAGGTGCGGTTGCCGTGCAGTACGCCGGGCACCCCGCCGTTGAGGCTGGCGGCGTGCTTGCCGGTATCGATGCCGTGGCCTGCGGCCTCGACGCCGATGATCTGCACGCCCTGGTCATCGAGGAACGGATGGAACAGGCCCATGGCGTTGGAGCCGCCGCCGATGCATGCCACCAGGCTGTCCGGCAGGCGCCCTTCGTGGGCCTGCATCTGCTCGCGGGTTTCCTTGCCGATCACTGCCTGGAAGTCGCGGACCATGGCGGGGTACGGGTGGGGGCCGGCCACGGTGCCGATCAGGTAGAAGGTGTTGTCGACATTGGTCACCCAGTCGCGCAGGGCTTCGTTCATCGCATCCTTGAGGGTACCGGTGCCGGCCACCACCGGGATCACCTCGGCGCCCAGCAGCTTCATGCGAAACACGTTGGCCTGCTGGCGCTCGATGTCGGTGGTGCCCATGTAGATCACGCATTGCAGGCCGAAGCGCGCGGCCACGGTGGCGGTGGCCACGCCGTGCATGCCGGCGCCGGTCTCGGCGATGATGCGCTGCTTGCCCATGCGCTTGGCCAGGAGGATCTGGCCGATGCAGTTGTTGATCTTGTGCGCGCCGGTGTGGTTGAGCTCTTCACGCTTGAGGTAGATCTTGGCGCCGCCGCAGTGTTCAGTCAGGCGCTCGGCGAAGTACAGCGGGCTGGGACGGCCCACGTAGTCGCGCTGGAAATAGGCCAGCTCTTCGAGGAACTTGGGGTCCTGCTTGGCCTTTTCGTATTCACGGGCCAGGTCGAGGATCAGCGGCATCAGGGTTTCTGCGACATAACGGCCGCCGAACCCGCCGAACAGGCCGTTTTCGTCAGGACCATTACGCAATTGGGACTGGGTCATTGGAGCGCTCCCGGATGGATTCGTGGAAGAAAGCGTGGAAACAATGGACCTCACTCTACCCCTGCCACCGGGCCCTGAAAACCGATAAGATCGCCACAATCTGTCAGGAAAACTCACACGTCAAATGAGCCGCGACCTGCCCCCCCTCAATGCCCTGCGGGCCTTCGAAGCCACCGCCCGGTTGAACAGCGTCAGCCAGGCCGCCGAGCAGCTGCATGTCACCCACGGCGCCGTCAGCCGGCAATTGAAGGTGCTTGAGGAACATTTGGGGCTGAGCCTTTTCAGCAAGGATGGGCGTGGCATTAAACTCACAGATGCCGGAGTGCGCCTGCGGGATGCCAGCAGCGAGGCCTTCGAACGCTTGCGGGATGTCTGTGCCGAGCTCACTCAAGGCAGCGCCGATGCGCCTTTCGTCCTCGGTTGCTCCGGCAGCCTGTTGGCGCGCTGGTTGATTCCGCGCCTGGGGCGGCTGAATGCCGACCTGCCGGACCTGCGCCTGCACCTGTCCGCCGGCGAAGGCGATCTGGACCCACGACGGCCTGGGCTGGATGCCCTGCTGGTATTCGCCGAGCCGCCCTGGCCGGCGGATATGCAGGTGCATGAGCTGGCCAGCGAACGCATCGGCCCGGTGCTCAGCCCGCGCTACGCCGGTTATCCGCGCCTGCACCAGGCGCTGGCAACGGCGCTGGTGGCCGAGCCGTTGCTGCATACCACCTCACGACCCCAGGCCTGGCCCAGTTGGGCACGGCGCAACGGCATCGCTCCCGAGGCACTGAAATACGGCCAGGGGTTCGAGCATCTGTATTACTTGCTGGAAGCGGCGGTGGCCGGATTGGGAGTGGCGATCGCTCCGGAACCCTTGGTGGCCGAGGACTTGCTGGCGGGGCGGCTGGTGGCGCCCTGGGGCTTTTGCGACACCCCGGGGCAGCTGGCGCTATGGTCGCCCAAGCGCGCCGCCGACGGGCGCGCCCGGCAGCTGGCGCAGTGGCTGAAGACCGAGCTGCGCCAGCCGGCTTGAGTTCTGCTGTGAAGAGCCGGACTCAGTTGTTGCGCTTGCACAACAGGTAGGCGGCCAGCAGGCCGACGGCCCCGACGGCGACACCGGCGGTGGTCCAGGGGTGTTCCTGGGCGTAGTCGCGGGTGGCGATCCCGGTTTCACGGGTTTTCACCTTGACCTCTTCATAGGCATCGCTGAGCAGGCTGCGCGAATGTTTCAGCGCGCTCTCGGCATTGCTCTTGAGCGTCTTGAGGGTTTTGCGCGACTCCTCGGAAGCATCATCCTTGAGGCTTTCCAGGGATTTGAGCAGGCTCTCGATCTCGGCTTCCATACTTTCCAGCGAGGCTTTGCGTAACGACGAATTGGCCATGTGGGCTCTCCTGCAACGTGGTGATGAAGTGTGTAGGTTCCGACTGCACGGCCTCGGGAAAGTGCAGAAAATCTGAACTTCCCCTGAGACAAGGCGCCACAAGTGCAGCGGGCAATCACTGCTAGGCTTTAGTTCATCACCGCAAAAGGAGAGTGCCATGAGTGATCATCACACCTACAAGAAGGTCGAACTGGTGGGTTCTTCGCCCAACAGCATCGAAGACGCGATCAACAACGCGCTGGCCGAGGCGCACAAGAGCATCAAGCACCTGGAGTGGTTCGAAGTCACCGAGACCCGTGGCCATATCAAGGACGGCAAGGCGGCGCATTTCCAGGTCACCCTCAAGGTCGGCTTCCGCATTGCCAATAGTTGAGGGCTTGAGCTAGGCTCTGGAACTTGTGCGCTGGCCGAGTGCCATAGGAAATGGCAAAGCGCTACAACTGTCTTGAGCCTCTGTCAGGCTGGCGTCCACGCCGCCTCTTTTGATCCGACCAGGGAATGTGACCGATGAAAAAACTAGTTTTAGCTGCTGCTTTGTTCAGTCTTGCGGGAACTGCCCTTGCCGCCGGCAAGCCATGCGAAGAGCTCAAGGGCGAAATCGCCGCGAAGATCGATGCCAATGGCGTCCCTCACTACTCGCTGGAAGTGGTCGACAAGGGCGCCGCGGCGGATGGCAAGGTGGTCGGCTCCTGCGAAGCCGGTACCAAGGAGATCGTCTACAAGCGCGGTTGATCCCTTGTAGCCTCCGGAAAAAACCAAGCCGACGCCAGGCGTCGGCTTTTTTGTGCCTGGGATCCAGCTCCGCTCAGCCCTTCATCACCTGTGACAGCAGCTCGTAGGAGTGCAGGCGGTCGGCGTGCTCGTAGAGGTCGCAGGTGAAGATCAGCTCGTCGGCGCCGGTCTGCTCCACCAGCACTTCCAGCTTGGCGCGGATCTTCGCCGGGCTGCCGATCATCGCCAAGCCTAGGAAACTCCCCACCGCTTCCTTCTCATGGGGCAGCCACAGGCCGTCCATGCTCTTGACCGGCTTGCGCTGGACCAGGCTCTGGCCGCGCATCAGGGCGAGGATGCGCTGGTACACCGAGGTCGCCAGGTAATCGGCCTGTTCGTCGGTATCGGCGGCCACCAGTGGTACGCCGAGCATCACGTAGGGTTTGTCGAGTACCGCCGAAGGCTTGAAGTGATTGCGATATACGCGGATCGCCTCATGCATGTAGCGCGGCGCGAAGTGCGAGGCGAAGGCGTAGGGCAGGCCCCGCTCCCCGGCCAACTGCGCGCTGAACAGGCTGGAACCCAGCAGCCACACCGGCACGTTGCTGCCGGTGCCGGGCATCGCGATCACCCGCTGTTCCGGGGAACGTGGGCCCAGGTAGGCCATCAGCTCGGCCACATCCTCGGGGAAGTCGTCGGCGCTGCCGGAACGTTCCCGGCGCAGGGCTCGCGCGGTCATCTGGTCCGAGCCCGGAGCCCGGCCCAGGCCCAGGTCGATGCGGCCCGGGTACAGGCTCTCCAGGGTGCCGAACTGCTCGGCGATCACCAGTGGCGCATGGTTGGGCAGCATGACTCCACCGGAGCCGACGCGGATGGTCGAGGTGCCACCGGCCAGGTAGCCGATGAGCACCGAAGTGGCGGAGCTGGCGATGCCGTCCATGTTGTGGTGCTCGGCGACCCAGAATCGGGTGTAGCCGAACTTTTCCACATGCTGGGCCAGGTCCAGGGAATTGCGCAGGGATTGGGCCGGGCTGGCGTCTTCACGCACGGGCACCAGGTCGAGGGTCGAGAACTTCACAGCGGACAGCGATTGCATAAGCCTGCTTCTCCTTGGGATGTGCAGGCTTTTACACGCGCAAAACCTGCCGAAATCTGTCAGATAGGACTATGCAATGTGGGCATATACCCGAGTTTCAATAGCCAGAGTGAATTTGTCGGGTAAATGGTCGCTGCAGACCGGCTGAACTTTGCCCGCGGATCTGTCCTCAGAACCCTTGAGGCGCGGGAATTCCCCTGCACCGCTTCCTCGAGGAGAGATACATGGCTATCAAGAAAAAAGCTTCGGCCCATTGGCAAGGCGACCTGAAAACCGGCGTGGGATCGATCTCCACCGAAACCGGAGTCCTGCGCGACGCCCCCTACGGCTTCACGGCGCGCTTCGAAGGCGGCAAGGGCACCAACCCCGAGGAGTTGATCGGCGCGGCCCATGCCGGCTGCTTCTCCATGGCGTTTTCCATGATCCTCGGCGAGGCCGGGCTCAAGGCCGAGAGCATCGATACCCAGGCCGAAGTGACCCTGGAGCAGGTCGACGGTGGTTTTGCCATCACTGCCGTGCACCTGGTCCTCAAGGCCAGGATCCCGGGAGCCAGCCAGCAGCAGTTCGACGAACTGAGCCGCAAGGCCAAGGAAGGTTGCCCGGTATCCAAGGTGCTCAAGGCCAGCATCACGCTGGACGCGACCCTGGTCGGTTGAACGTGGCTGCCGGCTTGCGCATCGGGAGCCGGCAGGCCCAGGCTGTGCGCCAGTTCAGAACCGGGTCATGGAAAATGTGGTCGAATACCTGACTGCGGCTTGAGTGTGCGTTCGCACGCGCCGCAACAAGGGAGTTTGCAATCATGAAACGTTTTGCCTTGGCGGTAGCAAGTTGTGCGCTGGCCACATCGGCCCTGGCCGCGCCCAAGCCCTGCGAGGAACTCAAGGCCGAGATCGAAGCCAAGATCCAGGCCCGGGGCGTCTCCTCCTACACCCTGGAAATCGTCACCAATGACGAGGTCCACGACGACAACATGGTGGTCGGCAGCTGCGAGAACGGCACCAAGAAGATCATCTACCAGAAGAACGATCGCTGAACCGGCTCAGGGTACGCAGTTGATCATCCGCTCTTCGGCGACGATCTCGCGCTGGGCGTTGTACAGCCTGGCGCTGGGGGTGAACCCCAGGTTGCGGGCCTCCAGCCGGTAGCGCTGGCCGGCCTGGAAGTGGTCGTAGCGCAGGCTCAGGTAGCACAGCCGCTCCTGTGGGTCGGTGGTCATGCCCATGCCGCCGGCGAACACCTCGAAATCGAAACGCACCATCAGCTCGTGGCTGCCGGGCGTGACCTGGAAGAACCGGCCATCGCCCAGGCGCTGGTTGTCCAGGCGCTCGGCCATCAGCAGCCGGCCTCCTGGCGCTGGGGTGGCCAGGTCGATCCAGGCCTGTTGCGGGTCGACGCTGGGCAGTGGCGTGCTGCAGGCAGTGAGGGTGGCAAGGGCGAGGGTCAGCAGTGGCAGGCGCATGAACAAGGGGCCAGGTCGGCGAAGGGGCTCCAGCATAGCGCCGATCAGCTGCGCTGGCAGCCTGCCGGTTGCGCCTTGCCCAGCAGGGTGCGCTGTTCGTCGTAGAGCCTGGCCCAGGGATGGAAGCCAATGTTGCCGGCCCGTACCTGGTAGCGCTGGCCAGCGCTGAAACCGGTGAATTTCACGTTCAACTGGCAGTCGCGCCACAGCGGCTCCTCCACATCGGCGCCGATGTTGCCCGGGGCCACGGCGAACTGGTAGCGCAGGGTCAATTCATGGGTACCGGGCTGGACCTGGAAGTAGCGCGGGTCCCCGGCGCCCTTGGCGTCCACTTCCACGGCTTGCAAGGTGGTGTCCTGGGGTGGGGCGAGGTCGATCCAGGCTTGCGCCGGGTCGGGATCGGGCAGACTGGCACAGCCGTTTAGGGCCAGCAATCCGGTGGTCAGCAGCAACACGCGCATGGCGAAACTCCAGGCAGGCGAGATAGTCTTGCGGGCAGACTCTCTGTGGATGATTCGATTTGACTAGGCCGTGTCCAAGCCATGGGGTACTTGATCGCGTTTTGCGCGTTTGGTTTCCGATCCTGATGCTCTTGCTGCTCAACGGTTGCAGCAGCGCCGGCTATTACAGCCAGCTGGCCAGTGGCCAATTACAGTTGTTGCGCGCTCGTACACCAGTAACCCAGGTGTTGGCCGATCCATCCCGCGATGCCACCCTGCGTGCCCACCTGGCCCAGTCGCAGCGGGCCCGGACCTTCGCCAGCGAGCACCTGCACCTGCCGGACAACCGCAGCTATCGGTTGTACGTCGATATCGGCCGGCCTTACGTGGTGTGGAACGTGTTCGCCACGCCGGAGTTTTCCCTGGCCCCGCAAACCCATTGCTTTCCCATCGCCGGTTGCGTGGCCTATCGCGGCTACTACAGCCAGGGCGCGGCCCGAGGCGAGGCCGCACTGTTGCAGCTAAAGGGCCTGGACGTGGCCGTTGGCGGGGTGGAGGCCTATTCGACCCTGGGCTGGTTCGACGATCCGATCATCAGTTCGATGCTGCACTGGGGCGATGAGCGCCTGGCGACCCTGATCTTCCATGAACTGGCCCACCAGCGCTTCTACTTGAAGGACGACACCGAGTTCAACGAGTCCTTCGCCACCTTCGTCGAGCAGGAAGGCACCCGGCAATGGCGGGCCTATCGCGGCTTGCCGCCGGCTACCGATGGCCAGCTGCGTCAGCGCGACCAGTTCACCCAGCTGGTGCTCGACACTCGCAAGCGCCTGGAACAGCTCTATGCCCTGCCCTTGCCCGCTGAGCAGATGCGCCAGCGCAAGGCCCAGGAGTTCGAGCGCATGCGCCAGGACTACCGTCAGCTACGGGACAGCCAATGGGCCGGCTCCAATCGCTACGACGCCTGGATCAACACCCCGTTGAACAACGCCCGGCTCTTGCCCTTCGGCCTGTACGACCAGTGGGTGCCGGCCTTCGCCGCGTTGTTCAAGCAAGTGCACGGCGACTGGCCGGCCTTCTATGGGGCGGTTGAAAAGCTCGGCCGCCAGCCGGTCGATAAACGCAAGGCGGCGCTGACAGCCTTGATGGGTGACGCCTAGCTGACCCCCAAGGGCTACATTACTTTCGTAGGAGCGAGGCTTGCCCGCGATGAGGCCGGATCGTCAAATCCAGATCGCATCCCAAAGCGCGTAGTCGCCAACCCGTTTCACCAGCCCCGCGCGTAACGGGTTGGCCACGGGTAGGCGTGCTGGCCCGCGATGCGCTCGGCTCAGCGCGGCAGGAAGGCCTGGTGCAGTTGCTCCAGGGTCTGGAAGTGATAGGCCGGTGCTTCGGCGCTCAGTTCCTCGTGGCTGCCGAAGCCGTAACCCACCGCCGCTGCGTCCAGGCCATTGCGCCTCGCGCCGATCAGATCGTGCTTGCGGTCGCCGATCATCAGGGTGTCGGCCGGATCCAGGCGTTCCTGTTCCAGCAGGTGGGCGATCAACTCCACCTTGTCGGTACGGGTGCCATCCAGCTCGCTGCCGTAGATCACCTTGAAGTGCTTGGCGAAGTCGAAGTGGCGGGCGATCTCCCGGGCGAACACCCAGGGCTTGGAGGTGGCGATGTACAGCTGCCGGCCCTGGCCGCCGAGGGTCTCGAGCAGCGGCATGACGCCGTCGAAGACACGGTTCTCGTACAGGCCGGTGACCTTGAAGCGTTCGCGATAGAAATTCACCGCGTCCCAGGCCCGGGCTTCGTCGAAGCCATAGAACTGCATGAAGGCCTGCAGCAGCGGCGGGCCGATGAAGTGTTCGAGCTTGGCAAGGTCCGGCTCGTCGATACCCAGCTTGCCCAGGGCGAACTGGATCGAGCGGGTGATGCCTTCGCGAGGGTCGGTGAGAGTGCCGTCGAGGTCGAACAATACGGTTTGGTAATGCATGGGAATTCCTGGGCTGTGCAACGGTTGATCAGGGCCGGTCGTAGCCTTCGGCCAGGTGCTGGTCCTTAAGCTTCACGTAGTTGCCGGCGCTGTAGGTGAAGAACGCACGTTCCTTGTCGGTCAGGGCGCGGACCTGCTTCACCGGGCTGCCGACATAGAGGAAGCCACTGGCCAGGCGCTTGCCCGGCGGCACCAGGCTGCCGGCGCCGACCATCACGTCATCCTCCACCACCGCGCCGTCCATGACGATGCTGCCCATGCCGATCAGGACCCGGCTGCCGATGCTGCAACCATGGAGCATGACCTTGTGCGCGATGGTCACGTCATCGCCGATCAACAGCGGGAAACCCTCGGGGTTGAAGGGGCCGGCGTGGGTGATGTGCAGCACGCTGGCATCTTGCACGCTGGTGCGGGCGCCGATGCGGATGCGGTGCATGTCGCCGCGGATCACGGTCAGGGGCCAGACCGAGCTGTCGGCGCCGATCTCGACGTCGCCGATGACCACCGCCGAGTGGTCGACGAAGGCCCGTTCGCCGAGTTTCGGCCTGTGGTCCTGATAGGTGCGGATGGCCAAATGCGGGTCCCTCTCTAGGATTATTAATAGGGGCTATAGCTGCCATGGCTGTCGATTGTAATTAAGATGGTGCTACGTTTCCCAAGCATGTTTCTTCCAGCCAAGGTGCCCACCGTGAGTGTGAACAACCCTCTTCTGCAGCCCTATGACCTGCCGCCGTTCTCGGCGATCCGTGCCGAACACGTACAGCCGGCCATCGAACAGATCCTGGCTGACAACCGTGCCGCCATCGCCGAGATCCTCAAGACCCAGGCCACTGCGCCGACCTGGGCCGGCCTGGTGCTGGCCATGGATGAGCTCAACGATCGCCTGGGCGCCGCCTGGAGCCCGGTCAGCCATCTCAATGCCGTGTGCAACAGCGCCGAACTGCGCGAGGCCTATGAGGCCTGCCTGCCGGCATTGAGCGCCTACTCCACCGAAATGGGCCAGAACCGCGAGCTGTTCCAGGCCTTCGACGCCCTGGCCAAGAGCCCGGAGGCGGCGGGTTTCGACGTGGCGCAAAAGACTATCCTCGAACACTCCCTGCGCGATTTCCGCCTGTCGGGCATCGACTTGCCGCCGGAGCAGCAGAAGCGCTACGCGCAAGTGCAGAGCAAGCTGTCCGAGCTGGGCAGCCGCTTCTCCAACCAGTTGCTCGATGCCACCCAGGCCTGGACCAAGCACATCACCGACGAAGCGGCGCTGGCTGGCCTCACCGACTCGGCCAAGGCGCAGATGGCCGCCGCGGCCCAGGCCAAGGACCTGGACGGCTGGCTGATCACCCTGGAGTTCCCCAGCTACTACGCAGTCATGACCTACGCCCAGGACCGCGCCCTGCGTGAAGAGGTCTACGCCGCCTACTGCACCCGGGCCTCCGATCAGGGCCCCAACGCCGGCCAGCACGACAACGGCCCGGTGATGCAGGAGATCCTCGACTTGCGCCAGGAACTGGCCAAGCTGCTGGGTTTCGCCAGCTTCGCCGAGCTGAGCCTGGCCACCAAGATGGCCGAGTCCAGCGACCAGGTGCTGGGTTTCCTGCGGGACCTGGCCAAGCGCAGCAAGCCGTTCGCCGCCCAGGACCTGGTACAGCTCAAGGCCTATGCCGCCGAGCAAGGTTGCCCTGACCTGCAAAGCTGGGACAGCGGCTTCTATGGCGAGAAGCTGCGTGAGCAGCGCTACAGCGTGTCCCAGGAAGCCCTGCGCGCCTATTTCCCCATCGACAAGGTGCTGTCCGGCCTGTTCGCCATCGTCCAGCGCCTGTACGGCATCGAGATCGCCGAGCAGAAGGGCTTCGATGCCTGGCACCCGGATGTACGCCTGTTCGAGATCAAGGAGAACGGCCAGCACGTCGGGCGTTTCTTCTTCGACCTCTACGCCCGCGCCAACAAGCGTGGCGGTGCCTGGATGGATGGCGCCCGCGACCGTCGGCGCACCGCCGGCGGTACCCTGCAGAGCCCGGTGGCCAACCTGGTGTGCAACTTCACTCCGGCCGCGCCTGGCAAGCCTGCGCTGCTGACCCACGATGAAGTCACCACCTTGTTCCACGAGTTCGGCCACGGCCTGCACCATTTGCTGACCCGCATCGAGCATGCCGGCGTCTCCGGGATCAACGGCGTGGCCTGGGATGCCGTGGAGCTGCCGAGCCAGTTCATGGAGAACTGGTGCTGGGAGCCCGAGGGCCTGGCGCTGATCTCCGGTCACTACGAAACCGGCGAAGCCCTGCCCCAGGACCTGCTGGACAAGATGCTGGCGGCCAAGAACTTCCAGTCCGGGATGATGATGGTGCGCCAGCTGGAGTTCTCGCTGTTCGACTTCGAACTGCACGCCACCCACGGCGATGGCCGCAGCGTGCTGCAGGTGCTGGAGTCCGTGCGCGACGAGGTCTCGGTGATGCGTCCGCCGGCCTACAACCGCTTCGCCAACAGCTTCGCCCACATCTTCGCTGGTGGTTATGCCGCCGGTTACTACAGCTACAAGTGGGCCGAAGTGCTGTCGGCCGACGCCTTCTCGCGTTTCGAGGAAGAGGGTGTGCTCAACGCCGCGACCGGTCGTGCTTTCCGCGAGGCGATCCTGGCCCGTGGCGGTTCCCAGGAGCCGATGGTGCTGTTCGTCGATTTCCGCGGACGGGCCCCGTCGATTGACGCACTCTTGCGCCACAGCGGCCTCAGCGAGGACGCGGCAGCATGAGTGAAGCCCCCGTGAAGACCAAGAAACGCTTTATCGCCGGTGCGGTTTGCCCGGCGTGCAGTGAGCAGGACAAGCTGATGATGTGGAGCGAAGACGACGTGCCCCATCGCGAATGCGTGGCCTGCGGTTACTCCGACACCTTGAACGAGCAGGGACTGTCGGTACCCAAGGAATTGAGCACGCGGGTGAATACCGCGGCCCTCAAGGTGGCGGATGCCAAGGTGCAGTCGGTGCAGTTCTTCCCCAACCCCAAGTTGAAGAAGAAAACCGACGAACCCCAGTAACCGGGAACCCCTGTAGGAGTGCAGCTTGCGCGCGATAGCGGTGTGTCAGACACATCGCGGCGCCTTCATCGCCAGCAAGCTTGGCTCCTGCAGCAAAGCCCTCTCCCGCCTCGCAATCAGTTCGCCGGCTTGCCGGCGCTGACCGTCTCGAACCAGCTCTTCACCGAACAGGTGGCGAACACGCTGGTGCTGCAATCGCCGTTGGCCAGTGCGGTACGCAGTTTCTCCACATCGGCCTGCATCATGTAGCGAATGCCGTCCTTGAAGTGGGCGCTGTCGCCGAATCCGCCCTGGGTCATTTCACTCAAGGCTTCCTCTTTGCTCCAGCCCTGGACCACCACCCGGTACATCGCCGACATCAGTCCGGTACGGTCCGAGCCATGCTTGCAGTGCATCAGCACCGGGCCCTGGGCTTCGGCGCTCTGGATCGCGCGCAAGGCCTTGAGCACATCGGCGTCATCCACGTGGTTGGTGCGATAAGGCAGCTGTACTTGATGGATGCCTGGCGCCGCCAGCCAACTGCTGTCCGATTCGGGCAGGAAGTTGATCACCGTCCCCACCTTGAGCTTTTCCAGCAACGGCACGGCGTCTTGGTCCGGCAGGGCGCTGCGATACAGGGTCGGTGACATCTGGTACAGGTTGTACTGTTTTTCCACCGGTTGGGCCCAATGCTCGGGGCGGTCGGCGGCCTGCGCCAAAGGAGCGAGCAGGGCCAGCAATGCCAGGCAAAGAGCGGGAAGCAAGCGAGTTCTCGACATGGACGGTCACGGGTGAGGGATCGATGGCCGGCAGTGTCGGTCTGTGCCGGTCAATGCCCCGTGAGGCCTGTGTCAAAGAATCGTGAAGCTGGTCTGATCCTGTCTTTTTTGAGGCAGCTGATCTTTTTTTTGGAACTGAAACGATTCACCTCGATACTTAGGCTGCTATCATTTGTAACTATTGTTTGCTGATGTGTTCATAAAACCGGGTTTTGCCCGGCTTTTTGCGTTGCCAAAACACAAAGTCGCGCCATGACGCGGCTGAAATCCATCAATGCCTGATGAGGTGCATCCATGTCCGATCAAGATCGAGACAACCCGCGGCGTGAGTTTTTGCGTAAATCCCTGACCTTGATCCCGGTAGTCACCGTGGCCAGCACCGGCCTGGGCAGCAGCATGCTGGCCGTGGCTCCCGAGGCTGTCGCCGCCGACAAGCCCGCTGCGCCGAGCAAGCAGGCGAGTGGCAGCCACTATGAGCCCAGCTACTTCAGCGCCGAGGAATGGGCCTTCATCAAGGCGGCGGTGGAACGCCTGATCCCGGCGGACGACCTGGGCCCGGGCGCCCTGGAAGCCGGCGTGCCGGAATACATCGACCGGCAGATGAACACCTCCTACGCCGCCGGTGCCCTGTGGTACATGCAAGGCCCGTTCAAGGCCGATGCCGCGCCAGAGATGGGCTGGCAGAGCAAGCTGGTGCCCAAGGAGATCTATCGCCTGGGCATCGCCGCCACGGACGCCTGGTGCAAGCAGCTCAAGGGCCAAGCATTTGCTGCTCAAGACAGCGCTACCCGAGACGATCTGCTCAAGCAGTTGGAGGCGGGTACGCCGCAGTTCGATACGGTTCCGGCCAAGCTGTTCTTCAACCTGCTGTTGCAGAACACCAAGGAGGGTTTCTTCAGCGACCCGATCCACGGTGGCAACAAGGGCCTGGTGGGCTGGACCCTGATCGGCTTCCCCGGCGCGCGCGCCGATTTCATGGATTGGGTGGAGCGTAACGAGCAGTACCCCTTCCCGGCAGTATCGATTCGCGGCGAGAGGGCTTGAGCATGGCGACAGTGATGAAGAAGGTCGACGCAGTGATCGTCGGGTTTGGCTGGACCGGCGCCATCATGGCCAAGGAACTGACCGAGGCGGGGCTCAACGTGCTGGCGCTGGAGCGCGGGCCGATGCAGGACACCTACCCGGACGGCAGCTATCCCCAGGTGATCGACGAGCTCACCTACAGCGTGCGCAAGAAGCTCTTCCAGGACATTTCCAAGGAAACCGTGACCATCCGCCACAGCGTCAACGACGTGGCCCTGCCCAACCGCCAGCTGGGCGCGTTCCTGCCGGGCAATGGCGTGGGCGGCGCCGGGCTGCACTGGTCTGGCGTGCACTTTCGCGCCGACCCCATCGAGTTGCGCATGCGCAGCCACTATGAAGAACGCTACGGCAAGAATTTCATCCCCAAGGACATGACCATCCAGGACTTCGGCGTCACGTACGAAGAGCTGGAGCCGTTCTTCGACTATGCGGAAAAGGTCTTCGGCACCTCGGGCCAGGCCTGGACCGTGAAGGGCCAGCTGGTAGGCGAAGGCAAGGGCGGCAACCCCTACGCGCCGGATCGCTCGGACCACTTCCCGCTGGAATCGCAGAAGAACACCTATTCCGCCCAGCTGTTCCAGAAAGCTGCCAATGAAGTGGGCTACAAGCCCTACAACCTGCCGTCGGCCAATACCTCGGGGCCCTACACCAACCCCTATGGTGCGCAGATGGGGCCGTGCAACTTCTGCGGTTTCTGCAGTGGCTACGTCTGCTACATGTATTCCAAGGCCTCGCCCAACGTGAACATCCTGCCGGCCCTCAAGCCGCTGCCGAATTTCGAGTTGCGGGCCAATTCCCATGTGCTCAAGGTCAACCTGGACAGCAGCAAGACCCTGGCCACCGGCGTCACCTACGTCGACGCCCAGGGGCGCGAGATCGAGCAACCGGCGGACCTGGTGATCCTCGGCGCCTTCCAGTTCCACAACGTGCGCCTGATGCTGCTCTCGGGCATCGGCAAGCCCTACGACCCGATCACCGGCGAAGGCGTGGTGGGCAAGAACTTCGCCTACCAGAACATGGCCACCATCAAGGCCTACTTCGACAAGGACGTGCACACCAACAACTTCATCGGCGCCGGTGGCAACGGCGTGGCGGTGGACGACTTCAACGCCGACAACTTCGACCACGGCCCCCATGGTTTCGTCGGTGGTTCGCCATTCTGGGTCAACCAGGCCGGCAGCCGGCCGATCGCCGGGACGTCCAACCCGCCAGGCACCCCGGCCTGGGGCAGCGCCTGGAAGAAGGCCACGGCCGACTACTACACCCACCAGGTGTCCATGGACGCCCACGGTGCGCACCAGTCCTACCGGGGCAACTACCTCGACCTGGACCCGGTCTACCGCGATGCCTACGGCTTGCCCCTGCTGCGGATGACCTTCGACTGGCAGGAAAACGACATCAAGATGAACCGCTTCATGGTCGAGAAGATGGGCAAGATCGCCCAGGCGATGAACCCCAAGGCCATCGCCCTGCTGGGCAAGCAGGTCGGTGAGCACTTCAACACCGCCTCCTACCAGACCACTCACTTGAACGGTGGCGCGATCATGGGCACCGATCCCAAGACCAGCGCCTTGAACCGCTACTTGCAGAGTTGGGACGTGCATAACGTGTTCGTGCCTGGAGCCTCGGCCTTTCCCCAGGGCCTGGGCTACAACCCCACCGGGCTGGTGGCGGCGCTGACCTACTGGTCGGCGCGGGCGATCCGCGAGCAGTACCTGAAGAACCCCGGCCCGCTGGTCCAGGCATAAGGAGCGATGACCATGAAAGCACTCGTTATCGCCAGCCTGGCGCTGTTGGGCAGCGCCTCCCTCCAGGCCGCCGAGGTCGACCAGGCCCTGGTCAAGCAGGGCGAATACCTGGCCCGTGCCGGTGACTGCGTCGCCTGCCACACCGCCAAGGACGGCAAGCCGTTCGCCGGCGGCCTGCCGATGGAAACCCCGATCGGGGTGATCTATTCCACCAACATCACTCCGGACAAGACCGGTATCGGCGACTACAGCTTCGAGGACTTCGACCTGGCCGTGCGCCATGGCGTGGCCAAGAACGGCAGCACGCTGTACCCGGCCATGCCCTTCCCGTCCTACGCCCGGGTCAACGACGCCGACATGCAGGCGCTCTACGCCTACTTCATGCACGGCGTGGCGCCGGTGGTGCGGGACAACCAGGACAGCGACATTCCCTGGCCCCTGAGCATGCGCTGGCCGTTGTCGATCTGGCGCTGGATGTTCGCCCCGAGCGTGGCGCCAGCCGCCGTGGCTGCCGACAGCGACCCGTTGATCAGCCGTGGCGCCTACCTGGTGGAAGGCCTGGGCCACTGTGGCGCCTGCCATACGCCACGGGCGCTGACCATGCAGGAGAAGGCCCTGAGCGCCAGTGAAGGCAGTGCCTTCCTGTCCGGCAGCGCGCCGCTGGAGGGCTGGATCGCCAAGAGCCTGCGTGGCGATCACAAGGACGGCCTGGGCAGCTGGAGCGAAGAGCAACTGGTGCAGTTCCTCAAGACCGGTCGCAGCGATCGCAGCGCGGTGTTCGGTGGCATGAGCGATGTGGTGGTCCACAGCATGCAGTACATGAGCGACCAGGACCTGACGGCCATCGCCCGCTATCTCAAGTCGCTGCCGGCCAACGATCCCGCCGACCAGCCGCACCAGTACGACAAGCAAGTGGCCGACGCCCTGTGGAAAGGCGACGACAGCAAGCCGGGCGCCTCGGTGTACATCGACAACTGCGCCGCCTGCCACCGTACCGATGGCCATGGCTACACCCGGGTGTTCCCGGCGCTGGCCGGCAACCCGGTGCTGCAATCGGAGGACGCCACCTCGCTGATCAACATCGTGCTCAAGGGCGGCACCCTGCCCGCCACCCACAGCGCGCCGTCGACCCTCACCATGCCGCCCTTCGCCTGGCGGTTGTCGGACCAGGAGGTGGCCGACGTGGTCAGCTTCATCCGCAGCAGCTGGGGCAACCAGGGCGCGCCGGTGAAGGCCGCGGACGTGGCCGGGCTGCGTGACGGGCGCCTGCAGAGCACCTCCAACGACGACCTGGGCAACGTGATTCCACGTCACTAGTGGCAGGACCGGCGCCCGCAACGGGCGCCGGTTCGACCTGGGCCTTCAGCCCCCGGGGAATGGCTGGATCCCCAGCTGGCTTTGCAACTGGTAGCCGGCGATGCAGTCCGCCAATCCAGCGTTCATCAGGTCTTCCCAGCTCGCGGGCAGCAGCCCGATGTCGTCGTGGTGAGGGCTCCATTGCGCCTCGGCGAACTTCGCATCGGCTGCATCGAAGGGCTGCGGGCCGCTCACCGCGGCTTGCCGGATGTCCCGGGTGCACAAGTCGAACTCGCAGGCCAGGCCCCAGAGCTGGCCATCCACGGCCCTGACGATGATCAGGTCGGCGCCTTGCCCGTAGCTCGGCAGGTAGGCGTGCGCCGCATAGAAGATCTTTTCCAGTGTGCCGGGTGTCCTGGGCATTGCCGTACTCCTTTGATGGTCGCCCGCGTTATAGCGCAGGCAGCGTCGTTGTCGCGAATCCTTCGCAGGCCTTTGCGCCTGTCGGCCTTCTGCGAGCTCAAGGACCAGACCGGCCCTGATCTCGATTCGAAGGTGAAGTCGAGCTTTGGCGGGAGTTGCCAGGAACTGGAAACCATCAAGGATGGATGGGCGCTACTGACCCGTTCGCTGACCAAGCTCGCCAGCGTTCTGCTCGACGGCGCTAGGCAGCTTATTGAAGCTTCATTACTGTATGCGCATACAGTAATGGAGCGTCCCCATGTCCAGCCCCTTGCCGCCCCGCGGTCGCGGCACCGCGAGCAACCCGCACAACCGTTTCGCCCCCAACCGCTCGGTGGCCGAGGATGATGGCTGGCACCAGGAAGTGCCGCTGACCCAGGGCACCGAGGTGCGCTTGGAAACCGCCAAGTCGATCATCACCCGCAACCATTCGCCGGACCTGCCCTTCGATCGCTCGATCAATCCCTATCGCGGTTGCGAGCACGGCTGCATCTACTGCTATGCGCGGCCCAGCCATGCCTACTGGGACATGTCGCCGGGGCTGGACTTCGAAACCCGGCTGATCGCCAAGAGCAATACCGCCACCCTGCTGGAGCAGCAGCTGTCCAAACCCGGCTACCAGTGCGCGCCGATCAACCTGGGTTCCAATACCGATCCCTACCAACCCATCGAGCGTGAACAACGGCTGACCCGGCGCACCCTGGAGGTGCTGCTGCGCTACCGGCACCCGGTGACCATCGTCACCAAGGGTTCGCTGATCCTGCGTGATCTTGACCTGCTGGCCGAGCTCGCCCGGCAGCGGCTGGTGGCGGTGATGATCAGCCTCACCACCCTGGACGATGAACTCAAGCGCATCCTCGAGCCCCGGGCCGCAGCGCCCAAGGCCCGCCTGCGGGCGATCCGGGTACTGCGTGGGGTGGGCGTGCCGGTGGGGGTGTTGTGCTCGCCGATGATCCCGATGATCAACGACAGCGAGCTGGAGGCCCTGCTGGTCGAGGCCCAGGCCGCCGGCGCGCAAAGCGCGGCCTACATGATGCTGCGCCTGCCGCTGGAGGTGGCGCCGCTGTTCGAGGAGTGGCTGGCGGCCCACTATCCGCAACGCGCCGCCCATGTGCTGAGCCTGATCCGCCAGAGCCGCGGGGGCGAGCTCTACGACAGCCGTTTCGGCAGCCGCATGCGCGGCGAGGGCCCGTTCGCCGACCTGCTGGCCCAGCGTTTCGCCAAGGCACTCAAGCGCCTGGGGCTCGATCGTCGTGGCGGTTTCGACCTGGACTGCTCGGCATTCTGTCCGCCGGGCAGGCAGATGTCGTTGCTTTAGGCCCGCGGCTTTTGCGAACGGATGTGCCGCCCATCGTTTCGCGGCCCATAGTGGCGTTCTAGAGCGCTGCATTCAGTTTGAGTTAAGTTTTCACGGCTACCTTGCTCATCAAGTGACCTGGATGTCACTTCCGACGGTTCGGTCGTTTTTTGATCAGCCGTTGGCGTCGTGCCGGATCATGTCTGGGACATTCACCAAATCCGACAGAGGGAATCAATCATGAGTGACAAGGATAAACAGCCGCTGGCTGCGTCGGCTCCAGCCCCTACCAATGGTTCCGCCGAGACCGCCGATGCAGCGCTGCAGCATATCGTCGACGGTTTTTTGCATTTTCATCATGAAGTCTTTCCGCAGCAGCAAGAGTTGTTCAAGAAACTCGCCACGGCCCAGCGGCCAAGGGCGATGTTCATCGCCTGTGCCGATTCGCGGATCGTTCCCGAACTCATCACCCAAAGTTCCCCTGGCGACCTGTTCGTGACCCGCAACGTGGGCAACGTGGTGCCGCCCTACGGGCAGATGAACGGTGGTGTATCCACGGCAATCGAGTACGCGGTAATGGCCCTGGGCGTGCACCACATCATCGTTTGCGGGCATTCGGACTGCGGGGCCATGCGCGCCGTGCTCAACCCGCAGAGCCTGGAAAAGATGCCCACGGTCAGGGCCTGGCTGCGCCACGCCGAAGTGGCCCGGACCATGGTCCAGGACAATTGCTCGTGCGCCGACGAGCCTTCGAGCATGCATGTCCTGACCGAAGAGAACGTCATCGCCCAGTTGCAGCACTTGCGTACCCATCCTTCCGTTGCCTCGCGCATGGCCAACGGCCAGTTGTTCATCCACGGCTGGGTCTATGACATCGAGACCAGCTCGATCAAGGCCTACGACGCGGACAAGAGCTGTTTCCTGCCGCTCGACGGTAGCCATCCGATTCCCGTGGCGACGCCCAAAGCGCGTTTCTGAATCCACCTCAATTCCTTGTGAGGTCTTGGCCTGGGCTGCTTGGGAGCAGTCCGGCCTTGCCACGCCTGAAGAAAATGTCGGGAGAGTTGTCATGCGTGCAGCACAGCTTAAAAGTGTCCTGCCACGGGAGCTGTTGGCTTCGGTGGTGGTGTTTCTGGTGGCCCTGCCCCTGTGCATGGGGATCGCCATCGCCTCGGGCCTGCCGCCGGCCAAGGGCCTGATCACCGGGATCATCGGCGGCCTGGTGGTGGGTTGGCTGGCAGGATCGCCATTGCAGGTCAGCGGCCCGGCCGCGGGGCTGGCGGTGCTGGTCTTCGAGTTGGTGCGCCTGCATGGGGTAGCCATGCTCGGGCCGGTCCTGTTGCTGGCCGGGCTGTTGCAATGGTTGGCCGGGCGCCTGCGCCTGGGGTGCTGGTTCCGGGTCACGGCGCCGGCAGTGGTATACGGCATGCTGGCGGGTATCGGGGTGCTGATCGTGTTGTCCCAGGTCCATGTGCTGGTGGATGCCGCGCCCCAGGCCTCGGGGCTGGATAACCTCGCCGGCTTTCCCGCCGCGCTGTCCCGGGCCCTCGATGGCCTGGGCTGGCAGGCCGGGCTGCTGGGGCTGGCGACCATTGCGGTGATGTGGGGCTGGGACAAGTGGCGGCCCCGGGCGCTGCGATTCGTCCCCGGGGCGCTGCTCGGGGTGGGCTTGGCGACCCTGGCCAGCCTGCTGCTGGCGCTGCCGGTGAACCGGGTCGAGGTGCCGGCCAGCATGGCCGAGGCCATCGACTGGTTGCGTCCTGGCGACCTGCTGCACCTGGCGGACCCGGCCCTGCTGGTAGCGGCCGTGGCCCTGGCCTTCATCGCCAGTGCCGAGACGCTGCTCTCGGCTGCTGCTGTGGATCGCATGCACAACGGCCAGCGCTCGGATTTCGACCGCGAGCTGTCGGCCCAGGGCACCGGCAACATGCTCTGCGGCCTGCTGGGCGCCTTGCCGATGACCGGGGTGATAGTGCGCAGTTCGGCCAACGTCCAGGCCGGTGCCCGCACGCGCTACTCGACCATCTTCCACGGCCTGTGGCTGTTGGGGTTCGTCCTGCTGCTGTCCAGCGTACTGCAGCGCATCCCGGTGGCGAGCCTGGCCGGCGTGCTGGTCTACACCGGCTTCAAGCTGGTGGATCTCAAGGCCTTCCGTGGTTTGGGACGCTACGGGCGGATGCCGATGTTCACCTATGCGGTGACGGCCCTGGCGATCGTCTTCAGCGACCTGCTGACCGGTGTGCTGGTGGGTTTCGCCCTGACCTTGCTCAAGCTGGCGTTCCAGGCCGCGCGCCTGAAGATCAGCCTGGTCGACCTGCCCCAGGCGGGACAGATGGAACTGCGCCTGGTGGGGACGGCGACCTTCCTCAAGGTGCCCGCGTTGAGCCAGGTCCTGGCCACGGTGCCGGCGGGGACGACCTTGCATGTGCCGCTCAGCCACCTGGGCTACATCGACCATGCTTGCCTGGAATTGCTGGAGGAATGGGAGCGGGCCAGCGCTGCCAAGGGCTCGCGGCTGGTGATCGAGTCCCGGGGCCTGAAACGGCGCCTGGAGGGACGCTTGAGCGGTGTCGGCGGGATGGGCGTGGCGGTACGCGAGTGAGGCATGGGCCTGGCGCCAGGCCCTTCGCCACAAGGCCCACGGTGGGCCTTGCCGGCGAGGAGTGGGTCAGGCGGCGGGCTGGTCGAGTTCCAGTTCCACGCCCAGCTGGCGCGACAGGCACGGCCAGCGTTTCCAGGCTGCCTCGGTGTCGGGGCTGCCGAGGCGGTCGCGGTAGGTTTCCACGGACTCCAGGGCGAAGCTGTCTTCGTCGAGCATGGCGTCGACTGCGTGATGCACGGCTTCGTCCAGTTGGTTGGCAAAGGTCTCGCCGATCAGCTGATGGGCGATGAGATTGGCGACCGTCATGTCCAGGGGGATCAGTGGACGGCCGAAATGCTTGATGTACAGGTCGTTGACTTCCTCTACCAGGCGCAGGGCCAGGTAGGCTTCGTCCAGCAGGCCGTCGAGGCCGACATGCCCGGCCATGATGGCCGGCGGCTGGAGGAAGAACTGCTCGGCGATCTTGAGCACCGGCTTGATCTGCGATTCGATGCCCGCTTCACGGGCAACGGCGTTGGCGGCGTCCAGAAGGTCTGGCACCTGATCGATGTATGCGCTGACGAAACGGGTCATGACGCCTTGTGCGTCGACTTCGGGCAGCAGGATGGCGGGGTGCAGGTGAGGGAGCTGCGCTTCCAGTTGGCGGGCCAGGTGGCCCGTGCTGGCTTCGTGCTGTTGAGCCAATAGGATCTGCTCGCGTAATGCGGCGGTGTTCATGAAAGCTCCAGGGACAAGGGCGGTCGATCGGGACAACCGAGGTGGGATGACGGTCTGCCGCCCATTAGCGACCATCCCTCGGGGGAGAACATAAGTTAGCCTGCTCATCAAAGTGTTTAAGACATATTTGTAATATTCACTTATTACTTAGTCGGGTGCGTTATATCGTCGCACCCCCTCTTTTTCGTCAATCCCTTGATTCCCGTGGCCTGCAAAGCCTCCCTGGGGTGTTTCAGCAGGTTTACGCCATTGCGTTGCGAGGTGGGAGTCGCTGGCTATACTCGCCAATGTATGAAGTTAGCTGATGATGCCCGACTGCAATTGCAGCGAGGCTCGACGGTCTAAGTTCGTAGTCTAGGCAGTCGCTCCCTTGCCGCAGGTGTATAGCCGGCGGGATAACAAGAACGATAAGGGGAACCCGCAATGAAGCGACATCCACAAGTCTGGATGGGCCTCCTGTTGTGGACGATATTCAGCCAGGCGCAAGCCGCCTGGACGGTGAATATGGCGCCTGGGGCTACCGAGATAAGCCACGCGGTATTCGACCTGCACATGACCATCTTCTGGATCTGTGTGGTGATCGGCGTCATCGTCTTCGGCGCGATGTTCTGGTCGATGATCGTTCACCGTCGTTCTACCGGCCAGGTCCCGGCCAGGTTCCACGAAAGCACCACGGTGGAAATCCTCTGGACCATCATCCCTTTCCTGATCCTGGTGGCCATGGCCGTGCCGGCCACCGCGACCCTGATCAAGATGTACGACACCAGCGAGCCGGACGTGGACGTGCAGATCACCGGCTACCAGTGGAAGTGGCACTACAAATACCTGGGCCAGGATGTGGAGTTCTTCAGCAACCTGGCCACCCCCGCCGAGCAGATCCACAACAAGAGCGCCAAGGGCGAGCACTACCTGCTGGAGGTCGACCAGCCGCTGGTGCTGCCGGTGGGCGCCAAGGTGCGGTTCCTGGTGACCGCCGCCGACGTCATCCATTCCTGGTGGGTGCCGGCCTTCGCGGTCAAGCGCGACGCCATCCCCGGCTTCGTCAACGAAGCCTGGACCCGGGTCGACAAGCCCGGCATCTACCGTGGCCAGTGCGCCGAGCTGTGCGGCAAGGACCACGGCTTCATGCCGATCGTGGTGGAGGTCAAGTCCCAGGCCGACTACGACGCCTGGATGGGCGAGCGCAAGGCCGAGGCCGCCAAGCTCAAGGAGCTGACCAGCAAGGAATGGACCCTCGACGAACTGGTGGCCCGTGGCGACAAGATCTACCACACCACCTGCGTGGCCTGTCACCAGGCCGAGGGCCAGGGCCTGCCGCCGATGTTCCCGGCGCTCAAGGGCTCGAAGATCGCCACCGGACCCAAGGAGGCCCACCTGAGCCTGGTGTTCCACGGCAAGCCGGGCACCGCCATGGCCGCCTTCGGCAAGCAGCTGTCGGAAGTCGATATCGCCGCCGTGGTCACCTACGAACGCAACGCCTGGGGCAACAACAAGGGCGACATGGTGACGCCCAAGGATGTCCTGGCGCTGAAACAGGCGGAAAGCAAATGAGCCGGCTTCTTGGGTATCTGCGCAACCGGTCGCGGCGCGCCGCCGCCGATCGTCCAGTCCATTCGCGTGCAGGAGACAGGACATGAGTGCTGTGATCGATGACCACGGCCATGCCGGCCATGATGACCATGCCCACGGGCCGGCCAAGGGCCTGATGCGCTGGGTGCTGACCACCAACCACAAGGACATCGGCACCCTCTACCTGTGGTTCAGCTTCACCATGTTCCTGGTGGGCGGCACCTTCGCCATGGTGATCCGCGCCGAGCTGTTCCAGCCTGGCCTGCAGATCGTCGAGCCGGCGTTCTTCAACCAGATGACCACCATGCATGGCCTGGTGATGGTCTTCGGCGCGGTGATGCCGGCCTTCGTCGGCCTGGCCAACTGGATGATCCCGCTGATGATCGGCGCGCCGGACATGGCCCTGCCGCGGATGAACAACTTCAGCTTCTGGCTGCTGCCGGCGGCCTTCCTGCTGCTGCTCTCGACCCTGTTCATGGCCGGGGGCGGACCGAACTTCGGCTGGACCTTCTACGCGCCGCTGTCGACCACCTACGCGCCGGAAAGCGTGACCTTCTTCATCTTCGCCATCCACCTGATGGGCATCAGCTCGATCATGGGGGCGATCAACGTGATCGCCACCATCCTCAACCTGCGCGCCCCGGGCATGACCCTGATGAAAATGCCGCTGTTCGTCTGGACCTGGCTGATCACCGCGTTCCTGCTGATCGCGGTGATGCCGGTGCTGGCGGGCGTGGTGACCATGATGCTGATGGACATCCACTTCGGCACCAGCTTCTTCAGCGCCGCCGGCGGTGGCGATCCGGTCCTGTTCCAGCACGTGTTCTGGTTCTTCGGCCATCCCGAGGTGTACATCATGATCCTGCCGGCCTTCGGCGCGGTCAGCTCGATCATCCCCACCTTCAGCCGCAAGCCGCTGTTCGGCTACACCTCGATGGTCTACGCCACCGGAGCCATCGCCTTCCTGTCGTTCATCGTCTGGGCGCACCACATGTTCGTGGTGGGCATCCCGCTGGTGGGCGAGCTGTTCTTCATGTACGCCACCTTGCTGATCGCCGTGCCCACGGGGGTCAAGGTGTTCAACTGGGTGAGCACCATGTGGCAAGGCGCGCTGACCTTCGAGACGCCGATGCTGTTCGCCGTGGCCTTCGTCATCCTGTTCACCATCGGCGGTTTCTCCGGGTTGATGCTGGCCATCGCCCCGGCGGACTTCCAGTACCAGGACACCTACTTCGTGGTGGCGCACTTCCACTACGTACTGGTGCCCGGGGCGATCTTCGGCATCTTCGCCTCGGCCTACTACTGGCTGCCCAAGTGGACCGGGCACATGTACGACGAGACCCTGGGCAAGTTGCATTTCTGGCTGTCCTTCATCGGCATGAACATGGCGTTCTTCCCCATGCACTTCGTCGGCCTGGCCGGCATGCCGCGCCGGATCCCGGACTACAACCTGCAGTTCGCCGATTTCAACATGGTGTCGTCCATCGGTGCCTTCACCTTCGGCGCGACGCAGATCTTCTTCCTGTTCATCGTCATCAAGTGCATTCGCGGCGGCGCGCCGGCCCCGGCCAAGCCCTGGGAAGGCGCCGAGGGGCTGGAGTGGAGCATTCCGTCGCCAGCGCCCTACCACACCTTCGTCACACCGCCGGAAGTGAAATGACCCGCGCGGGCGCGGGCCTGTTCCCCAGGGCGGCGCCGCGCGCCGCCCGACTTGTTGCAGGAGGGTATCGGGATGGCTGAGATCTCGTTGAAGAAGCTGGTCACGCGCCTGTTGCTGGTGGTGGTGGCGATGTTCGTCTTCGGTTTCGCCCTGGTGCCGATCTACGACGTGATGTGCAAGGCCCTGGGGATCAATGGCAAGACCGGCGGGCAGTACCAGGATGCGCAGCAGCAGGTCGATGCCTCGCGCCAGGTGCGGGTGCAGTTCCTGTCCACCAACGCCATCGACATGGTCTGGGATTTCTACCCCAAGTCCGATGACATCGTGGTCCACCCGGGAGCGGTGAACGAGATGATCTTCATCGCCCGCAACCCCAGCGACCACCCGATGAGCGCCCAGGCGATCCCGAGCATCTCGCCCAGCAGCGCGGCGGTGTATTTCCACAAGACCGAGTGCTTCTGCTTTACCCAGCAGGTACTGCAGCCCGGTGAGCAGATCGAGATGCCGGTGCGTTTCATCGTCGATCGCGACATGCCCAAGGATGTGAAGCACCTGACGCTGGCTTACACGCTGTTCGATATCACCGCGCGTCATCCCCCGGTGGCGGTCGCCGCCAAGACTGGCGGCTAGGCGCCCTGGCGTGCCCGATAAGGAGAACAATCAATGGCGACTCATGAGCACTATTACGTTCCCGCCCAGAGCAAGTGGCCGATCGTCGCCACGCTGGGCATGTTCATCACCGTGGCCGGCCTTGCGACCTGGTTCAACGACCTCAAGGCGGCGCGCCCGGAATCCCACGGCCCGCTGATCTTCTTCGTCGGCGGCCTGCTACTGGCCTACATGCTGTTCGGCTGGTTCGGCGCGGTGATCAAGGAGAGCCGCGCAGGCCTGTACAGTGCCCAGCTCGATCGCTCGTTTCGCTGGGGCATGAGCTGGTTCATCTTTTCCGAGGTGATGTTCTTCCTGGCCTTCTTCGGCGCCCTGTTCTATGTGCGGCACCTGTCCGGGCCCTGGCTTGGCGGCGAGGGGCACAAGGGCATCGCCCACACCTTGTGGCCGAATTTCCAGTTCGTCTGGCCGCTGCTCGAGAACCCCGATCCGAAGCTGTTCCCATCGCCCAAGGGGACCATCAGTCCCTGGGGCCTGCCACTGCTCAACACCGTGCTGCTGGTGAGTTCCAGCGTCACCGTGACCATTGCCCACCACGCCCTGAAGAAGGGCCATCGCGGGGCGCTGAAGTTGTGGCTGGCGCTGACCGTGGTGCTGGGCTGCGCCTTCCTGGGCTTCCAGGCCCAGGAGTACATCCATGCCTACCACGAGCTGGGCCTGACCCTGGGCTCGGGGATCTACGGCGCGACCTTCTTCATGCTCACCGGCTTTCACGGCGCCCACGTGACCATCGGCACGCTGATCCTGTTCGTGATGCTGATGCGGGTGATGCGTGGGCATTTCGATGCCGAGCACCAGTTCGGCTTCGAGGCCGCCAGCTGGTACTGGCACTTCGTCGACGTGGTGTGGATCGGCCTGTTCGTTTTCGTCTACGTGCTCTGAACAGCCTTACCAGGGGGAATGGGACACCAGCTGGCCGCTGAAGAAACCCCAGGCGATCAAGCCGACGGTGATCACGGCCAGGCACACCCGAATACTCAGCGAGGTCAGCAGGCGCTTGGATTGACTGTCGTCCTTGACCAGAAAGAACAGGCCGCTGAACAGGCTGATAACCGTGGCAATCAGCATCAGGACGATGGCTGCTTTGAGCATGGTGGACTCCGGGGGGAAGCGCGATGCAAGTCAGTATAGCGAGTGGATTTCTCAAGCTTGCGGCGCGGCCATGAAGGGCTTTCGCCCGGGCCTGGTGCCGACGCTGGTGGTGCTTGCGTTGCTGCCGGTGCTGGTCTGGCTGGGGTTCTGGCAACTGGGGCGTGGCGAGCAGAAGCGCCAGTTGCTGGACAGCTATGCCGAACGCCGGACGGCGGCGCCGGTGCCGTTGTTCGAGCTGCTGGAGGCGCCGGACCCGGCCTTCGCGCGCGTGCGCTTGCACGGGCATTTTGATGGCGAGCACAGCCTGCTGCTGGATAACCGCATGCACGAGGGCAAGGTCGGGGTCGAGCTGCTGCAACCCTTCCTGGACCAGGCCAGCGGCCGCTGGTTGCTGGTCAACCGTGGTTGGCTGCCTTGGCCCGACCGGCGCACGCCACCGCGTTTCGACACCCCTTCGCAGAGCCTGGACCTCGAGGCCTGGGTCTATGTCGCACCGGGGGCGGCGTTCCAGTTGCATGCCGATCCGGACGGGGCCCGCTGGCCGCGACTGGTGACGGCGGTGGCGCCGGACAAGCTGTGGGCTGAGCTGGGCCGCACAGGTTTTGCCCATGAGGTACGCCAGGAATCCGGCCCCGGCGCCTATCTCACACAGTGGCCCGTGGTCGCCATGGGCCCGGAAAAGCACCAGGCCTACGCGGCGCAATGGTTCGCCATGGCCGTGGCGCTGCTGCTCCTCTACGGCTACTTCGGCTGGCACAACGCAAGGGAGAAACGCCATGGGAACGGCCATGAATCCACCCAACATCTCTGAAACCCGGATGCCCAGCCGGCGGCGTGGTCGCTGGCAACTGGTGCTGATCGTGCTGATGGTGATCGGCCCGATGATCCTCGCCACCTGCATGTACAAGCTGCAGTTCTGGGTGCCGGACAGCCGCAGCTACCACGGCGAGCTGATCGGCAATGGCCAGACTCGCGCGCAGATCGGGGTTTTCGCCGAGGACAACCGGTGGCAGATCCTGGTCACCGCGCCCCGGGGCTGCCTCGAGGATTGCCAGCAACTGGTGTACCTGGCGCGCCAGCTCCAGGTGGCCCTGGGCCGCGATGCCTCGCGAGCCAGCCATGCCCTGGCCAGTGCCCAGCCACTGGACGCCGGGTTCGAGGCCAGGTTGCAGCGCGAGTACCCGCAACTGCAGCGCTATCCGCTGGACCTGGCGACCTTCGCCAAGGGCGCCAGGGACTCCCAGGCGCCGCAGCTGTGGATCGTCGATCCCCACAGCAACCTGGTGCTGCGCTATGACGCCGGGGTCAAGGGCAAGGACCTGCTCGACGACCTGCGCCACCTGCTGAAACTGTCGAACATCGGATGAGGGCAGCGACATGGCCAAACCTGGATTTCGCCTTGCCTTGTTCGCCACCCTGCTGGCGTTGATCGTGGTGCTGCTGGGGGCCTATACCCGGCTGACCCATGCCGGCCTCGGTTGTCCCGACTGGCCCGGTTGCTACGGCTTCATCAGCGTGCCGAAGAGCGAGGCCCAGCTGGCCCATGCCGAGCTGCACTTTCCCGAGGCGCCGGTGGAGGCGCACAAGGGCTGGAACGAGATGATCCACCGTTATTTCGCCGGCACCCTGGGGCTGTTGATCGTGCTCCTGGCCGCGCGCTCCTGGACCCATCGGCGTTATCCCGGGCAGCCGCTGAAGCTGCCGCTGTTCCTTCTGGCGGTGGTGTTCGCCCAGGCCGCCTTCGGCATGTGGACCGTGACCCTCAAGCTCTGGCCCCAGGTGGTGACCGCGCATTTGCTCGGCGGCTTCGCCACCCTGAGCCTGCTGTTCCTGCTGACCCTGCGCTTGTCCGGGGTGCTGCCGGCGCTGATCGTGCCGCGGCGCCTGCAGCACTGGGCCACGGCCGCCCTGGTGCTGGTGATCGGACAGATCGCCCTGGGCGGCTGGGTCAGCTCCAACTATGCGGCGGTGGCTTGTATCGACCTGCCCACTTGCCATGGGCAATGGTGGCCGCAGATGGATTTCGCCAATGGCTTCCACCTGACCCAGCACATTGGCCCCAATTACCTGGGCGGGCAGTTGGATAGCGACGCCCGTACCGCGATCCACATGACCCACCGCCTGGGCGCGGTACTGGTGAGCCTGGTCCTGCTTGGGCTGGCCTGGCAGTTGCGCCAGGTGGGCATGAGCCGCCTGGCCGCCTTGGTACTGGTGGCGCTGGCGACCCAGGTCGGCCTGGGCGTGAGCAACGTCCTGCTGCACTTGCCGCTGCCGGTGGCCGTGGCTCACAACGCCGGCGGCGCTGCCTTGTTGCTGACCCTGGTACTGGTCAACTATCACGCCCGGACCAGCCTGGTGCAGGTCCGCGAGCGCCGGCTCCTGGGCTGGCGGCTCAGCCCACGCAAGCCGGTGTCTGGTCTTGTCACTATCAAAGGAGAGATGCCATGGCGACTCTGATCGGCACCCGCCAGCACCCCCAGGCGCTATGGCGCGATTACCTGGAACTGACCAAGCCCAAGGTGGTGGTGCTGATGCTGATCACCTCCCTGGTGGGCATGTTCCTCGCCACCCGGGCCGGGGTGCCCTGGACCGTGCTGGTGTTCGGCAACCTGGGCATCGGCCTGTGCGCGGGAGGCGCGGCGGCAGTCAACCATGTGGTGGATCGGCGCATCGATGCGCAGATGGCCCGCACCCACAAGCGTCCCCTGGCCGAGGGCCGGGTCTCGCCCCGGGCCGCCCTGGCCTTCGCCCTGCTTTTGGCCCTGGCCGGGCAGGCGTTGCTGCTGGCCTTCACCAACCCGCTCACGGCCTGGCTGACCCTGGCTTCGCTGCTGGGTTATGCAGTGGTCTACACCGGCTTTCTCAAGCGCGCGACGCCGCAGAACATCGTCATCGGCGGTTTGGCGGGCGCCGCCCCGCCGCTGTTGGGCTGGGTCGCCGCCACTGGCCACCTGAGCGCCGAGCCGCTGTTGCTGGTGCTGATCATCTTCGCCTGGACCCCACCGCATTTCTGGGCCCTGGCCATCCATCGCAAGGAGGAATACGCCAAGGCCGATATCCCGATGCTGCCGGTGACCCACGGCGAGCAGTACACCAAGGTGCATATCCTGCTCTACACCTTCGCCCTGCTGGCGGTGAGCCTGCTGCCCTTCGTGATCCACATGAGCGGCGTGCTGTACCTGGCCTGTGCCCTGATCCTGGGCGGACGCTTCCTGCAATGGGCGTGGGTGCTGTACCGTGGCACTCGACCACACGCGGCGATCGATACCTTCAAGTACTCTATCTACTACTTGTTCCTGCTGTTCATCGCCTTGCTCGTAGACCACTACCTACTGTTGAACCTATGACCAGAACCCAGAAAACCGTCTTCATCCTCGTTGCCGTGGTAGCCCTGATCCTGGGCCTGACCGTCAACAAAGTCCTGTCCGGCAAAGGCCAGGGCGACCCTACCGCGCTGATCGACGCCGGTATCATCATGCTGCCCCAGAGCCGCACCCTGCCTGCGGTGAAGATGCTCGACCAGGATGGCCAGCCAGTAGTGGTGGACGAGCTCAAGGGCAAGTGGTCGCTGCTGTTCTTCGGCTACACCTTCTGCCCGGACATCTGCCCCACCACCCTGGCCCAGCTGCGCCAGATCAAGAGCGAACTGCCCAAGGAGGTGGTGGACCAGATGCAGGTGGTTCTGGTCAGCGTCGACCCCAACCGCGATACCCCACAGCAGCTCAAGCAGTACCTGGGTTACTTCGACAAGGACTTCAAGGGCCTGACCGCCTCTTCGGTGGAGGACCTGCAGAAGCTCGCCAATGCCGTGAGCATTCCCTTCATCCCCGCCGACACCAGCAAGCCCAACTACACCGTGGACCACAGCGGCAACCTGGCGGTGATCGGCCCGGACGGCAACCAGCGTGGCTTCATCCGCGCGCCATTGAACAACCAGAAGCTGGTGGCCCAACTACCGGCGATGGTGCAACGCAAGTAATGCTTGCCCTGTAGCCGCTGCCGCAGGCTGCGCCAAGGCGTGCAGCGCCTTCAGGATCCCCAGGTCGCGTCCTCTGCGAGGCCGTGCGCAGCCTTCGGCAGCGGCTACACGAAGCGTGCCGGGACTTCAGGATGCGGCTGCACGCCGCCGGTGCAATGCCTGAAACGCAACGGGGCGCCCCAAGGCGCCCCGTTGCTGTTTCTGCGAGTCGATCAGAACGCCGGCACGATCGCGCCCTTGTACTTCTCTTCGATGAACTTCTTCACCTCTGGGCTGTGCAGGGCGGCAACCAGCTTCTTCATGGCGTCCGAGTCCTTGTCGTCAGCACGGGCCACCAGGATGTTCACGTAAGGCGAGTCCTTGCCTTCGATCACCAGGGCGTCCTTGGCCGGATCCAGCTTGGCTTCCAGGGCGTAGTTGGTGTTGATCAGGGCCAGGTCGACCTGGGTCAGCACGCGCGGGATGGTGGCGGCTTCCAGCTCGCGGAATTTCAGGCCCTTGGTGTTCTCGCTGATGTCCTTGACGGTGGCCAGGATGTTGTTGGCGTCCTTGAGCTTGATCACGCCGGCCTTGTCCAGCAGCAACAGGGCGCGGCCGCCGTTGGTGGCGTCGTTGGGCACGACCACGGTGGCGCCGTTGGGCAGCTCCGACAGTTGCTTGTATTTGCTCGAGTAGGCGCCCAGGGGTTCGACGTGCACGCCGGCGACGCTCACCAGCTGGGTGCCCTTGGCCTTGTTGAACTCATCCAGGTACGGCTGGTGCTGGAAGAAGTTGGCATCCAGGCGCTTTTCGGCTACCTGCACGTTGGGCTGTACGTAGTCGGTGAAGACCTTGACCTTCAGGTCCACGCCTTCCTTGGCCAGGGCCGGTTTGACGAACTCCAGGATCTCGGCGTGGGGCACTGGCGTGGCAGCCACGGTCAGGGTTTGGGCGGCATGCGCGGAGAACGCGGCCACGGCTGCGAAAGCGACGAGTAGTTTTTTCATCGAACAAGCTCCTTGTAAGTCGCCCGACCCCGGGCGCCTGCCGGCCAGCCGGCGATTGCGTTTATTTACGGGAAAAGTGCACTACCAGCTTATCGCCGATGATCTGCAGAACCTGAACCAGCACGATCAGCAGCACCACGGTGACCGACATCACATCATCCTGGAAACGCTGGTAGCCATAACGAATGGCCAGGTCGCCCAGGCCCCCCGCACCCACCACGCCGGCCATGGCGGTATAGCCGACCAGGGCGATGGCGGTGACGGTGATGGCCGCGATGATGCCCGGACGGGCTTCTGGCAGCAGGGCGTTCATGATGATCTGCCGGGTCGTGGCGCCCATGGCCTGGGTCGCCTCGATGATGCCCCGGTCCACTTCGCGCAGTGCGGTTTCCACCAGGCGGGCGAAGAAGGTCGAGGCTCCCACCACCAGCGGCGGGATCGCGCCAGCCACTCCCAGGGAGGTGCCGGTGATCAGGATGGTGGTGGGGATCATCACGATCAGCAGGATGATGAATGGCAATGAGCGTATGGCGTTGACCACGAAGCCCAGCACCGAATACACGCCTTTCTGCTCCAGCAGCTGCTTGGGGCTGCACAGGAACAGCAGGACTCCCAGCGGCAAGCCCACCAGTACGGTGAAAAACAGGGATGTGCTGAGCATGATCATGGTGTCGCTGGTGGCGATGCCGATGTCGACCCAGTCGATGTTGTCGAAGTAACTCAGTAGGCCTTGCATCAGCGCAGCACCTCCATGTGGACATCCGCCGCGGTGAAGCGGGCGAAGGCCGCTTCCATGTCGCCGCCGGTGATGGCCAGGGTCAGTTGCCCGTAAGGGGTGTTCTTGATGCGGTCGATGCGTCCGGCAAGGATGCTGTAGTCGACCCCCGTCTCCCGGGCCACGGTGCCCAGCAGCGGTGCATAGGTGGACTCGCCCTGGAAGGTCAGGCGCACGATGCGTCCCGGTACATGGGCGAAGTCATCGCGCTGTTCGTTCTCGTCGACCTGCTCGTCTTCCTGGACGAAGCGCTTGGTGGTCGGGTGCTTGGGATGCAGGAACACCTGGGCCACATCGCCTTGCTCGACGATCGTGCCGGCGTCCATCACCGCCACCTGGTCGCAGACGCGACGGATCACGTCCATCTCGTGGGTGATCAGGACGATGGTCAGCTTCAGCTCGCGGTTGATCTCGGCCAGCAGTTGCAGGACCGAGGCCGTGGTCTGTGGGTCCAGGGCGCTGGTGGCCTCGTCGCACAGCAGGATCTTGGGCTTGGTGGCCAGGGCGCGGGCGATGCCGACGCGCTGCTTCTGGCCGCCGGACAACTGCGCCGGGTACTTGCGTGCATGGTCGGCCAGGCCCACGCGGGCCAGCAGTTCGGTGACGCGCTGGTCGATCTCGGTCCGCGACAGCTCGCCGGAGAGCTGCAGCGGCAGGGCCACGTTATCGGCCACGGTCTTGGAGGCCAGCAGGTTGAAGTGCTGGAAGATCATCCCGACCTGCTGGCGGAAGCGGCGCAGGCCGCCGGCGTCCAGCGCGGTGATTTCCTCGTTGTCGACGATGATCCTGCCGCCGCTGGGGTTTTCCAGGCGGTTGATCAGGCGCAGCAGGGTGCTCTTGCCCGCGCCGGAATGGCCGATCAGGCCAAAGACCTGGCCAGCCTCGACCCGAAGACTGGTCGGGTGCAGCGCGGGAATATCCCTACCGGCGACCCGGTAGGTTTTATGGACGTTTTGAAACTCGATCACGTAGCGAACCTTGTGAGGCGCGTTAGAAAGGGGTCAGCGGTTAGCCGGGCGCGCATTTTAGCCTGTCCGTATAGAGGTTCTTAGCATTTATTTCGTAATCATCCTGCCATTTGGCAATAACGCGATCAAAGGTCATAAAAAAGGAACGCTCGTGGCGACTCCCCGGTCACTACCTAAGCCACTCGAAAGCGCCCAGGTGCCGTGCCTCGGCGCATCCGCCCGCGAAGCCCTGGCACGCCAGGGTTTCGCCAACGAGGAGTATGTGTCTGATGAGTACCAAGAAAACCACCAGCCCGAACAGCCAGGCAGCGGGGACCGACACCCTGGACCGGGGCAACAGCAACGCCAAGCTCGAGAGCCTGGAGCGGTTTCGCAGCGACGCCACCGGGCAGGCCCTGCGCACCAACCAGGGAGTGAAGATCGCCGATAACCAGAACACCCTGAAAGCCGGTGCCCGCGGCCCTTCGCTGCTCGAAGACTTCATCATGCGGGAGAAGATCACCCACTTCGACCACGAGCGGATTCCCGAGCGCATCGTCCATGCCCGAGGCACTGGCGCCCATGGTTATTTCCAGAGTTATGCCGACCATTCGGCGCTGACCAAGGCCGGTTTCCTGCGTGATCCGGGGAAAAAAACACCCGTGTTCGTGCGCTTTTCCACGGTCCAGGGGCCGAGAGGCTCCGGCGATACCGTGCGTGACGTGCGCGGCTTTGCGGTGAAGTTCTTCACCGACGAGGGCAACTTCGACCTGGTGGGCAACAACATGCCGGTGTTCTTCATCCAGGACGCGATCAAGTTCCCCGACTTCGTGCATGCGGTGAAGCCCGAGCCGCACAACGAGATGCCCACCGGCGGTTCGGCCCACGATACCTTCTGGGACTTCGTCTCGCTGGTGCCGGAGTCGGCGCACATGGTCATCTGGGCCATGTCCGACCGGGCGATTCCCAAGAGCCTGCGCAGCATGCAGGGTTTTGGTGTGCACAGTTTCCGCTTGATCAACGCCGAGGGGCGCTCGCACTTCGTCAAGTTCCACTGGCATCCATCGGTGGGCACTTGCTCGCTGCTCTGGGACGAGGCGCAGAAGCTGGCGGGCAAGGACACCGATTTCCACCGCCGTGATCTCTGGGAGGCCATCGAGATCGGCGACTACCCGGAATGGGAGCTGGGCGTGCAGGTCATCGCCGAGGAAGACGAGCACAAGTTCGAGTTCGACATCCTCGATCCGACCAAGCTGATTCCCGAAGAGCTGGTGCCCATCACGCCGCTGGGCAAGATGGTGCTCAATCGCAACCCGGACAACTTCTTCGCCGAGACCGAGCAGGTGGCGTTCTGTCCTGGGCATATCGTGCCCGGCATCGACTTTTCCAATGACCCATTGCTGCAGGGCCGGCTGTTTTCCTACACCGATACCCAGATCAGCCGCCTGGGCGGGCCCAACTTCCACGAGCTGCCGATCAACCGGCCGGTAGCGCCGTTCCACAACAGCCAGCGCGACGCCATGCATCGCTCCACCATCGACAAGGGGCGGGCTTCCTACGAGCCCAACTCGATCGATGGCGGCTGGCCCAGGGAGACCCCTCCGGCACCGGAAAACGGCGGTTTCGAGAGCTACAACGAGCGCATCGATGCGCACAAGATCCGCCAGCGCAGCGAGTCTTTCAGCGATCACTTTTCCCAGGCGCGGCTGTTCTACAACAGCATGAGCAAGCATGAGCAGGAGCACATCATCGCCGCCTACAGCTTCGAGCTGGGCAAGGTCGACCGGCCGCAGATTCGCGAGCGGCAGGTGCAGCAGATCCTGGCCAATATCGATTTGCAGCTGGCCAGGCGGGTGGCCGAGAACCTCGGATTGCCGGCCCCGACCAAGGGCACGGTGGCCGAGCGCAAGATGTCGCTGTCGCGCTCGCCGGCCCTGAGCCAGGCCAATTTGTTATCCGGAGACATCAAGACTCGCAAGGTCGCAGTGCTGGTGGCCAATGGTGTCGACGGCACGGCGGTCGCTGCGCTGCAAAAGGCGCTCAAGGCCGAAGGGGCCCATGCCAAGCTGCTGGGACCGACCTCGGCGGCGGTGACGAGCGCCCAAGGCAAGGTATTGGCAGTGGATGCCTCGATGGAGGGTTTGCCGTCGGTGGCGTTTGACGCCGTGTTCGTGCCGGGTGGCGCCCAGTCGATCAAGGCCCTGGCGGGCGATGGAGTGGCCCTGCACTACCTGCTCGAGGCCTATCGGCACCTGAAGGCCATCGCCTTGCATGGCGAAGCCCGGGAGTTGTTGCAGGTACTTGGGCTGGAGGTGGACGAGGGCCTGATCGTCGGTGGCGATGCCAAGGCCCTGAAAGCGTTCTTCGCCGCTATCGCCCAGCATCGGGTGTGGAGTCGCGAACCCCGGGCCAGGGCGATCCCGGCCTGAGGTGGTTGCCGGCAGCCTGCGGGCTGCCGGAAACGGTCATTGCGCCTGGCGTGGGGTCAGGACCATTTGCGCCGGCACATGGCGCACGATCTGCCGGCTGATCTTCTGCTGGAAGTCGGGGTCGAGCTTCTTCACCCGCTTGCCCAGCAGGGTCGAGAGCCAGGGGTAGTCTTCGCGGCGCGGTACCTGGATGGTCACATCGCACTGGTAATTCACCACATCCGCGGCCAAGGCATCGAGCTGCCGGCGCAGCTTGCGAATGTCGGTGACGTTCAGGGCGATGGTGGTGCTGGGCGCCGAGGGGTCGATCAACTTGGCGGCAGGGCGTGCTTCAGCAGCCTTCAGCGCGGCCTCGGCCTTGTCCAGCTCGGCCTTGCGGGCGTGGGCGATGGCGCTGTTGACCCCGCCGGTCAGCGCCGGCGCCTTGGGCATCAGCGCCCGGGCACGGCTCAAGGCGGTGGCCGCGGCATTCACATCGCCTTTTTGCAGGACGATCTGGCTGCGTTGCAGATAGGCCTCGGCCAACTGGCGCTGGTACTGCACCAATTGCGGATCGTCCGGCGTTTGCCCCTGCATCGCGGCGAGCTGGTCCTCGGCGGTCGCCAGTTCGTTGCTGGCGATGCTTTGTTGCAGCTGTGCGATGGCCGTGGCCCGCGCATCGGGGACCTCGGTGGCCGCCGGTGGCGTGCTTTGGCAGGCTCCCAGCAGCAGGGAAAATGCGACAAGGAGCAGATAACGGGAGGCGAACGGCTTCATTCCTGCGACTCTCTAATTGCGCAAAAAGCGAGCAAGTCTACACCCCTCGACGGGGCAGAACAAAACTCAGCAGAAACAGTGCGGCCGCCGTGACCACGATCGACGGCCCGGCCGGGGTGTCCTTGAACCAGGACAACGCCAGCCCGCCGCCCACGGCCAGCATGCCCAGCAGGCTGGCGCCAAGGGCCATCTGCTCCGGCGAGCGGGCGTGACGCTGTGCCGCAGCGGCCGGGATGATCAGCAGGGAGGTGATCAGCAGCACCCCGACGATCTTCATCGCCACGGCGATCACCACCGCGATCAGCAGCATCAAGGTCATGCGCAGCGAGGCCACGGGCAGCCCTTCGACCTTGGCCAGTTCCTCGTGCACGGTGATGGCCAGCAATGGCCGCCACAGCGCCACCAGCAGCAACAGTACAGCGGCGCTGCCGCCGAGGATCCAGGCCAGGTCGCCGGGGCTGATCGCCAACAGGTCGCCGAACAGGTAGGCCATCAGGTCGATGCGCACCTCATGCATGAAGCTTAGTACCACCAGGCCCAGGGACAGGGTGCTGGGTGCAAGAATCCCCAGCAGCGTGTCGGATGCCAGGGGCTGGCGCTGTTGCAGGGTGACCAGCAGCACCGCCAGCAACAGGCAGCCGACGGTGACCGCCACCGCCGGGCTGACATCCAGCAGGAACCCCAGGGCGACGCCCAGTAGCGCGGCATGGGACAGGGTGTCGCCGAAATAGGCCATGCGCCGCCAGACCACGAAGGAGCCCAGGGGGCCGGCGACCAGTGCCAGGGACAAACCTGCGAGCAGGGCGTACAGCAGGAAATCAGCCATGCTTGCAGTTTTCTCCGTGGACATGGGGCTGGACCACCACCGAGCCGTGCAGGTCGTGGGCGTGGTCATGATGATGGTGGTAGATCGCCAGGCTCGGTGCGTTCTTGCCGAACAGCTCGACGAAGGCCGGATCGCCACTGACCTGCTCCGGGTGCCCGGAGCAGCAGACATGGCGGTTGAGGCAGACCACCTGGTCGGTGGTGCTCATCACCAGGTGCAGGTCGTGGGAGACCATCAGCACGCCGCAGCCATGGCGGTCGCGCAGGCGGGTGATCAGGCTGTAGAGCTCGGCCTGGCCGGCCACATCGACACCCTGAACCGGCTCGTCGAGGACCAGCAGCTCAGGCTCGCGCAGCAGCGCCCGGGCCAGCAGCACGCGCTGCATCTCGCCGCCGGAAATGCTTTGCACCGGGCTGTCGATCACCTGCTCGGCGCCCACTTCCTTGAGTGCCGCCAGGGCCCGGGCGCGGTCTACCCCGGGTACCAGGCGCAGGAAGCGCAGCACCGACAGCGGCAGGGTCGGGTCGACATGGAGCTTTTGCGGCATGTAGCCCACCCGCAGCCGGGGCTTGCGCCAGACGCTGCCGGTATCGGGCTTGAGCAGGCCGAGCACGGCACGCACCAGGGTAGTCTTGCCGGCGCCATTGGGGCCGATCAGGGTGACGATCTGCCCGGGTTCGACGCTGAGCTGGATGTTGTCCAGCACCGGCTGCCCGGCAAAGGTCACCCCGACCTGCTCGAGGCGGATCAATGCAGTGCTCATCAAGCCCCCTGGCAGCCCGAGCAGAGTCCGACCACTTCCACGGTCTGGCCTTCGACCACGAAGCCGACCTCGCGGGCGCTGCCGATGATCGCGTCGCTGATGGATTTCTGCTCGAGCTCGATGGCCGCGTGGCATTCGCGGCAGATCAGGAACTGGCCCTGGTGGGCGTGTTCCGGGTGGTTGCAGCCGACGAAGGCGTTGAGCGAGGCGATGCGGTGCACCAGGCCGTTTTCCAGGAGGAAGTCCAACGCCCGATAGACGGTCGGCGGCGCGGCGCGGCGGCCATCTTGCTCGCTGAGTACCGCCAGGATGTCATAGGCGCCCAGGGGCTTGTGGCTTTGCCAGACCAGCTCCAGCACCCGCCGGCGTAGGGCGGTCAGGCGCAGTCCCTGCCGCGTGCACAGGGCATCGGCCTCAGACAGTGCGTTGTGCACGCAGTGAGAGTGGTCGTGTGGTCGGCTGGCGAGGGGTGTTTTAGGCATGAGCGGCGACGAGGGTGGTGAGAGACGTTATTATGTTACCCGTTATCGCCTCTTCGAGTGTTCATCGTGCCCCGACTTTTTCGTCTTTTTGTCGCTTTTACCTTCAGCTTGTTCGCGATCGGTTCGGCCCAGGCCGAGGTCCGGGTGTTGACCAGCATCAAGCCGCTGCAATTGATCGCCGCGGCCGTGCAGGAGGGCGTGGCGATTCCCGAGGTGTTGCTGCCGCCGGGGGCCTCGCCGCACAACTATGCGTTGCGCCCGTCCGATGTGCGCAAGGTGCAGAGCGTGGATCTCTTGTACTGGATCGGCCCGGACATGGAAGGCTTCCTGCCGCGTGTCTTGAAGGGCCGTAGCCTGCCCTCGGTGGCGGTACAGGACCTACCAGGCATGAAGCTGCGGCATTTTACCGAAGACAGCCACTCCCACGCCGAGGAGGCCGACGAGCATGACCACGATCATCGCCCTGGCACCCTGGACGCCCACCTCTGGCTGTCGCCGGTCAACGCCCGGGTGATCGCCACTCGCATGGCGGCCGACCTGAGCGCCGCCGACCCGGCCAACGCCGCGCGCTACCAGGACAACCTGAAAGCCTTCAGCGAGCGCCTAGACGCCCTGGATACCCGCTTGAAGGCGCGCTTGGCTGGCATCGCCGGCAAGCCGTATTTCGTCTTCCATGAAGCCTTCGACTATTTCGAGGACGCCTATGGCCTCAAGCACACCGGGGTGTTCAGCGTCGCTGCCGAGGTGCAACCGGGGGCCCAGCACGTCGCGGCCATGCGCGCACGCCTGCA
Organism: Pseudomonas sp. FW507-12TSA; assembly: GCF_058781435.1. Taxonomy (NCBI): domain Bacteria; kingdom Pseudomonadati; phylum Pseudomonadota; class Gammaproteobacteria; order Pseudomonadales; family Pseudomonadaceae; genus Pseudomonas; species Pseudomonas sp. FW507-12TSA. Next base: position 372,643 of record NZ_JBYSWT010000001.1, read on the forward strand.
GCAGGTGGGCAAGACTTGCGTGTTCAGCGAGCCGCCCCTGCGTCCGCGCCTGGCGGAAACCCTGGTGGCCGGGCTGCCGGTGAAGCTGGCCGAGCTGGATGCCCTGGGTGGCTATACCCCGGCCTCCGCCACAGGCTATGAACAGGTGCTGGAGAAACTCGGCAACGACCTGGCCGGTTGCCTGGAGCAGCTATAAGCGGGTTTCCAGCACAGGCTTCATCCTTCGCGGGCCAGCCGCTCCTGCTCGTTCATGGCAGGGGCGGCTGGCCCGCGGAGCGTTTCAGAGGGCGAACGGCAGGGCCACGCTGACCTGCTGGCGCTGGGCCAGGTAGCGCTGGAACTCCATCGGATCGTGGATCAGTACGTCCTGGCCGGCGAAGGTCTCGGCGGCGATCAGGCGCGACAGCCAGAAGCGCACGCAGGCCACCCGCAGGATGGTTGGCCACAGCTCGGCCTCGGCGGCGGTGAATGGCCGCAGGGCCGCATAGGCACCCAGCAGGGCCCGGGCACGCTGGCCGTCGAGCACCCCTTGGGCATCGGAGCACCAGTCGTTCAGGGCGATGGCCACGTCATACAGCATCGGTCCCGAGCAGGCGTTGTAGAAGTCGATCAGGCCGGTCAGGTGGGTGCCTTCGAACATGGCGTTGTCGCGGAACAGGTCGGCGTGGATGTTGGCCCGCGGCAGGGCGAGGATCCTGGCCCTCTGTTCGACGATCTCGTGCAGTGCCCGTTGCAGCAGGTCCTGGGCGGTGCTGTCCAGGCGCGGCAGCAGCTTGGCGCCCTCTTCCTGCATCCAGTCCAGGCCACGATCGGTCTTGCGCTTGATCATGTTGTCCTTGGTGGCCACGTGCAGGTGGCCCAGCAGCTCGCCGACCTGGACGCAGTGCTGGGCGTTGGCCTGCTTGATGTGCTTGCCGGCCAGGCGCGGTTGCAGCAATGCCGGCTTGCCCGCCAGTTCCCGCAGGGCGATGCCGTCGGTGGTGCGCAGCGCGTAGGGCACCGGCAGGTCGGCTTCGTGCAATACGTCCAGCAGTTCGATGAAGAACGGCATTTCCTGGACCGGACCGCGCTCGACCAGGGTCAGGACGAACTCGCCCTGTTCCAGGCTGATGAAGAAGTTGGTGTTTTCGCTACCAGCGGCAATCCCCTGGAAGTCAAGCAGGCGGCCGAGCCCGTACGGGGCGAGAAAGGTTTCCAGCTCGGGCCGAGCCAGGGGGGTGAACACAGACATGGTTGAGAACTGCCAGTACCGGCGCCGCTATCGAGACGGCGCCATTGAGTTGAAATGGGAGTGGCTTACCACTCGAAGATTTTCCACGAAGGGATCAGCATATCCGGCTGGTCCGAACGGATGAAGTTGCCGTCGGAGCCATCGGCGCGCACCAGGAAGTAGGGCTTGCCACCTTTGGGCGTCACCTTGATCGCATACAGGAAGCCATTTTGCCGGTATTCCTGGATGGTCTTGTCGCCTTCCGTGCGAATGGTTACTTCCGGGTCGGCCGAAGGGGCGTCTTCCGCGGCGATCGCTGCCATGGAGGAGACTGCAATCAAGCCGGCCAGCAGCAAGCGATTTAGTGTGCGCATGATAACCTTGTCCCTTTGTCGTCAACGGTCCCGCTATTCTAGCGCCGGACCCGCCCAAAAGGTTGATCCTACTCATGAGCCAAGCCCCCCTCATCCTGGTGGACGGTTCGTCCTACCTGTACCGCGCCTTTCATGCGCTGCCGCCGCTGACCACCTCCAAAGGCATGCCGACCGGCGCGGTCAAGGGCGTGCTGAACATGCTCAAGAGCTTGCGCAAACAGTATCCGCAAAGCCCCTTCGCCGTGGTGTTCGACGCCAAGGGCGGAACCTTCCGCGATGAAATGTACGCCGAGTACAAGGCCAACCGTCCGAGCATGCCGGACGACATGCGGGTACAGATCGAACCCCTGCACGCCAGCGTGATCGCCCTGGGCTTCCCGCTGCTGTGCGTCGAGGGCGTGGAGGCCGACGATGTGATCGGCACCCTGGCCCGCAGCAGCGCGGCGGCGTCCCGGCCGGTGGTCATCTCCACCGGCGACAAGGACATGGCGCAGCTGGTGGATGGGCACATTACCCTGGTCAACACCATGTCCGGTAGCAGCATGGACGTGGAGGGCGTGAAGGAGAAATTCGGTGTCGCTCCCGAGCAGATCATTGATTACCTGGCGCTGATGGGCGACTCCTCCGACAACATTCCGGGCGTCCCGGGCATCGGTCCGAAGACCGCCTCGGGCTTGCTGGTGGGGGTCAACGGCGGCCTCAAGGAGCTCTACGAGCAACTCGATATCGTGCCTACCCTGCCGATTCGCGGGGCCAAGACCTTGCCGGCCAAGCTTGAAGAGCACAAGGAAATGGCGTTCCTTTCCTACCAGCTGGCTACCATCAAGGTCGACGTACCGCTGGAGGTGGGGCTGGATGACCTGCACCTGCGCGAGCCGGACCGCGAGAAGCTGGCAGAGCTCTACAGCTTGATGGAGTTCAAGAGCTGGCTCGACGAGCTGCAGCGTGATGCCAAGCGTGTCGAACTCGATTTGGCTGCGGCTCCGGTCGCTGCTGAGCAACCCGCGGCCGAGCAGGCGCCGCTGGAATTGCAGTACGAAACCATCCTCGAGCAGGCGCGTTTCGATGCCTGGCTGCACAAGCTCAAGGGCGCCAAGCTGATCGCCTTCGACACCGAGACCACCGGCATCGATGCACAGCAGGCGCAACTGGTGGGCCTGTCCTTCGCGGTCCAGGCGGGCGAGGCGGCCTATGTCCCCCTGGCCCATAGCTACCTCGATGCACCGCAGCAGCTGGATCGCGACGCGGTGCTGCTGGCCCTGAAGCCGTTGCTGGAAGACCCGAAGCTGCTCAAGGTGGGCCAGCACGCCAAGTTCGACATGAACATCCTGGCCAACTGCGCCATCGGTGGCGACCCGGCCAATGGCATCAGCATGCGCGGCGTTGCCTTCGATACCATGCTCGAGTCCTATGTGCTCAATTCCACCGCCACCCGCCATGATATGGACAGCCTGGCGCAGAAGTACCTGGATCACACCACGGTGAGTTTTCAGGACATTGCCGGCAAGGGCGCCAAGCAGCTGACGTTCGACCAGATCCCGCTGGAGCAGGCCGGCCCCTACGCCGCCGAAGACGCCGACGTGACCCTGCGCCTGCATCAGGCCCTGTTCGAGAAACTCAGCGCCATTCCGAGCCTGGCCAGCGTGCTGACCGATATCGAGATGCCGCTGGTGCCGGTGTTGGCGCGCATCGAACGCCAGGGCGCGCTGGTGGATGACAAGCTGCTGGGCGTGCAGAGCATCGAGCTGGGCGACAAGATGGTGGCCCTGGAGCGTGAGGCCTTCGCGATTGCCGGCGAGGAGTTCAACCTGGGCTCGCCCAAGCAGTTGGGCAGCATCCTCTATGACAAGCTGGGCCTGCCGGTGCTGAAGAAGACCGCCAAGGGCCAGCCATCCACCGCCGAAGAGGTCCTGGCCAAGCTGGCCGAGGACGATTACCCGCTACCCCGGGTGCTGATGCAGTACCGCTCCATGAGCAAGCTCAAGAGCACCTACACCGACCGCCTGCCGGAGCAGATCAACCCGCGTACCGGGCGGATCCACACCTCCTATCACCAGGCGGTGGCTTCCACCGGGCGCCTGTCGTCCAGCGATCCGAACCTGCAGAACATCCCGGTGCGCACCGCCGAGGGCCGGCGTATCCGCCAGGCCTTCATCGCTCCGGCCGGGTACAAGCTGCTGGCGGCGGACTACTCGCAGATCGAGCTGCGGATCATGGCCCACCTGTCCCAGGACGAAGGCCTGCTCAACGCTTTTCGCAACAACCAGGACGTACACACCGCCACGGCCGCGGAAGTGTTCAAGGTCGAACTCGGGGAAGTTACTTCCGAGCAGCGCCGCAGTGCCAAGGCCATCAACTTCGGCCTGATCTACGGCATGGGCGCGCAAAAGCTGGGCAAGGACATCGGCGTCGAGACCAAGCAAGCCAAGGCCTATATCGACACCTACTTCGCCCGCTATCCGGGGGTGCGCGAGTACATGGACCGCACTCGCGCCCAGGCGGCCGACCAGGGCTACGTGGAGACCATCTTCGGCCGTCGCCTGTACCTGCCGGAGATCAATTCCAACAAGCCCCAGGAGCGGGCGGGCGCCGAGCGCACCGCGATCAACGCGCCGATGCAAGGCACCGCCGCGGACATCATCAAGAAGGCCATGGTGGCGGTGGACAATTGGCTGCAGGCCTCTGGCCTGGATGCCAGGGTCATCCTCCAGGTGCACGACGAACTGGTCCTGGAAGTCCGCGAGGACCTGGTGGACCAGGTGCGTGAGGAAATTCGCGGTTACATGAGTGGCGCCGCGACCCTGGATGTACCGCTATTGGTAGAGGTCGGGGTGGGAAATAACTGGGATGAGGCCCATTAAGGGGACTTTTTACCGATTTTTGCCGCGGCATAGTGTCGCGGCAAAAATGCCTGAAACGCCATTAGCACGAAAAATTTCAGCACTTATCGCCAATAGTTTTTGTTCGCGGCCGGAACTAAATCGAGCAACGCCCACTCAGAGTTACTGAATGGCTGGTGAAGCCCTTCAATGCTCCTATGTTGTGTTAAGTGTTGGCAGATATCTGGACCCCGCCCTAGCGGTCTAGAACTTGAACCCCGAACTTCCCCCTCCCCATATGAAGTCCGGGGTTTTTTTTGCCTGAAAATTGCCTGCGTGGCGACCATGCTGCGTTAAAAAGCGGCGGGAAATGCTCATTCAGGCCCCTAAACTCCGCTTTCCCGCCGCTTTTGCCCTGCCTGATCACCGCGCAGAATTCTTATCTCTCTCAGGCCTCGATCTCGGCGCCTTTGTCGGCCAGTTCCAGCCACCTGGCCAGCACGGTGTAGGCCTCTTCCAGGCCCATGCGCTTGGGCGCGGAGAACAGCTGGATGGTGATGGCGTCGCCCCAGCCCTTGCGGATCTGCGACTGGACCTTGAGCAGGGTGTTCTTGGCCGCGCCGTAGGTCAGCTTGTCGGCCTTGGTCAGCAGGATATGCATCGGCATGCCGCTGGCTACGGCCCAATCCAGCATCAGGGTGTCGAAGTCGGTCATGGGGTGCCGGATATCCATCATCAGGATCAGCCCCTTGAGGCTCTCGCGGCTGCCCAGGTAGGCCTCGAGGTGGCGCTGCCAGTGCTGCTTGAGCGGGATCGGCACCTTGGCGTAGCCGTAGCCCGGCAGGTCGACCAAGCGGCGATCGTCGTCTAGCTTGAAGAAGTTCAACAACTGCGTGCGCCCCGGGGTCTTCGAGGTGCGTGCCAGGCTGGCGTGGGTCAGGGTGTTCAGGGCGCTGGACTTGCCGGCGTTGGAGCGCCCGGCGAAGGCAACTTCGAAGCCGGCGTCATCAGGGCATTGATCGACCTTGGCGGCGCTGAGCATGAAAGTGGACTGTTGGCACAGACCGAGGATGGGGTTCTTCAGTTGCATGGGATTTCCGAATAGGGGCGATGCCGAGGGTGGGTGCGGCGAGCGGTGTCGTTTCCGTTTCAGTAGCGCCAGTATATAATGCCGCAGATTTTGTGTGCGCTTTGTCCCAGCGTAGGATGAAGCTCACGAGAGCGATAAACCTTGTATGCGCATTAGAACGCAGCACGCTCTCAACCCTGAAAAGGTCGTTTTATGACGAAATGGCTGCTGGCTACCGGTCTCTTGATGCCGCTTTGCAGCGTGCAGGCTACACAGGATCCGGAAGCTGTGTACAACCGTGTTTGTGGGGCATGTCATTCCGGCCAACTACCCACGGCGCCCCGCAAGGGCGACCAGGAAGCTTGGGCGCCGAGGCTGGCGCAAGGTATGGAGACGCTGGTGCAACACGTGACCCAGGGTTTCAAGGCGATGCCGCCGCGTGGTTTGTGCATGGACTGCAGTGCCGAGGATTACCGAGCCATCATCCATTGGATGAGCGAGTGATCCCGGTCCATAACTCTTAACCCTTAGCCGTAGTTGGATTAGCTGATGAACAAATTACTCGTGAGTCTGCTGTTGACCCTGGGCATCACTGGTGTTGCCCATGCCGCAGGCGACGCTGCTGCCGGTCAGGCGAAAGCCGCAGTCTGTGGCGCATGCCACGGTCCTGATGGGAACAGCATGGCGCCAAACTTTCCCAAGCTGGCGGGTCAGGGGGAAAAGTACCTGGACAAGCAGCTGCACGATATCAAGTCCGGCAAGCGCCAGGTACTGGAAATGACCGGCCTGCTGACCAACCTGAGCGATCAGGACCTGGCCGACATCGCCGCCTACTTTGCCAGCCAGAAAGGCAGCGTCGGCGCCGCCGATCCCAAGGTCGTGGCCCGTGGCGAAGAGCTGTTCCGTGGCGGCAAGCTGGACCAGGGCATGCCTGCCTGCACTGGTTGCCACTCGCCCAATGGCGCGGGTAACGCAGCTGCCGGCTTCCCGCACCTGGGCGGCCAGCACGCTCAATACGTAGCCAAGCAGCTGACTGATTTCCGTGAAGGCGCCCGTACCAACGATGGCGACACCATGGTCATGCGCAGCATTGCCAGCAAGCTGAGCAACAAGGACATCGAAGCCGTGTCCAGCTACATTCAGGGCCTGCACTGAGGCCGCTGCGATCAATTGCCGGCAGGTGCATGGCCACGGCAACGTTAATGATCGATTAATCTGACGGTGCAAGCATAAAGGGTGGCCCAGGCCGCCCTTTTTTATGGCGCCAGCCGCTACACTAGCGAACTCAAGCCCGCCATGATCTGTCTGAAATCAGGTCGCGCGAGGCGCCTAAATCGTCCAGGAGTAAAGCATGCGTAATCTGATCCTCAGCGCCGCTCTCGTTACCGCCAGCCTGTTTGGCGTGACCGCTCAAGCCGCCGAGCCGCTTGAAGCCGGTAAACAATATGTCGAGTTGAGCAGCGCCGTTCCGGTTGCCGTGCCTGGCAAGATCGAAGTGGTGGAGCTGTTCTGGTACGGCTGCCCACACTGCTACGCCTTCGAACCCACCATCAACCCATGGGTCGAGAAGCTCCCGGCCGACGTCAACTTCGTACGGATCCCGGCCATGTTCGGTGGCATCTGGAACGTTCACGGCCAGCTGTTCATCACCCTGGAAGCCATGGGTGTCGAGCACGACGTGCACAAGGCCGTTTTCGAGGCCATCCACGGCGGCAAGAAACTCGCGACTCCTGAAGAGATGGCCGACTTCCTGGCTGGCGAAGGCGTCGACAAGGACAAGTTCCTCAGCACCTACAACTCCTTCGCCGTGAAGGGCAAGGTCGAGGACGCCAAGAAGAAGGCCCAGGCCTACCAGATCAGCGGCGTACCGACCATGGTGGTCAACGGCAAGTATCGCTTCGACCTGGGCACCTCCGGTGGTCCTGAAGGCGCGCTGAGCGTGGCCGACCAGCTGATCGCCAAAGAGCGCGCAGCCAAGTAAGCGCCGCCGCCATGCCGCGCTGGGGCTCGGAACGTATCGTTGGCCTGCATGACCCGCAGGTCAACGAACACCATTTAGCGTCGACCGGCCTGCCGGCTGACAGCCGCCTGCGCTTACTCAGTTTCAACATCCAGGTCGGCATCAGTACCGAACGCTATCGGCATTACCTCACCCGCGGCTGGCAGCACCTGCTGCCCCACAACGGCCGGGCGGACAACCTGCAGAAGATCGGCAGCCTGCTGGCGGATTTCGACCTGGTGGCCCTGCAGGAGGTCGATGGCGGCAGCCTGCGTTCGGGGTACGTCAACCAGGTGGAGCACCTGGCCCAGTTGGGTGCCTTTCCCTACTGGTACCAACAACTCAATCGCAACCTCGGACGCCTGGCCCAGCACAGCAACGGTGTGCTCAGCCGCATGCGTCCCTGGGCCATCGAAGACCACCCCCTGCCGGGCCCCAAGGGTCGCGGTGCGATCCTCCTGCGTTTTGGCGAAGGTCCGGAAGCGCTGGTGGTGGTGATGATGCACCTGGCGCTTGGCGCCCGGGCCAGGACCCGGCAACTGGCGTATATCCGCGAGTTGATCGGTGGCTACAAGCACCAGGTGCTGATGGGGGACATGAATACCCACGCCAGCGACCTGCTGGAGCATTCCCCCCTGCGTGACCTCGGCCTGCTGGCGCCGCAATTGCAGGCGACTTTCCCTAGCTGGCGTCCGCAACGCTGCCTGGACCACATCCTGCTCAGCTCTGGCCTGGCGCTGGAGCGTGTCGAAGTCCTGGCCCAACCCATTTCCGATCACCTGCCGGTCGCGGTAGAGATTCGTCTGCCGGGTTCGCTCACGGCCGATGCATTGCCCGCGTTGAGTCCTGCCCCTCGCGGAACCGATGAATGAGCGACGACGCCCAACGCTGGAAAGAGAAATACCTCAAGAGCATCGAGCAACAGGAAAAGCTCGAGCGCCGTTGGGCTGCCCGCCTCGACTTGCTGCGCCGTGGCCTGGTGCGCAGCACCCTGGCGGCTGAAGGCACCGATCGCGCGGTCGACCAGTGCATGAAGGAAATGCGCGAGGTCGTGCGCACCGATGACATGGACGCCGGCCTTGCGGCCTTGATTCCGCGCCTGGAAAAAGCCGTGCTGGATTCCGAACAGCGCCGGGAAACCCGCATCGACCAGATGAGCAGCGCCCTGACGGCCCTGGTCGCCCAGTTGCAGACCCTGCCCCTGCCCCGTGAAGTCAGTCGCCCGCTCAAGGCTTTCGCCAAGCAACTGGATGGCCGGGTCGGCCAGGCGCGGGAAATCCCATTGTTGCTGGGCGAGTTGAGCGCCCTGCAGGGCAAGGCCCTGAGCCAATTGGAAAACCCGGTGGAGCCGGGGCGCCCGAGCCTGTTGCAACGTTTGTTCGGGGCGCGAGATGCCAGTGGGGAAACCGCTCCCGCAAGCGAAGTCGTGGCGCCGCCGCTACCCGTTCCAGCACCGGAGCAGCCGCCTCAGCTTCAAGGCACTGTGGATGACATGGCGCCGGAGCATGAGCCAACGCCAGCTCCCACTTCTGCTGCACCCGCAACCGTTGCCGCTACCCAGGTCCCTGCCGTCGCGGCAGCGGCACCGGCGCCGGCGGATATCCTGCCCGAGCCTGCCTTCGAGCCTGTCGCGAGTGTCGAGTCCAAGCCAGAGCCAGTTGCCGATACTGACGCCGAGGTTGCGGCCCAGCCTGCGGTGGCGGCCTTCGTGCCGCCGGTCCTGGTTCGGGAAGAGGCCGCACCACAACAAGCAGTGGAACCCCAGGCCCTTGCCCAGGAACCTGAAGCGGATGCAGCACCCGTGGTACCGCCAATCGAGGTGGTGCCTGAGCCGGCAGCCGAGGCTCAAGCCGGCATACCCGAGGCCAGCAATCCCGATGAGCTGCTGCCTATTCCCGCAGCGGCGTTGCTCGACAGCCTGCCGTTGCCGGTGGCCATGGCCGAGGCCCTGGCGGCCATCGATCCCGAGCAGCCAGAGCAGGACGTGCTCTATGCCCTGCCGGACTCCCCCGAGCCGTCCTACAGCTCGGTGGCCAAGCACATCGAGCACACCCTGCTGGGCCTGCTCGATGACCTGAGCCTGCCGGAGCGGCACCGGCCCCAGGCCGAGGCCATGCGTGATCGCCTGCAACATGGGTTGAACTGGTACGAACTGCTGCCGATCCTCGATGATCTGGCGGTGCTGATGCTGGCCATCACCGACTCCGGCCAGCATGAGTTCGAGGATTACCTCAAGCAGCTCAACGAGCGCCTGGAGGCCTTCCAGAGCAACCTGCAGGCTGCCAGCGACGGCCATGCGGACATCAGCTCGGCAGCACGGGCCATGGACTCGCAGATCCGCGAGCAAGTCGATGGCCTGCAAAGCAGCATGCAGGAAGCGGCGGACCTGGATGACCTCAAGCAGGTTCTGGAAAGCCACCTGGAAGGCCTGCTGGGCACCATGGACCAGCACCAGAAGCAACGCGACGAGCGCGAGAAGGACATGGCCACCCGCCTGCAAAGCCTGGCGGCACGAGTGTCGAGCATGGAGCAGGAAGCCCAGGGTTATCGCGAGCACCTGGAAGAGCAGCGGCAGAAGGCCCTGGTCGACCCGCTGACTGGCCTGCCCAACCGCGCGGCCTGGAGCGAGCGCCTGGAGCATGAGGTGAGCCAATGGCAACGCCATGGCAATAGCTTGCTGCTGGCAATGCTCGACCTGGATCACTTCAAGCGGATCAACGACAGCTATGGCCACCTGGCGGGCGACAAGGTGCTCAAGATCATCGCCAATGTGCTGCGCAAGCGCCTGCGTGGTACCGACTTCATCGCCCGTTTCGGCGGCGAGGAGTTTGTCCTGCTGATGCCCGACACTCCATGGGCAGCGGGAACGCGTCTGGTGGAAACCCTGCGTGCGGCGATCGAGGCCTGCCCGTTTCACTTCAAGGGTGAGCCGGTGACGGTCACGGTTTCCATTGGCTTGAGCGCCTTCAAGGCCGGAGATCGCAGCGATCTGGTGATCAAAAGAGCTGATCAGGCGTTGTACCGGGCCAAGGATGCCGGTCGCAACCGGGTCGAGGCCGGCTGAGGCGCCAGTTGCCTGCCGGCCCCGGCGTCGCAGTTTTGCCCATGATAGGCGGAGCAGTACGTTACACTGTTGCATTAATGTCCCAAGCGTACTGTTCCCAGCCATGAAATTCCTTGCCCTTGCCTTCTGCTCCCTGTTGATGCTCGCCGGCTGCGCCAGCGGCCCGCGTATCGACACCAGCCATCCCTCGGTCAACTACGACCAGCGTGCCCAGTTCATCATCGTCCACTACACCTCGGCGTCCATGGAGCGCTCCCTGGCCCTGCTGACCCATGGCCAGGTCAGCAGCCACTACCTGATCGGCGACGACAAGTCCGCCACCATCTACAAGCTGGTGGACGAGCAATACCGCGCCTGGCATGCCGGCGAGAGCCAGTGGCAAGGCCGGACCTGGCTCAACTCCAGCTCCATCGGCATCGAGATCGTCAACCCGGGCTTTCGCGATGGCCCCAATGGGCGTCTGTGGTACCCCTACAGCGAGGCGCAGGTCCAGAACCTGATCGTGCTGCTCAAGGACATCAGCAAGCGCAACAACATTTCCCCGCGGCACATCATCGGCCACAGTGATATCGCGCCGCTGCGCAAGCTCGACCCGGGCCCGCTGTTTCCCTGGAAGCGCCTGGCCGAGGCTGGCCTGGGCCTGTGGCCCGATGCCCAGGCCGTGGCCCGCCAGCAAGCGTTCTATGGAGCCAGCCTGCCGAGCATCAGCTGGTTCCAGCAACAGTTGGCGCGCCTGGGTTACGCCACCCCGCAGACTGGCGAGCTGGACGTGGCCACCCGGCATGTCCTGGCGGCCTTCCAGATGCACTACCGGCCAGGTCGTTTCGATGGCACCCCGGACGCCGAGAGCGCAGCGATCCTGCAGGTCCTCAACCAGACAAAATAATGACGCCGCCGGACGGTCCGCGCCGATTGCCCAATCAGTTGCTATAACTCATTGGTAATCCTTCGGATGTTCCATGATGCCGGCCGCCCGCGAGACCCCGCGCACCTGGTTCCATCGCCCCTGGTTGCTGGCGATGCTGGCGGCTGTCCTGAGCGCAGCGGTGCTGATGCTGGGCAGCGTTGGGGTGGCCATGCACGAGGTCCAGCAGCGCGAAAGCGAGCAGATGAATGCCCAGGGCCGGCGCTTCCTGGAGCGCCTGGAGCAGCTCTTCCGGCAACTGCGCGAGGGCCTGGATACTCTTGAGGGGCAGCCGCTGCGCGGGTGCAGCGCAGAAATGGTTGCGGTGCTGCAACAGGTCAGCTTCAACTATCGCTTCATCTATGAAGCGGCCTACATGGATGCCGACCAGACTTGCTCCAACTGGCCCCGGCAAAACCTTGCGACTTCTCCCCGACCGGCGGATATCCGCGGGCCCACCTACAGCTACTGGCTCAATACCTCGGCCCAGCCCAACGAAAACCTGGCGGCGCTGATGCTCGGCCGGGGCAATTTCCGCGTGGCCACCTCGCGCGGGCACCTGACCGACGTGGTCGACCTGCCATCCGGCGGCAGCCTGATGGTGGTGGTCGACCACGGCGCCCGGGCCATACCGGTACTGGGCCAGGCCCGCTCCTGGCCGCCGGAGCATCCCTGGCAGGATGATCGCAGCCGGCCGTTGCAGGTGACCCGCGACTTGTTGGTGTACCGCATGCCGACCCGTAATCCCGAATACCAACTGGTGCTGATCACGCCACGGGCCAGCATGCAGGCAGAGTTGCTCGCTGGCTGGTGGTGGCTGCTGCCGACCAGCCTGCTGCTGGCGCTGTTCATCGGCGCCCTGGTGTATCAGTTGGCGCGCCAGCGCCAGTCCCTGGGTGCCGAATTGCAGGGAGCCTTGCGTCGTAACGAACTGCAGGTCCTGTACCAGCCGATCTTCGATCTCAACAGCCGGTTGTGCGTGGGGGCCGAGGCTCTGCTGCGCTGGCGGCGTCCGGACGGCACCTTGACCAGCCCCGAACTGTTCATCCCCCTGGCGGAAAACACCGGGCAGATCCGCCAGATCACCGATTTCGTCCTGCAACGCCTGCTGGAGCAACTGGGGCATGTGCTGCGGGCCAATCCGCAACTGTATATCTCGGTCAACCTGGCGGCCTGTGACGTGATGGTGCCGCGTGTCGGCCGGGTCATGGCCAGGCTGCTGGCGTTGCACCGGGTCGCGGCGCGGCAGATCGCCTTCGAGGTGACCGAGCGTGGGCTGATCGACGTGGTGGTGGCGCGCAACAACCTGCAAGCCCTGCGGGATGTCGGGCACAAGGTGCTGATCGATGACTTCGGCACGGGATACTGCAGCCTGGCCTACTTGCAGAACCTGCCGGTGGATTGCCTGAAGATCGACAAGGCGTTCGTCGACGCCCTCGGCCACGATGCCGCCAGCAGCGGCGTGGCCCCGCACATCATCCGCATGGCCCATGCCCTGAAGCTCAAGGTGATTGCCGAAGGCATCGAATGCGAGGACCAGGCCGTGCTGCTGAGCAGCGAAGGCGTGAGCTTCGGCCAAGGCTGGCTGTTCGCCCATGCCCTGAGCGCCTTGCAGTTCACCGAGTTGATTACCCGTGGCCGACGCCTGGTGGCCAGGCGCCTGGACGATGAAGCCTGAACCCTAGAGCGGCAGGGCCAGGTAGAACTGGGTGCCCTGCCCGGGCCGCGAGTAAACGCCCATGCGCCCGCCATGGAGCTGGACGATTTCCTTGCACAACGCCAGCCCCAGGCCGGCGCCGCCCTTCTTGCGTCCCACCTGGACGAAAGGTTCGAAGATCCGCCCCTGCTGGCCATAGGCGATGCCTTCGCCGTTGTCCTCGACGCTGACGATCACCCGTTCGCCGTGGCGTCGGGCCTGCAGGCGGATCTGCCCGCCGCGGGCGGTGTGGCGCAAGGCGTTGTCCACCAGGTTGTCCAGTACCCGTTCCAGTTGCGGGCGGTCGGCATGCAGGCGCGGCAGGGGCGCCTGGATCTCCAGCAGCAGCGCGATGTCCTGTTGTTGCGCCTGCTCGCTGAAGCGCCCCTGGGTCTGTTCCAGCAACTCGTCCAGGGAGCAGGGCGCGAGGGTCAGCTTTTGCAGGCCGTTCTGGTAGCGGGAGAAGTTCAGCAGGTCGTTGATCAGTTGCATCAGGCGCTGCATTTCTTCGTTGACGGTATTGAGCAGGTCGGTTTCCCGGGACTCCTCGGCAAAGTGCAGGCGCTCCTGGAGCAGCCCGAAGGCCATGTGCATGCCGGTGACCGGGGTGCGCAGCTCATGGGAGGCGCGCAGCACGAACTCGCTGCGCACACGCTCGAAGGCCCGCTGCTCGGTGACATCGTGCAGCACCATCACCGCTCCGAGGATATGCCCCTGGGTATGGCACACCGGGGTCAGGCTGTAGGTCAGCAGGCGGGCTTCGCCGTCGACCTCGATATCCAGGTCCTCCGGTGCCCGCTCCAGGTTGCCGCCGCGCAGCACCAGCTGCAGCTGCTCGTCCAGCTCCGGGCGTTGCAAGGCGCTTCCCAGGCCCTGGCCAAGGCGCTTCTGGTCCCAGCCGAGCTGGCGCTGGGCCACCGGGTTGAGGTGCTCCAGCCGGCCCTGGCGGTCGATCATCAGCAAGCCGTCGTCGATGCTGTCGAGCACGGCTTGCAGGCGTTGCTGGCCGGCCAGCAGTTCATCGACATTGGTTGCCTGATGCTGGCGCAGGACTTCGGCCATGATCCCGAAGCGCCGGGTCAGCAGGTTCATTTCCGCCGGGCCGGAGATCGGCAGGGTAATGTCGAAATTGCCTTGGCTGATCTTGTCCGCCGCCTTGGCCAGGGCCTCGATCGGGCCGCCGAAGCGCCGGGCGATGGAGTGGGCGGTAATGAAACCGATGATCAGCACCGCCAGGCCTACCAGCCCCAGCAGGCCGGCCACCAGCAGCGCCCGGCCACGGGTCTGGTGCTCCACTTCGCTGATGTTGTCCAGGGCGCGCTTGTGTTCGTTGATCAGGCCCCCGCGCAGGGTATTGAAGCGCTCGGTCAGCTCGTTGTTGTTGCTCAGGCTGGAGGTGCTGTGTTCGAAAGCCTCGAAGAAGCTGACGTAGTCGCTGCGCGCCTGCTGGAAGCCACTCTGTCCTTCTTGTTGCTGTTCATGGGCGATGCCCTGGTCGAGCAATTCCAGGTAGTGCTGCCGGGAGGCTTGCAGAGCCGCCGGATCGGGCTTGTTGCTGAGCATGAGGATCAGCTGGTCGCCGAGGGTCTGGCGCAGCTTGAGCCCCAGGTCCAGGGTGATGAAGTTGTTGCGGATCAGCGATTCCTGGGTACTGGCCATCTGCATCACGCTGACCAGCCCCAGCACCAGGCCGAGCAAGGCCACGGTGATCAGGGCGGAGATGCTGAGAAACAGCCGGGTCCGCAGTTTTATCGCGAGCTTCATGGGGTCCCGTTCACAGGTTGTACTGCTTGCGTTTGCGATACAGCGTCGAAGCGTCGATGCCCAGGGTCTTGGCGGCCTGGTCCAGGGTGTCGCTGGTGGCCAGTACCGCGCCGATGTGGGCCTTCTCCAGTTCATCCAGGCTCAGCGCGGCGCCGATCCGCGGGGCGTTGTTGGTGGGCTGCTCGGCCATGCCCAGGTGGCTGATTTCCACCCGCTCCTGGGGACAGATAATGCTCGCGCGTTCCACCACGTTGCGCAGTTCGCGGATATTGCCCGGCCAGCGGTAGTTGAGCAGCGCTTCCCGGGCTTCGTCGCTGAAGCCGCGGGCCGGCCGCGAGTACTCCTTGACGAAGCGCGCGAGGAAACGATCGGCCAGGGTCAGGATGTCCTCGCTGCGTTCACGCAGCGGCGGCAGGTGCAAGGTGATGACGTTCAGGCGGTACAGCAGGTCTTCGCGAAAGCGCCCATCGCGCACCATGTCTTCCAGGTTGAGGTTGGTGGCGGCGAGGATGCGCACATCGGCCCGACGGGTCACCGGATCGCCGACGCGCTCGTATTCCTTGTCCTGAATGAAGCGCAGCAGCTTGGGTTGCAGGGTCAGCGGGAAGTCGCCGATCTCGTCGAGGAACAAGGTCCCGCCGTCGGCCTGGTTGACCCGGCCCAGGGTGCTTTCGCTGGCACCGGTGAAAGCGCCCCGGCTGTGGCCGAACAGCTCGCTTTCCATCAGTTCGGCGGTCAGCGACGGGCAGTTGATGGTCACGCAGGACTTCTTCGCGCGCTTGCTCCAGCCATGGATGGCCCGGGCCAGCTCGCCCTTGCCGGTGCCGGACTCGCCGAGGATGAGGATGTTGGCGTCGGTGCTGGCCACCTGGCGTGCGGTTTCCAGCACCACCTTCATGGCCGGACTGTGGGAGTCCAGGCCGTCTCTGGGTTTGCGCACTTCGCCTTCCAGGGCTTCCAGGCGCGCCGAGAGCTGGCGTACTTCCAGCTGCTTGGCGGTGGCCAGGCGCAATTGATCGGGGCTGCAGGGCTTGACCAGGTAGTCGGCGGCACCAGCCTGGATCGCATCCACTGCAGTGTCCACGGCGGAGTGTGCGGTGACGATCACTACCCGCATCCAGGGAGCCTGGACGCGCATCTGGGCCAGGACGTCGAGACCGTTGTCTTCACCCAGGCGCAGGTCGAGGAAGCACAGGTCGAACACCTGGCGTTGCAACAAGGTATCCGCCTGGGCCGCGCTGTTGGCGGTGGCGACGGTATAACCCTCATCTTCCAGGCAGTAACGGAAGGTGCGAAGGATGGCGGACTCATCATCCACCAACAGGATGCGGCCTTGATTTTCCGGCGCTGACTCCATTTTTCCTGGGCTCCTTATATAGACGATCTTATTTAGTCCCGGAAAAATCGGGCAAGTTGCAAGGTTGATTCTGATCCATTCTGCGGCTTGCAGGTTAGATCTCTGCGAGGCGAATAGCTAACCCACTGAAAAAAATGATGTTTTCAATAACGGGGCGATTCCGCTCAGATGCCGGTC
Source organism: Pseudomonas sp. FW507-12TSA (assembly GCF_058781435.1). Classification (NCBI taxonomy): domain Bacteria; kingdom Pseudomonadati; phylum Pseudomonadota; class Gammaproteobacteria; order Pseudomonadales; family Pseudomonadaceae; genus Pseudomonas; species Pseudomonas sp. FW507-12TSA. Next base: position 389,076 of record NZ_JBYSWT010000001.1, read on the forward strand.
TGTATCAGGCTGCTAGCCGTTCGGCAAAGTTCCCCCCCACAAGTCAGAAGGTGCTCGATCCTGCACAAGACGATCGTGCATTTCGCACGGCCCGGCAAGCGGGCATCGTGCAGGATGCGTCTCGTCAGCTTTCGATTTGTTTGTATAACTATATGATTTTATTGATTTTTTTATTTGTTACAAACCTGGCATGCAGCCTGCAATACCTCTCCCATATCGCACAACAACATCTCAACCGCTGTGGGAGGTATTTCAGGATGAATCGCCAACGTCTCGCCCAAATGCGTATCGCGCCGCTGCACTTGCAACAAGGCCTGTTCGCCAGCCTTGCCCTGCTGGTCACCCTGATCGCCGGGCAGCAATTGCAGCGCTGGCAAGACAGCGAAGCGCCCGCTCCCCATGTAGCGGTCCAGCACATGACCCAGACCCATTTCGCCCCGGTGAGCGGCCAGTTCACCAAAGCACCCCTTGCACAATTGATGACCGTCGACCAGGCGCAACCGGTGCTTGAGTCGCCCCGCGAAGAGCGCTGGGTGTTCTAGACGGCCTGGGCACCGCGGTCGTGCCGGCCTTGCGGCGGCGTCGACTGTCCATGCAGGTAGCGTTTCCAATAAAGAAGAGTAAGGAGAATCATCATGCTGAGTTGGGCAATCACATTCCTGATCATCGCCATCGTCGCTGCCGTACTGGGCTTCGGTGGTATCGCGGGTACGGCCACCGGAATCGCCAAGATCCTTTTCGTGGTGTTCCTGGTGATGTTCATCGCTTCGTTCTTCTTTGGCCGTCGCGGCCGGGGCTGACCATGGGGTTCTCCTACAAGACCCTGGCCGCCGTCGTGTTGCTGGGCGCCAGTACCCTGGCGAGCGCAGCCAACGACGGCCAGGCACGCGCCAACCAGTTGCTGAACTCGGATCCACAGTTCCGCAAGACCTGGCAAGACGTCGTGCAGAAGGAAGAGCGCCTGCCCGAATGGGTGATGAACCTGTCGGGCGAGGCCGAGCAAATGAATGCAGTGCAGGAGGATGGCGACAAGTACCTGGTGGGCCCCCTGTGCGAAACCGCCCAGAGTTGCCGCAGCCAGCGCCTGATCGTGGCCTTCGGTTTCGACAAGAAGCATGCCTATGCATTGCTGGTGGAAGTGCCTGCGGGGCTGCCCGCCGACAAGTCGCCCACCCGGCATGCCAACTACCGGTTTCTCGGCAAGCCCGAGCCCGGTATGCAGGAATTGCTTAAAGAGCAGCTGAGAAAGGACCCGAACTGGTATTGAGTCCGGGTCAGGCGAATAGACGAAAGGGCCTGGTGCGCTTTCGGCTGTTGCACGACCCGAGGAGGGCACGTGCATGACCAGGGGGCCGGGACGTTCTGATCCATCAGAGATCGGAGTGACCTAGGGGTACAGGGAGTGCCTCCGCAAGGGCCGGGTCAGGAAAAAGCGACGGCGCAAGCTCCCTGGTCGGCATCGACCTGATGAGCTTGCGGCGTGCTTGGACAGGAAAAAGACCCGATCTAGAGCCCTTGGCAAGAAAACCCATGGTGCGAACTGAAAAATCTTCCTTTGACTCCGGTCAAACGTTACCTAGTGTTTCTCTGCGACCGTATATCGAGAAACTTTCCGGGAAATCCGGAAGGTTCCAGGGCACCCGAAACAGAACATTCCTAAATTTTTTTAGACCTTTTCCTGACCCTTCCGACAAGCCTGCACGCCGCCTGAGATGGCCGTTTCACGGCATTCTGGCCTGCCGAAATGTCGTATTCGAACCGGTTGGGACGCTCGTTTTGTTTCGAAAAACTCATGCCGATTCGGCATAGGGTAGGCGTTTACGGCATTAGACGCGCCACCCTTGCATCGGAATAGTTGCGCCTTTTTTCGCCTGCAGAGAGCCGTCATTGCTCGCTCGGGATGACCTTATACGGGGGCCGATGCACAGACTTTTCCGCCATTGAGCGTTGCAGTTCGCGCATCTGCCCGAGTCCAACTGAAGTAAGGGTAATGATATGAAGAAGGCCAAATTAAGCCTCGCCTGGCAGATCCTCATCGGTCTGGTCCTGGGTATTGCGATCGGCGCACTGCTCAATCATTTCAGCGCTGAAAAAGCCTGGTGGATCAGCAACGTCCTGCAACCTGCGGGCGATATCTTTATCCGCTTGATCAAGATGATCGTCATCCCGATCGTCATTTCCTCGCTGGTGGTCGGCATCGCCGGTGTCGGCGACGCCAAGAAGCTGGGCCGCATCGGCCTCAAGACCATCATCTACTTCGAGATCGTGACCACCATCGCCATCGTCGTCGGCCTGCTGCTGGCCAACCTGTTCCATCCGGGCGCAGGCATCGACATGAGCACCCTGGGCACCGTGGACATCTCCAAGTACCAGGCCACCGCGGCCGAAGTGCAGCATGAACACGCCTTCATCGAGACCATCCTCAACCTGATTCCGTCGAACATCTTCGCGGCCATGGCCCGCGGCGAGATGCTGCCGATCATCTTCTTCTCGGTGCTGTTCGGCCTGGGCCTGTCGAGCCTGCAGGCCGACCTGCGCGAGCCGCTGGTGAAGATGTTCCAGGGCGTTTCGGAAACCATGTTCAAAGTCACCCACATGATCATGAACTACGCCCCCATCGGCGTATTCGCACTGATCGCGGTGACTGTCGCCAACTTCGGTTTCGCCTCGCTGCTGCCCTTGGCCAAGCTGGTGATCCTGGTCTACGTGGCCATCGCTTTCTTCGCCTTCGTGGTCCTGGGGCTGGTCGCACGCCTGTTCGGCTTCTCGGTGATCAAGCTGATGCGCATCTTCAAGGATGAGCTGGTGCTCGCCTACTCCACCGCCAGTTCGGAAACCGTGCTGCCGCGAGTGATCGAGAAGATGGAAGCCTACGGCGCGCCGAAGGCGATCTGCAGCTTCGTGGTGCCTACCGGCTACTCCTTCAACCTCGACGGCTCGACCCTGTACCAGAGCATCGCGGCGATCTTCATCGCCCAGCTGTACGGCATCGACCTGTCCATCAGCCAGCAATTGCTGCTGGTCCTGACCCTGATGGTCACTTCCAAGGGGATCGCCGGGGTTCCGGGCGTGTCCTTCGTGGTCCTGCTGGCTACCCTGGGCAGCGTTGGCATCCCGCTGGAAGGCCTGGCCTTCATCGCCGGTGTCGACCGCGTGATGGACATGGCGCGTACCGCCCTGAACGTGATCGGCAACGCCCTGGCGGTGCTGGTGATCGCTCGCTGGGAAGGCATGTACGACGACGCCAAGGGCCAGCGCTACTGGAACTCCCTGCCGCACTGGCGCAGCAAGGAGAAGCTGCCAGCCGGCGAGATCTCCAAGGGCTGAGCCGCCTGACGCCCGCCCGCCACCCTGGTGGGCCCGCGCAACAGACAAACCCCGGTCGATCCGGGGTTTGTCGTTTCTGCAGCCCCCGCTATCATTCGCGGCATCTTCCGAGGGATATGACCGATGCTCAATGGCCTGTGGCTTGGCTTCTTTATCGTTGCAACCGTTTCCGCCCTGGCGCAGTGGCTGGTGGGGGGCAACGCCGGGATCTTCGCCGCCATGGTGGAAAGCATCTTCGCCATGGCCAAGCTGTCGGTGGAGGTCATGGTGCTGCTGTTCGGTACCCTGACCCTGTGGCTGGGCTTCCTGCGGATCGCCGAGAAGGCCGGCATCGTCGAATGGCTGGCCAAGGTCCTCGGCCCGCTGTTCAAGCGCCTGATGCCGGAAGTGCCGCCGGGCCATCCGGCCCTGGGCCTGATCACCCTGAACTTCGCCGCCAACGGCCTGGGCCTGGACAATGCCGCCACGCCCATCGGCCTCAAGGCCATGCGCGCCCTGCAAGAGCTCAACCCCAGCGCCACCACCGCGAGCAACGCGCAGATCCTGTTCCTGGTGCTCAACGCTTCGTCCCTGACCCTGTTGCCGGTGACCATCTTCATGTACCGCGCCCAGCAAGGCGCGGCGGACCCGACCCTGGTGTTCCTGCCGATCCTGCTGGCCACCAGCGCCTCGACCCTGGTGGGCCTGCTGTCGGTGGCGGTGATGCAACGCCTGCGGTTGTGGGATCCGGTGGTACTGGCCTACCTGGTTCCCGGTGCCCTGGCCCTGGGGGCCTTCATGGCGCTGCTGGCGAGCTTGTCGGCGGCGGCCCTGGCATCGCTGTCGTCGATCCTCGGCAACCTGACGCTGTTCGGCCTGATCATGCTGTTCCTGGTGGTCGGCGCGCTGCGCAAGGTCAAGGTCTACGAGGCTTTCGTCGAGGGCGCCAAGGAGGGGTTCGACGTCGCCAAGAACCTGCTGCCGTACCTGGTGGCCATGCTGTGCGCCATCGGCGTGCTGCGGGCTTCCGGCGCCCTGGACTTCGGTCTCGACGGGATCCGCCACCTGGTGGCCTGGGCCGGTTGGGATACGCGCTTCGTCGATGCCCTGCCCACCGCCATGGTCAAGCCGTTCTCCGGCAGTGCGGCCCGGGCGATGCTGATCGAAACCATGAAGAGCCAGGGCGTGGACAGCTTCCCGGCGCTGGCGGCGGCGACCATCCAGGGCAGCACCGAAACCACCTTCTATGTGCTGGCGGTGTATTTCGGTGCGGTGGGTATCCAGCGGGTCCGGCACGCCGTGGGCTGCGCCCTGCTGGCGGAATTTGCCGGCGTGGTCGCGGCGATCGCCGTCTGCTACTGGTTCTTCGGCTGATCCTGCGCCGGCCTGCCGGCGCAACGGACCTCAGCGTTTCCCCACCTGGTTGCCCTGCCCCACGGCCCAGTCCACCACCTGTCGGGCCAGCACGTCGCTGGCCTGGCCGAACCCGGTCACCACTGCCGGCACCCGGGTCTCGGCCAGCGGCTGGCGTACCTCGAAGCGTCGGCTGGCGAGGATCTTCTGGTCAGCACCACGGATCAACCGCGCATCCAGGCGTATCACCACCTGGGCGGCCTTGCCCTGGTATTCGGTCTGGAATGCTTGCAGGTCGCCGCCCAGGGCCAGATCGGTCTGCAGGTTGCTGTCGTCGGTGCTCAGCAGCTGGACCCGGCCGTCACGCTGGAATCCGTCCAGCAGGCGGTTGCGCAGCAGGATCGGTGCCGGGTCGGTCCAGCGGGAGGCCTTGTAGCTGCTGAGCAGGTCGCCCTGGGGGATCACCGCGATCCGCGCACTGTTCAGGGCATCGCTGGCCTGGGGCTTGAGCAGTTGCAGCGACCACGGCAAGGCCTTGCCCGGGGTGCTGGGTTGGTTCACCGGCAAGCGGTAGATATCCAGCGGCTCGCTCTGGGGCAGGATCGAGCAGCCACCAAGGGCCAGGACGGTCCCCAGGGCCAGGGGGGCAAACAGGCGACAGGCACGCATCATGGCGTGAACTCCTTGTTCTTCTCGTTACCCAGCAGGTAACCACCGGGGTTGGCTTCCAGGCGGCGGGTGATGGCCCGCAGCGAGCTCATGGTCTCGCGCAGTTCGCGCACGGCCGGCGCCAGGCCATTGAGGCCCTGCATGCCGTTGCTCAGCGAATCCTGGTTGTCGGTCAGCAGCTGGTTGAGGGTGGCACTGCTTTGCTCCAGCGAGCGCATGGCCTGCTCGGCGCTGCCGAACATCTGCCGGCCCTGGTCGTTGAGCAGGCCGTTGGCGTTGCGCATCAGTGCCGTGGTCTGTTCCAGCATGGCGCTGGTCTGCTTGGTGATGGTTCCCAGCTGCTGCATCAGCTGGCGCAGGTCGTTACGTTGCTCGGCGATGCTGGCGGTGGTCTTCTGCAGGTTATCCAGGGTATTGCCGACCCGGTCCACGTTCTCCGGGGAAAACAGCTGGTTGGCGTTGTGCAGCAGCAGGTTGACCCCGGTCATCAGGTCGTCGCTGTTGTTCAGCAGCCGGGCGATGGGCGATGGCGAGGCGGTGATGCTCGGCAGATGGCCGTTCTTGCCCTTGAGCGGCGGGCTTTGCGGGGTGCCGCCGCTGAGCTGGATGATCGAGGTGCCGGTGATGCCGGTCAGCGCCAGTTTGGCCTGGGTGTCTTCCTTGATCGGCGTGTCGCCGGCCAGGCGGATCTGCGCCAGCACCCGGCGCGGGTCCTTGGGGTCCAGGCGCAGGTTGACCACATCGCCGACCTTGATCCCGCTGTACTGCACCGAGCTGCCCCGGGACAGGCCGCTGACCGCTTCGTTGAAGACGATCTCGTAGTCCTGGAAGGCGCTGTCGACGCTGGACTTGGCCAGCCACAGGCCGAACAGCAAGGCGCCGGCCACCAAGATCACCGTGAACAGGCCGATCAGTACGTGATGGGCTCGGGTTTCCATATCATCCCTCGTTGGTCGGTGTCGCGGCCTGGTACGCCGCGCGGCCCCGAGGGCCGTGGAAGTATTCGTGGATCCAGGCGTCCGCAGTCTCGGCGACGATATCGATGGCATCGGCCACCAGCACCTTCTTCTGCGCCAGTACCGCCACCCGGTCGGTGATGGTGTAGAGGGTATCCAGGTCATGGGTGACCAGGAACACGCTCAGGCCCAGGGCATCGCGCAGGGTCAGGATCAGTTGGTCGAAGGCAGCGGCGCCCACCGGGTCGAGGCCGGCGGTGGGCTCGTCGAGAAACAGGATGTCCGGGTCCAGGGCCAGGGCGCGGGCCAGGGCCGCGCGCTTGATCATGCCGCCGGACAGCGACGCCGGGTACTTGTCGGCCGCCGACAGCGGCAGGCCGGCCAGGGCCAGCTTCACCGCCGCCAGGTGCTCGGCGTCGGCGCGCGACAGGCCGGCATGTTCGATCAGCGGCAGGGCGACGTTCTCGGTCACCGTCAGCGAGGTGAACAGCGCGCCCTTCTGGAACAGCACGCCGAAACGTCGCTCCACCAGCGAGCGCTGTCGCTCCGGCAGGCTCGGCAGGTCCTGCCCGAATACCCGTACCGAACCCTCGCTGGGCTGGCGCAGGCCGACGATACTGCGCAGCAAGACCGACTTGCCGCTGCCCGAGCCACCGACCACGCCGAGGATCTCGCCCTTGTACACGTCCAGGTCGAGGTTCTCGTGCACGCTCTGCTGGCCGAAGCGGTTGCACAGCCCGCGAACCTCGATCACCGCTTCGGCGGGCGCGCGCGGCGGGCGGCTCACCAGCCCATCTCCATGAAGAACAGCGCGGCCACGGCGTCGATGACGATCACCACGAAGATCGACTGCACCACCGCGGAAGTGGTGTGCGCGCCCACCGACTCGGCGCTGCCACTGACCTTGAAACCCTCCAGGCAGCCGATGGCGGCGATCAGGAAGGCGAATATCGGGGCCTTCACCAGGCCCAGGAGAAAGTGTTTCACGCCGATATCCGAATGCAGCAGCGAGAGGAACATCGCCGGTGAGATGTCCAGCGACAGCGCGCAGACCACGCCGCCGCCGATGATGCCCGAGAGCATCGCCAGGAAGGTCAGCATCGGCAGCGCCACCAGTAGCGCCAGGACCCGGGGCAGCACCAGCAATTCCATGGGGTCCAGGCCCAGGGTGCGAATCGCGTCGATTTCCTCGTTGGCCTTCATCGAGCCGATCTGCGCGGTGAAGGCGCTGGCGGTACGCCCGGCCATGAGGATGGCGGTCAGCAGCACGCCGAATTCGCGCAGGAAGGAAAACGCCACCAGGTCCACGGTGAAGATGCTGGCGCCGAATCCAGCCAGCACGGTGGCGCCGAGGAAGGCCACCACCGCCCCCACCAGGAAGGTCAGCAAGGCGACGATGGGCGCGGCGTCCAGGCCAGTCTGCTCGATATGCGCAACCACCGGGGTGATGCGCCAGCGCCTGGGATGCAACAGGCCGCGGGCCAGGGTCTCGAGGATCAGGCCGATGAAGCCCAGGGCCTTCAAGGTGTCGTGCCAGACGGTGTAGACCGATCCGCCGATACGCGAAAGCAGTTGTATGCCCACCGGGATTTCCGGTTGCTTGACCGGCACGCAGAAGTCGTTCAGCGAGCTGTAGACGGTTTGCAGCAGGGCACGGTCGGCGGCGGACAGGGTGCAATCGGGATGCTCGGCGCTGCGGCCCAGGCGCTCGGCACCCAGCAGCTCCACCAGTAGCGAGGCGCCGGCGGTGTCCAGGGCGCCGAGGCCATTGAGGTCGATGTGGGTGTCGCTATCGTAGCGCCCGGCCAGGGATTGACTGAGGCGCTTGAGGTCGGCGTAGTGCGCCAGCGTCCAGTCGCCGTGGATGCGCAATTGCGCCGGAGAGTGGGCAAGATCCAGTTGAGCGGTGCCGGGCGTCACGCTGGTAGTCATAAGCTCCAAGCTTGTATGGCCATTTTGCAGTGCTACGTAATAGCACGATCCACATTACTTTGCCTCGCCGGGCTTGGCCGCCTGTTGATCTGGATCGTCGATCTGGAAACGCAGCACGCCGATCACCTGGCCGTCCTCGGTGACGACCCGGACCTGCCATTTGCCGGCGGGGTTGGCCGGGAAGTTCTGCTTGTGGGACCAGGCGCGGTAACCCTCCTTGCGCCCGCCGTGGATGTCCAGGGCGATGCGGTCCACCTCGCTGCCGTTGAACTGCCAGACATGGTAGATGCGCTCGTCCAGCCCCCGCGGCGCGTTGATCGCGGTGTAGGCATACAGGCCATTGCCACGCACCTGGCTGGCGCTGAGGGTTTGCAGGCTGGCGCCTGGAGTACGGTCCTGGAGCTGGGTACTGATGGCGTCCTCGGTCAGCCACAGGGTGGCCGGTGGCACCCAGGAGCGCAGCAGCCAGCCGGTGCCGCCGATGGCCAGGGTGATGCATAGCACGGTCAGGGCGCTGCGTACGCTGCGGATCGGCAGGATCGAGGCCAGGCTCGGGAAGGACAGCAACATGGCGGTGCCCAGGGCCAGCTTGAAGCTCTGGGCGGTGGTCAGGTGCAGGATCAGCGGCAGCGCCGTCAGCAGCACGGCGAACAGCGTCAGCGTATGCAGGGCCAGGAACAGCCAGCGGCGAGGGGCCAGCCACTTGTAGTACAGCGGGTCGGTGATGGACACCAGGGCCGCGGCGCCCAGTAGCCCGGTGAACGCCAGTTGGCCGCTGTTCCAGCTGGTGGTGATGAAAAAGAACGGCAGGACGAAGAACAGGCTTTCCTGGTGGATCATCTGCGTGGCATAGCGCAGCAGCGGCTGCGGGATCTCGCGCTTGAAAACCTGGGCGAACAACTGGGTCAGGCTGTTTTCCAGCATCAGCCAGACCCAGCTCACCAGCATGATGATAGCGATCCATGAGGCCAGGCCTTGTTGCCGGTCCACCAGGATGAAGCTGCAGACCCCCGAGATGAAGCCGCCGAGTGCGATGACCCCGGGGTAGCGCTTGATCAGTTCCAGCAGGCGCTGTATGTGTCGGTTCCAGTCGGGCATCGGCAGCAGGTCACGGTCAGGGTAGGAAAAAGCGCGACAGGATAACGTTGGCGGCTGCCCGTGGCGAGGGAGTCCACCCGCTCCCGGATGGGCAGCGGGTCGGCCCGGCCGATGGGCATGGCGGTACCGGTTTTCCGGCTGTCATGCAGCGCCCTGCCAGGGTCAGCTGGTGCGCCGGCGCAGCAGGCCCGCGCCCAAGCCGCCCAGCAGCGCCAGGATCAGCAGCCCGCCCAGCAGCCAGAGCACTTGCTCGTCGCTCAACAGGGGTTTTTCGATCCGCAGGTAACCCGGCTGTTCAAGCAGCTGGCGCAGGGCCTGGTTTGCCTGGGCCAGGGTCACGGCGCGCAGGGCCTTTGCCGGATCGCTGAAACGCCCATCGTCGAGATCCCCCAGGGCGCTCCAATAGTAGTCCGCCAGGGCGCTATTGCCCTGCACCGCCCAGGCCTGGCGGTCGATGGCGGCCTGCTTCAGGCGGGCGAAGGCGGCGGGGTCCAGGCCGTCCTTCAGCAAATGTGTGCGCAACTGCTCGACTACCTGCCGTGCTTCGTCCAGGTCATCGCGTTCCAGGTCGGCGTTGAGGCTGAGGAACCCGACACCACCGAAGACTTCGCGATCGCTCCAGGGGCCGTAGGACAGTTCATGCTCCAGGCGCAGCTGGCGGTACAGGGCCCAGTCCAGGTAGTCCTTGAGCAGGTCGAAGGTCTCGCTGTGCTGTTGTTCCAGCACCGGCTCGGGGAACAGCCAGTGCAATTGGGCGCTCTGCCCCACCCAGCCACGGATCAGGCTGCGCGCCGCTGCGGCATGGCCCTGCATTTGTGGCAGCTGCGGGTGTTCGCTGGGCTCCACCGGCTCCAGGGCGCCGTAGGTGCGCTCCAGATAGGCGGGCAGCAGGCGATCCAGTTCGCCCACCACGATCAGGCTCATGTTGTTGGGGGCGTACCAGTCCTTGCGCACCTGCTCCAGCCGGGCCAGGGTCAGGTGGCTGACTTCGGCTCGCTCGGCGCACTTGAGCCCCAGCTCCACCGCCAGCTGGTTGCTGGCCTTGTGGCCCAGGTCCTGGCGGTCGAGCCAGCGTTGCAGGTGCGAGTAATGGCCGCCGTCTTCACGCTCCACCACGCGCTTGGCGCTGGCCAGGGCCTTGTCGTCCAGGCGGGTGTGGGTCAGTAGCGACAGCAGCAGGTCGAGGACCTTGCGCTGGTTGCGCGCCGGGGCCTCGATCACGAAGGTGGTATCGGCATTGCTGGTATAGGCGTTCCATTCGCCGCCCAGGGCTTGCATGCGTTCTTCCAGGCCACCCTCGCCGCTGGCGTCGATACCGCTGAACAACAGGTGCTCGAGCAGGTGCGGCAGTTCCTTGTCGGTGCAGGGGAAGTCATCCAGGCCCACGCCGACTACCAGGCGGATCGCCACGTGGCCGCGTTCGCTGCCGGGCTTGAGCAGCACCTGCAAGCCATTGGGCAGGGTGTAGTCTTCGACCTGGAAGCGATCCAGGGCCCATCCTTGTGCACTGCCCAGCAGCAGGCAGGCGAGTAACAGACAACGCATAACAAGAACTTCCTTACGGCGTGCGTAAGTTGTAGAGACTGCACATGACCCTGGACGTTCAGGGCGAGTGGGTGATGTCGCTCATGTCCTCGACTTCCAGGGCCCCGGTATCCGAGGTTTCCAGCACGACATAGGCGCTGCTGCAGAACAGCGAGTTGAGGCGCTTCATGTCGGCGATCAGTTCCAGGTGCAGGGAGCTGGTCTCGATGCTCTGGACGATCTTGCGTTGCAGGCGGCTGACGTGGGCGTGGGCCAGGCGCCGTTCCTGGGCGCGGAAACGGCGCTTCTCGCGCAGCAGTTGCCGGGCGCTTTCCGGATCGGCACTGAGGAACACCGAGAGCCCCAGGCGCAGGTTGGCGATCAGCTGGGCGTGCAGGCCGGTCAGTTCCTCCAGGCCGACCTCGGAGAAGGAACGGCGCTGGGAGGTTTTCTGCTGCTGGACCTTGCGCAGCATGCGCTCGATCAGGTCGCTGGCCAGCTTGAGGTTGATCGCCAGTTCGATGATTTCCGCCCAGCGCCGGCTGTCCTGGTCGCTGAGGTCTTCGCGGGGCATCTGTGCCAGGTACAGCTTGATGGCGCTGTACAGCGCCTCGACGTCGTCGCTCAAGGCCCGCAATTCCTGGGTGATGGCGGTCTGCTTGCCGCGCAATACGTCGCCCATGGCTTCGAGCATGCTGTCCACCAGGTCGCCGATGCGCAGGGTTTCCCGGGCGGCGTTGGCCAGGGCCAGGCTGGGCGTGACCAGGGCAGTGGGGTCCAGGTGGCGCGGCCGTGCCCGGCCATTCTCCTGGGCGCGCTCGGGCAGCAGCCAGGCGCAGAGCCGCGCCATGGGGCCGACGCTGGGCAACAGCAGCAGGCAACGGGCGGTGTTGTAGAGCAGGTGGAAGCCGATCACCACTTCCTGGGCACTGAAATCCAGGCTGTCCATCCAGTGGGCCAGTGGATCGAGGACCGGGATGATCAGCAGCAGGCCGATCAGCTTGTACAGCAAGCTGCCCAGGGCCACCTGGCGCCCGGCGGCGTTCTGCATGCTGGTGCTGAGAAAGGCCAGCACGCCGCTGCCGATGTTGGCCCCGATCACCAGGCCGATGGCCACTGGCAGGCCGATGACCCCGGCTCCGGCCAGGGTGGCGGTGAGCAGCACGGCGGCCAGGCTGGAATAGGAGACCATGGCGAACACCGCGCCCATCAGCGCATCCAGCAGGATGTCGCCGGTCAGCGAGGCGAACAGCACCTTCACCCCCTGGGCATGGGTGATGGGTGCGGCAGCTTCCACGATCAGTTGCAGGGCCAGGATGATCAGGCCCAGGCCGATGCCGACCCGACCCAGCTGGCCGGCGCGGGTCTGCTTGCGCGAGAGGAAGAACATCACCCCGATGAAGATCAGCAGCGGCGAGAGCCACGACAGGTCGAAGGTCAGCACCCGCGCCATCAGGGCGGTACCGACGTCGGCGCCGAGCATGGTGGCCAGGGCCGGGGTCAGGCCCATCAGGCCCTGGCCGACGAAGGAGGTCACCAGCATGGCCGTGGCGTTGCTGCTCTGGACCATGGCCGTTACCAGGATCCCGGCGATGAACGCCAGCGGACGCCGGCTCATGTTCTGGCCGATCACGTGCCGCAGGTTGGAACCGTAGACCCGCAGGATCCCGGTACGCACGATATGCGTGCCCCACACCAGCAGGGCCACGGCGGAAAGCAGATTGAGCAGGGTCAGCATGCACGGCCCCCCTGGGGTGAAGAGCCCCAAGCGGGGCCAATGGACGTTGCTGCGCGCGGTTCTAGGTTATGTATGTAAGCTTTAGTCGGCTAACGCACAGGGCGCCAGCATCGCATAGCTGTTCCGGCGACTGAAACATAACTGTTATGAAAACGTCATGTGCCGGACAAGCAAAAGGGGCCCGAAAGCCCCTTTTTCATTTCAGCGATTCCAGCGCATTCGGTTTATTGACCGGGAATGTCCTTGCGCAGTTTCACTGGATCCACTTGTTTTTTCTTCGCCAGGTTGGTGCGCAACTTGATGTTGATGACTTCCACCGCCAGGGAGAAGGCCATGGCGAAGTACACATAGCCCTTGGGCACATGCACGTCGAAGGCTTCGGCGATCAGTACGGTACCGACCACCAGCAGGAACGACAGCGCGAGCATCTTCAGCGATGGGTGCTTGTCGATGAATTCGCTGATGGTGCCCGAGGCCAGCATCATCACCAGCACCGCGACGACGATCGCCGCCACCATTACCGGCACGTGGGAAACCATGCCCACCGCGGTGATCACCGAGTCTAGAGAGAACACGATGTCGATGATCGCGATCTGGATGATGGTGTAGATGAAGTTGCCGCCCTTGCCCTTGGGTTCGTCGCTGGACTCATCCTCGCCTTCCAGGGCGTGGTACATCTCCTGGGAACTTTTCCACAGCAGGAACAGGCCACCGAAGAACAGGATCAGGTCACGCCCGGAGATACCCTGGCCGAGCACGGTGAACAGGTCGTCGGTCAGGCGCATGACCCAGGTGATCGACAACAGCAGCATGATCCGCGTGATCATCGCCAGGGCCAGGCCGAAGATCCGGGTGCGGGCCTGCATGTGCTTGGGCATGCGGCTGACCAGGATCGAGATCATGATGATGTTGTCGATGCCCAGGACGATCTCCAGGGCCGTCAGGGTGAAGAAGGCAACCCAGATTTCCGGGTTGGTCAGCCATTCCATGTGTGTTCCTTTGAGCGAGGGTTATGGCCCCGTCCGACGATCGGCCAGGGCGAAGAATCTGTGGTCTTTTATAGAGTGCTGAACAGGGGAAATATTCCCATCAGCAAGGCGGCGAGCATTATGCACAGGCAGACCAGCACTGCCCACTTGAGGGTGAAGCGCTGGTGATCGCCGAACTCGATGCCGGCCAGGGCCACCAACAGGTAGGTCGAGGGTACCAGCGGGCTGAGCAGGTGTACGGGCTGGCCGACGATCGACGCGCGAGCCATCTCCACCGCGGTGATGCCGTAGTGGCTGGCGGCCTCGGCCAGTACCGGCAGGACCCCGTAGTAGAAGGCATCGTTGGACATGAAGAAGGTGAACGGCATGCTCACCAGGGCGGTGATGACCGCGAGGTAAGGGCCCAGGGCCTCGGGGATCACCGCCAGCAGGCTCTTGGACATGGCGTCGACCATGCCGGTGCCGGACAGGATGCCGGTGAAGATCCCCGCAGCGAAGATCAGCCCGACCACCGCCAGCACGCTGCCGGCGTGGGCCGCGACCCGGTCCTTCTGCTGCTGCAGGCAGGGATAGTTGACGATCATGGCGATGCTGAACGCCACCATGAACAGCACGGGCAGGGGCAGCAGGCCGGCGATCAGCGCGCACATCAGGGCGAAGGTCAGGGCACCGTTGAACCAGATCAGCTTCGGCCGGCGGGCGTCGGGGAACTGCGAGACGCTGATCTCGCTATGGTCCAGCTCGTCGCCGACCAGGTGCAGTTCGCCCAGGCGGGCGCGCTCGCGCTTGCCGTACAGGTAGGCGATGGCCAGGATCGCCACCACGCCTGCCAGCATCGCCGGGATCATCGGCACGAATATATCCGAAGGGTCCACGTGCAGCGCACTGGCGGCGCGGGCAGTGGGACCGCCCCAGGGCGTCATGTTCATCACGCCGCCGGCGAGGATGATCAGGCCGGCCATGATCCGCGGACTCATGCCGATGCGGCTGTACAGCGGCAGCATGGCGGCCACGCAGATCATGTAGGTGGTGGCGCCGTCACCGTCCAGCGATACCACCAGTGCCAGCACCGCGGTGCCTACCGAGACCTTCAGCGGGTCGCCCTTGACCAGCTTGAGGATCTTGCGCACTGCAGGGTCGAACAACCCGGAGTCGATCATCAGGGCGAAGTACAGGATGGCGAACATCAGCATCACGCCGGTGGGGGCCAGCTTGGTGATGCCTTCGAGCATCATCGGGCCGATCTTCGGCGCGAAGCCACCGAACAGGGCGAACAGGATCGGCACGATGATCAGGGCGATCAGCGCCGACAGGCGCTTGGTCATGATCAGGAACATGAACGTGATGACCATGGCGAAGCCAAGGAAAGTCAGCATGGGAATACTCCAGGCGTAGCGCGGCTAGGGAATGTCGGACCGGGTGGGTTCAGCGCGGGACGGCAAGCACGAGGCGTACGGGAGTGGGGATAGCGAACAGGCGGGTACGAGCGGACATCAGAATCACCATTGTTGTTGTTAATTGGACCGGGAGCGCCTGAGCGCCCACTGTGGCCAGCCGGTCTGTCGCCGGCAGTGGGGGGCGATGCTAATGGGGCAAGCTTTCAGCCAGCTTTCGCCGGAGAAAGGAAGTCGCGGCTGTGGCAATGCCCGACAGGCGGCATACAGTGAAGGACTTCAAGGCAAAGGAGGCAGGGACATGGACCCATTGCACAGCGGGGGCTGCCATTGCGGCCGGGTGCGTTATCAATTCAGCGGGCCGTTGCAGGATATCGCCCACTGCCATTGTTCGATCTGTCGTCGGGTCAGCGGCGGCTTGGTCACGACCTGGATCACCCTGCCCGCCTCGGCTTTCAGGTGGCTGGCGGGCAACCCTGCCCGCTATGACTCGTCCGCCAGTTGCGCCCGGTATTTCTGCGGTGATTGCGGGGCGCACCTGGCGCTCATCACCCGGCTGAGCCCGGACAGCATCGACGTCACCATCGCCACCCTGGATCATCCGGAGCAGGCCCCGGCGCAGCGGCATATCTGGACCGACAGCCGCCTGCCCTGGCTGCACCTGGACGAGCAGTTGCTAGGTGAGGCGCAAGAGACGTTATAGGGCCTTGGGCACTCTCTCCAATCGAGGAGAAGGTTCCTGGCAAGGTTCGGACAGGTCCGTCCTTGGGGGCTTCAGTGGGTGGAAGCCAGGATGGCGCAAGCCAGGGCAAGATCATCGTAGTGATCCAGGTTGCCCTTCTGACGCAGCATCAGCAGGGCAGATTCCAGCAGCGCCCCACGAACGGCGGTGTCGGTGGCGACAAAGGCCGCGGCGTCATCGCGGGCCAGCAGCAGTCGCTTCTGATCTCTGTCACTCAGTTCGTTGAATGTCACTGTGGTGCCGATAAATGGGCCGGTTGTGGTGAGGGCTCCCCAGAACACCGTGGCCATGCCAGGCTCTGTATCGAAGTCGGGGACTACCTTGATGGCTTGGGCAGGGGTGCTAAGTGCCAGGGTGCCTAGAATGCTGAAGCCTAAACGCGCGGCGATAGTCTTGGGGCTTTTCATGGTGACATGCATCCTGTAGCCGTAGGTGTGGACCTGCTGCAAACGAGGTGCTTTCTGGCGGCTAGCAGGCACAAAGCACCGAATGTGGATCAGGGAGTCAAGGCAGTTCCAGGCCGCCTGCGGCCTTGTGCAGCGCCCGCAGGTGTTCGCCCACCTGCTTGAGGTTGGCTTCGTTGGCGGCGATCTCGGCAGCGCGGGCTGGTTCCAGCAAGGCCCGCACTTCCTTGTCCAGGTCGCCGGTCAGGGATTGCAACTGCTTCTGCCGCTGGCTGCTCTCGGCCTCCAGGCGCTGCCATTCTCCAGGTTGCGGCAAGCCATAGCCGCTGCTACCCAGTAGCTCCGCCGGGCGGCTGAGAAAACCGCTGTTGGCGAGAATCTGCTGCAGGGTCTGGTTGGCCTTCTCCATGCCGCCATTCTTCAGCTCGCGGGCGCCCAGGTAACGTTGCTTGACCTCGTCCTGGGCCAGCAACAGCTGGCGGCGAAAGCTCGCCTGCTCCAGGAGCAGCAAGGCGGCGCTGGTACGCAGGTCGGCCTGGGCGAACCACTGGCGGCGTTGCTCGGCGCTCAGTGACAGCCAGTCCTCGACGTTGGCCTGCTTGATCGGCAGGTTCTTCCTGATGACCTCGAACATCGCCTGGTAGCGATCGCGGAACGAGTCGAAGCGATAACCCAGGCGCAGGGCCTCGCGGGGATCGTCGAGCACGCTGGTATCGGCCAGTCCCCTGCCCTTGAGCACTTCCAGCAGGCCATTGGGCATGATGCTGTCCAGGCCGACCAGTTGCTTGTTGTTGCTGCCGCTGCGCAGCAGCTTGAGGCTCTCCACGGCGCAGTTGTTGGACAGGAAGTAATAGTTGCCGTCGTAGCTCCAGTGCATCTCGGCGGCGTGTTCCACCACTTCCTCGATCTCGTTGCGCGAGAGTTTCAAGGGCACCGAGGCCAGGCTGCGCAGCTCGGTCTTGGTGTATTCGTCGATCACCTGGGCCAGCGGCAGGATGAACAGCCGCGACGGGTACTTGCCCACCAGCCCATCCCAGCTGGAGAGCTGCACGTCGCCGACGAAGGCGCGATAGGACAGCACCAGGTGCTGGTCCAGGTCCAGTCGGCAGTCTGGTCCACGGGGCCGGCCCGGGGCACAGATCACCAGGCGCAGCATGCTGTGGCCCCAGCGACTGACCCAGTTCTGGTTGGCTTCGGCCAGCAGGTAGTCCACCGCGTAGACCCGCTCCGGGTCGACCTTCCCCAGGGGCGTCTTGGCGAAGTCGTTGCCGGCATTGAGGAAGGCGAAGGACTTGGCGCAGGTGTCCTTGGCAGCGGGCGCCCAGCCGAAATGTTCCTGGTAGTAGCGGTAGAGCGCCGGACGCCGGCAAGCGTAGCTCGGGTCCAGGAGGAAGTACTCCATGTTCACCGCGACGAACTCTTTGGGGTTGGTCGTCTCGTAGAGGTCGGGGCTGCGGGCGATCTGGCGGTTGTGCTGCTCGCGCTCCCCGCGCCGGCCGACGTACTGCTGCCAGCCGGCCAGGTCCAGCAGGCGTGGGTCGTCGCTCAGGGTGAAGCGGCGATCGTTCTGGCCACGGCAGGCGTCCGGCAGGCCTACCAGGCCGGTGGTGCCGTTGTTGCGGGTGCAGCGCTGGATCAGGCTGCGTTCGGCGCTGGGCCAGAGGCGCGCACGATCATAGATATGGGTCAGCTCATGGAGCACGGTGGCGAGCATTTCCCGGCGCACGGTGCCATGGGGGCGGCTGGTTTTCTGGGTGGCGGCGGAACCGTCGGCAAGGCTCGGCAACAGTGCGCGGTTGAGGTCCAGCTCCGCTACCAGGGAGGCTTCACCGTAGGCGTTGTCGGGCATGCGATCGGTCCAGCCGACGGCGATGGTGCGATCCAGCTGCTGGATGAAGCGTGGCGGCAATGCCTGCATCGCTTCGTCCAGCAGGGCCTGGCTGGCTTGTTGTTGCTGCGGGGTCAGGCCATCGGTCTTCAGGCGCAGCTTGAGGTCGGCCTGGGCGGTGCCGCAGAGCAAGCCCAGGGTCGTTGCCAGCAGCCAGGCGCGCAGCGGCTTCACAGGGCGAGGATGGCTTCGGCCAGTACCTGGTCGCTGGCATCGCGGGCTTCCGGTACGCGGGCCCGCAGGGTGTCGAAGGCGGCTTCCAGCTGGGCGCCACGGATATCGCCGTTGCTGGCGACGAAGCTGGCGGCGTCGTCATGGGCTTCGCGCACGAGCTTGGAGTCACGGATCGAGGTGGTGGTGTCCGAGGTGAAATCGATGGTGCGACCGAAGGCGCGGACGATGATGTTACTGGTGGCCACCAGGGTGTGTGCCTGGGCCACGTCGGCCAACAACAACAGGCCGAGGGTGGCGGCAATCAGCGGGCTACGCATGGGATGACTCCGGGGGTACGGGATAGCTATTGGACGAGAATTGCCTGCGCCAGTTCAAGGTCGCCGGCATGCAATTTCGCCGGGGCTGCGCGCAGGTATTTCAGCGCGGATTCCAGGCGGGCGCCACGCAGTTGGCCGTCGGTTGCAACGAAGGCAGCGGCATCATCCTGGGCGGCGAGTAGCAGTTTATGGTCGAAGGGCGCGGAGGTCACCTGGCTTGTGGCGTAGACGCTGACGACCGAGCCTTGGGTGATCACGTCGAACGCCTGGGCCGGGTTGGCCCAACAGATCAGGAGCAGTACTGGAGCGGAAAAGGCAATGCGAAACAAACCTGTGGATCCCGGTAGCTGAAAACCAGCGCAAAGGCTAGCGCAACGGGGCGCCAAGGACCAGCGCAGAGCGGTTCAGGTGCGCTGGGGCACCTGAACCGGGCACATCTCAGATCGCCAGGATGGCTTGGGCCAACTGGGTATCGGTGGCCTGCTGCAGCTGTGGCGCTTGCTGGCGGATGTGGGCGAAGGCGCTTTCCAGCTTCACCCCGCGAATGGCGCCATCGGTGGCGACGAAGCTGGCGGCGTCGTCCCGGGCGGCGCGAACGATCTTGTTGTCACGCAGTGAGGAGGTGGCGTCGGAGGTGGCATCCGAGGTGGCCTTGAGCGCACCGACAATGGCGTCGGTGGTAACGATCAGGCTGCTGGCGTGGGCGTTGGCGGCCAGGGCCAGCAGGGCTGCGGCGCTAAGCAGGCGGAGACGAGGCATGGGTAACTCCTGTGGATGAACAGACAATGAAAGGCGCTGAGTGATACGCCGGGCAGCCACTGCAAGGTGCTGTGTCCGATTGCTCTGACGCAGCACGGGAGGAACTAGCCACGTCATGCCCGATATTAGGCCTCGTCGTTGCGTTCGCCCAGAGCTGTTCAGGTTCGCCAGAACGGTTTGTGCAGCTCCGCTGCCCTGTCGCAGTGGCTGATGCCGCTGTCCGCCAGTTGACGCTCGTCCAACTGGGCCAGGAGCTTGCGGGTCCTGGCCCGTTCGCCCATGCGCGCGATGGCGCTCAACCAGGCGTACCAGGGATGCGGGCCCTTGGCGGGTTGTGGGTGGCTGTCGGTCGAATGGGTTGGCGAGTCCATGATGCGTTCCTCGATGAGGCGTCTAGCCCGTGGTTTGGAAGCTTCATCATGCGAGGAGCGAATGGTCCCTGGCAGATACACCAGTGTTAAATTGTACTGGTGCAATTGTTGTTTATTTAAAACTGTACCTATTCCGGTTTGCCTGGCTGTATTCCAGGTTCCCGCGGCCATGAAGCACAAGACCCGCCGCGGTTTCCCGCGGCGGGTCTTGTTTATGCGATTCGGGGTGCTGGCGGTGGACCCGGTGGGTCAGGGCCAGCGACGCTGAGTTAGCGCCAGAACGGCTTGCTCAGCTCTTCGTAGCGTTGCGCTTCGCTGATCCCGGCATCGGCCAGCAGACGCGAGTCCAGGCGAGCCAGTTGATGGCGGCTGGAGATGCGGCGCTGCCACAGCATCAGGTTGGCGAGAACGCGCAGAGGCAGGGAAGCCTGGGATTTAACAGCCTTGTCTTCGAAAAACAGTTCGGAACTGAGTGTACGTTCCATGGTTGACATCCTTCCGCTTGTGGCGGGATCAGGTAGTGGTTTAACTGGTGCCCATGATCCTCTTCCGGCGCAAGACTCTGTAGATACAGTTCACCTGTATTGTGAAAGACCAGTTAACTGTTTATAGGGGCTGTACTGTTCCGAAATGGCGCAACTGTACCTGTCAGCACCTTTTTGGTGCATTTCGTGGGTTTTTGATCGATGAAGGGCGATTTCAGGCGGGGAAAAGACCGGTACAGCAGTACAGTTTTTGTAACTGGTTGGCGACGGAGCCGGCGGACTGACGCAACTGTGCTTGCGTCAGCCGCCGGCTGTATTCATCACTCGGCGAGCATTTTCCCGGTTTCTTCCAGGTTGATGTGCCAGCTCAGGGCTTCACGCAGGATGTGCGGGGTGTGGCCACCCAGGGCGCAGGCCTTGGTGAAGTAATCGTTGAGGGCGTCGCGGTAGGACGGATGCACGCAGTTGTCGATGATCACCCGTGCCCGTTCCCGTGGCGCCAGGCCACGCAGGTCGGCCAGGCCGATCTCGGTGACGAGGATGTCGACGTCGTGCTCGGTGTGGTCCACATGGCTGACCATGGGTACCACGCTGGAAATCGCGCCACCCTTGGCGATCGACTTGGTGACGAAGATCGCCAGGTGCGCGTTACGGGCGAAGTCACCCGAGCCGCCGATGCCGTTCATCATCTTGGTGCCGCAGACGTGGGTGGAGTTGACGTTGCCGTAGATGTCGAACTCCAGCGCAGTGTTGATACCGATGATGCCCAGGCGCCGCACCACCTCGGGGTGGTTGGAGATCTCCTGCGGGCGCAGCACCAGCTTGTCCTTGTAGCGCTCCAGGTTGCCGAACACATCGGCGTTGCGCCGGCTCGACAGGGTGATGGAGCTGCCCGAGGCGAAGCTCAGCTTGCCGGCGTCGATCAGGTCGAAGGTCGAGTCCTGCAGCACTTCGGAGTACATGGTCAGGTTTTCGAAGGGCGACTCGATCAGGCCGCACATCACCGCGTTGGCGATGTTGCCGATGCCGGCCTGCAGCGGGCCGAGCTTGTTGCTCATGCGCCCGGCCTCCACTTCCCGCTTGAGGAAGTCGATCAGGTGGTTGGCGATGCCCTGGGTCTCGCTGTCCGGGGTCGAGACGGTGGACGGCGAGTCGGGCTGGTCGGTGATGACGATGGCGGCGATCTTATCCGCCGGGATCGGGATGGCGGTGCTGCCGATGCGGTCGTCGACCTTCACCAGCGGGATCGGCGTACGGGTTGGGCGATAGGTCGGGATATAGATGTCGTGCAGCCCTTCCAGGTTCGGGTTGTGCGCCATGTTGATCTCGACGATCACTTGCTTGGCGAAGATCGCGAAGCTGGCGGAGTTGCCCACCGAGGTGGTCGGCACGATATGCCCCTGCTCAGTGATGGTCACCGCCTCGATCACGGCGATGTCCGGCAGCTTGAGCTGCTGGTTGCGCAGTTGTTCGACGGTTTCCGACAGGTGCTGGTCGATGAACATCACCTTGCCGGCGTTGATCGCCTTGCGCAGGGTGCTGTCCACCTGGAACGGCATGCGCCGGGCCAGCACGCCGGCCTCGGTCAGTTCCTTGTCCAGGTCGTTGCCCAGGCTGGCGCCGGTCATCAGGCTGATTTTAAGCGGTGACACCTTGGCCCGTTCGGCCAGGGCATGGGGCACGGCCTTGGCTTCACCGGCGCGGGTGAAGCCGCTCATGCCGACGGTCATGCCGTCCTCAATCAGAGCGGCAGCGTCTGCGGCGCTCATCACCTTATCCAACAACGAAGGCAAGCGGATACGATCACGGTACATGGATTGTTATCTCGGGCAACGAAAGCAAGAAGCGCAGTCTAGTGATTTCCAGAAAAAACGCCCCGCGACAAAGGTCGAATGAAAGGCCCTGTCCTAGAGCCTTCCGTCGGCTTTCTGGAGTAAATAAAAAACCCCAGCCTACTAAAGGCTGAGGTCTTGGGTATTGCGCTACGGCAGGATTATTCGACGGCCTTGACCATGTCCTCGATGACTTTCTTGGCGTCGCCGAAGACCATCATGGTCTTGTCCAGGTAAAACAGTTCGTTGTCCAGGCCGGCATAACCGCTGGCCATGGAGCGCTTGTTGACGATGATGGTCTTGGCCTTGAAGGCCTCGAGGATCGGCATGCCGGCGATAGGCGACTTCGGATCGTTCTTCGCCGCCGGGTTGACCACGTCGTTGGCGCCGAGCACCAGTACCACGTCGGCCTGGCCGAACTCGGAGTTGATGTCTTCCATCTCGAACACCTGGTCGTACGGCACTTCGGCCTCGGCCAGCAGCACGTTCATATGGCCAGGCATGCGCCCTGCCACCGGGTGGATCGCGTACTTCACGGTCACGCCACGATGGACCAGTTTCTCGGTGAGTTCCTTCAATGCGTGCTGGGCGCGTGCCACCGCCAGGCCGTAGCCGGGCACGATGATCACGGTGTCGGCGTTGGTCAGCAGGAAGGTCGCGTCGTCGGCCGAGCCGGACTTCACCGGACGGGCCTCCTGGGCGCCTGCCGGACCACCGGCATCGGCGCTGTTGCCGAAACCGCCGAGCAGCACGTTGAAGAACGAGCGGTTCATCGCCTTGCACATGATGTAGGAGAGGATCGCGCCGCTGGAGCCCACCAGGGAGCCGGCGATGATCAGCATCGAGTTGTTCAGCGAGAAGCCGATGCCCGCCGCCGCCCAGCCCGAGTAGCTGTTGAGCATCGACACCACCACCGGCATGTCGGCGCCGCCGATGGGGATGATGATCAGCACGCCCATGATGAAGGCCAGGGCCAGCATCAGGGCGAAGGCGCCCAGGTTGCCGGTGACCATGAAGGTGATGCCCAGGCCCAGGGTAGCCAGGCCCAGTACCAGGTTCAGCTTGTGCTGGCCGGCGAACTGTACCGGTGCGCCCTGGAACAGGCGGAACTTGTACTTGCCCGACAGCTTGCCAAAGGCGATCACCGAACCGGAGAAGGTGATGGCACCGATGGCCGCGCCGAGGAACAGCTCCAGGCGGTTGCCGGTGGGGATCGAGTCGCCCAGTTGCTTGACGATGCCCAGGGACTGCGGCTCGACCACGGCGGCGATGGCGATGAACACCGCGGCCAGGCCGATCATGCTGTGCATGAAGGCCACGAGCTCAGGCATCTTGGTCATTTCGACGCGCTTGGCCATGATCGAACCGGCGGTGCCGCCGATCAGCAGGCCGACGATCACATAGCCGATGCCGGCGGTGGCGAGGTCGGCGCCGAGCTTGTAGATCAGGCCGACGGTGGTCAGTACCGCCAGGGCCATGCCCAGCATGCCGAACAGGTTGCCGCGGCGCGATGTAGTCGGGTGCGAAAGGCCCTTGAGCGCCTGGATGAAGCACACCGAGGCGATCAGGTAGAGGGTGGTTACCAGGTTCATGCTCATTATTTCTGCACCTCTTCTTTGGCTTTGGGCGCTTTCTTCTTGAACATTTCCAGCATGCGGCGGGTGACCAGGAAGCCACCGAACACGTTGACCGCGGCCAGGGCCACGGCCAGGGTGCCCATGGTCTTGCCCAGCGGGGTCACGGTCAGGGCGGCGGCCAGCATGGCGCCGACGATGACGATCGCGGAAATGGCGTTGGTCACCGCCATCAGCGGCGTGTGCAGTGCGGGTGTGACGTTCCAGACCACGTGGTAACCGACATAGATCGCCAGCACGAAGATGATCAGGTTGTAGATACCGGGGGAGATGAGCTCTTCCATCGTCTGAATCCCTGCTTAGGCGTTTTTGCGGATGACTTGGCCGTCGCGGCACATCAGGCACGCGGCGACGATGTCGTCTTCGAGGTTGACGTCGAACTGCCCTTCTTTGGTGAAGACAAGCTTCAGGAAGTCCAGCAGGTTGCGGGCATACAGGGCCGACGCGTCGGCAGCTACTGCGCCGGCGAGGTTGGTCGGGCCGACGATGGTCACGCCATGCTCGATCACTACCTGGTCAGCCACGGTCAGCGGGCAGTTGCCGCCCTGGGCGGCGGCCAGGTCGATGACCACCGAGCCGGGCTTCATCTGGGCCACGGTATCGGCGCTCAGCAGTGTCGGCGCCTTGCGGCCCGGGATCAGCGCGGTGGTGATGACGATATCGGCCTGCTTGGCGCGTTCGTGCACGGCCAGGGCCTGGCGCTGCATCCAACTGGCTGGCATCGGGCGAGCGTAGCCACCAACGCCTTCGGCACATTCGCGCTCTTCATCGGTTTCGTAGGGCACGTCGACGAACTTGGCACCCAGGGACTCGATCTGCTCCTTCACCGCCGGGCGTACGTCGGAAGCCTCGATCACCGCACCCAGGCGCTTGGCCGTGGCGATGGCCTGCAGGCCAGCCACGCCGGCGCCGAGGATCAGCACACGGGCGGCCTTCACGGTACCGGCGGCGGTCATCAGCATCGGCATGAAGCGCGGGTAATAGTGGGCTGCCAGCAACACTGCCTTGTAGCCGGCGATGTTGGCCTGGGACGACAGCACGTCCAGGCTCTGGGCCCGGGAGGTGCGCGGCGCGGCTTCCAGGGCGAAGGCGGTGATCCCGCGCTCGGCCAGCTTGGCAATGGTTTCATTGCTGAACGGGTTGAGCATGCCCACCAGGACGGTCCCGCTCTTGATCAGGGCCAGTTCACTGTCGTTGGGAGCCACGACCTTGAGGATCAGCTCGGCGCCGAAGGCATCGTTGGCGCTGCCAATGGTTGCCCCTGCCGCTTCGTAGGCACTGTCCACTACGCTGGCATTGATGCCGGCGCCGCTTTGCACGGTGACCTTATGACCCTGGCCGATCAGCTTCTTGATGGTTTCCGGGGTTGCAGCAACCCGTGTTTCACCCGTCTGGGTTTCGAGAGGAACACCAATGTGCACGTCAAATCTCCTGCTTGATCTTATTGCTTGCGATCTTTCTTAGAAGGCCAGCGCACTACGCAGGGGCGCTGGGGCGGCCGATCAGCACGATCCCGCTGAAATCACAGCGGGGCGCGGCATTTTGCAGGCGAACTTTGAGGCCTTCAAGGAATTCTGACTAGTGACGGAAAATTAACTACAAGTCACCCCGTGACCGAATGTCGCAACCATCAGGGGTAAAGCCTTGCAGGCTGTGGCTTTCAAGGCTTTTACCGCAAATTTAAGTTTTTTCGCATCGGTGACATGAATGCTCACACATTGCCTGCCAATAAACCCTACAACCCGCGTGGTTAGCTGCTTGGAGAAGGTTTTTGCTAGGTGTCGGTACAGTCTGCCTAAATGCGACAAATAGTTATATCTGTAGTGTTTTGGTTTTTCTGACTACGTGGTCAATTATGGCTGGAGGCCTCAGTTTTCCAAGGTGTAGCTGTGTGCCTGGCGTACCAGCCAATCGCGAAATGCCCGCAGCGAGGCTGACTCGACCTTCCGCTCGGGAATCATCAGGTAATACGCCTTGATGCTCGACAAGGCCTTGGGGTTGGCAATTACCAGGCGCTTCTCCGCCAGTTCACGCTGGATCAGGAACGGCGGGATCAAGGCGATGCCCATGTCGTGCATGGCGGCCTGGGCGAGCATTGAGAATAGCTCGTAGCGTGGGCCTGTCATGTCGCGGGGGATGTTCAACTGCTGGGAGTTGAACCATTGGCGCCAGGCGTAGGGCCGGGTGGTCTGCTGTAGCAGGGGCAGCTCGGCAATGGCTTCGGGGGATAACTGTTGAAGTTCGCCCAGCATGGCCGGGCTGCATACCGGCATGGGGTGTTCGTCCATCAAACGGTGGGACTGGGTGCCGGACCAGTCGGCATCGCCGAAGTAGATGGCAGCGTCGAAGGGAGTATCGGCGAACAGGAATGGCCGGGTGCGGTTGGTCAGGTTGACGGTGACGTCCGGGTGCCGTTGCTGGAAGTCCTTGAGGCGTGGCAGCAGCCACTGGGTGCCGAAGGTCGGGACCACGGCCAGTTCGATGACGTTGGCGCCCTGCTGCCCCATCACCGATAGCGTGTCGCGTTCCACCGCATCCAGCTGGGTGGCAACCCGGCGACTATAGGACAGGCCGGCCTCGGTCAGCTTGACCCCGCGTCGGGAGCGGCGGAACAGCTCGACGCCGAGGAACTCCTCCAGGCTGGCGATCTGTCGACACACCGCGCCCTGGGTCAGGGAAAGTTCCAGGGCGGCCTTGGTGAAGCTCTCGTGACGGGCGGCGGCTTCGAAGCTGATGAGCGCGGCGGTGCTGGGAATTTTTCTGCGCATGTACGGCAATCTCACTAATGAATGCTGTAAATGGCACTTGAAGCCATTTCGAAGTGAGAAATTAGCACAACAGTATGCGAAATCCTCGTTTGCCCGGGGCGACGACCAAGCCTAGGATCAATCCACGATAGTTGGCCTACTTCACGAGGACTCTCCCATGGGCGGCAAAGCAAGCTTCAACTGGATCGATCCCCTTCTGCTGGATCAGCAACTGACCGAAGAAGAGCGCATGGTGCGCGACAGCGCCGAGCAGTTTGCCCAGGGCAAGCTGATGCCGCGGGTCCTGGAGGCTTTCCGCCATGAGCAGACCGATCCGGCGATCTTCCGCGAGATGGGTGAAGTAGGCCTGCTGGGCGCGACAATTCCCGAGCAATACGGCGGCAGTGGCCTGAACTATGTGTGCTACGGCCTGATCGCCCGTGAAGTGGAGCGCGTGGATTCCGGTTACCGCTCGATGATGAGCGTGCAGTCGTCCCTGGTGATGGTGCCGATCAACGAATTCGGCACCGAGGCGCAAAAGCAGAAGTACCTGCCGAAGCTGGCTTCTGGCGAGTGGATCGGCTGCTTCGGCTTGACCGAGCCCAACCATGGTTCCGACCCGGGCGCCATGGTGACCCGTGCGCGCAAGGTGGATGGCGGCTACAGCCTGACCGGCAGCAAGATGTGGATCACCAACAGCCCGATCGCCGATGTGTTCGTGGTCTGGGCCAAGGACGACGCTGGCGATATCCGTGGCTTTGTCCTGGAGAAAGGCTGGAAGGGCCTGAGCGCTCCGGCTATCCACGGCAAGGTCGGCCTGCGGGCGTCGATCACCGGTGAGATCGTCATGGACAACGTGTTCGTGCCGGAAGAGAACATCTTCCCTGATGTGCGCGGCCTCAAAGGTCCGTTCACCTGCCTGAACTCGGCGCGCTACGGCATTTCCTGGGGCGCCCTGGGTGCCGCCGAGTTCTGCTGGCACACCGCTCGCCAGTACACCCTCGATCGCCAGCAGTTCGGCCGTCCCCTGGCGGCGACCCAGCTGATCCAGAAGAAGCTGGCGGACATGCAGACCGAGATCACCCTCGCCCTGCAAGGCTGCCTGCGCCTGGGCCGGATGAAGGATGAAGGCACCGCGGCAGTGGAAATCACTTCGATCATGAAGCGCAACTCCTGCGGCAAGTCCCTGGAGATTGCCCGCATGGCCCGCGACATGCTGGGCGGCAACGGTATTTCCGATGAGTTCGGCATCGCCCGTCACCTGGTGAACCTGGAGGTGGTCAACACCTATGAAGGCACCCATGACGTGCATGCGCTGATCCTGGGGCGCGCACAGACCGGTATCCAGGCGTTCTATTAATAGGAGAGCGGCCATGGGCGCGTTATCGCATCTGCGGGTACTGGATTTATCGCGGGTCCTGGCCGGGCCATGGTCCGGCCAGATCCTGGCGGACCTGGGGGCGGAGGTCATCAAGGTCGAGCGTCCGGGCAACGGTGACGATACCCGTGCCTGGGGCCCGCCCTTCTTGAAGGACGCTTATGGCGAGAACACCACGGAGGCCGCCTATTACCTGTCGGCCAACCGTAACAAGCAATCGGTGACCATCGACTTCACCCGTCCGGAGGGCCAGCAACTGGTGCGCGAACTGGCGGCCAAGTCGGACATCGTCATCGAGAACTTCAAGGTGGGCGGCCTGGCGGCCTATGGCCTGGACTATGAGTCGCTGAAGGCGGTCAATCCGCGCCTGATCTATTGCTCGATCACCGGGTTCGGCCAGACGGGGCCTTATGCCAAGCGGGCGGGTTATGACTTCATGATCCAGGGGTTGGGTGGGCTGATGAGCCTGACTGGCCGGCCCGAAGGTGAAGAAGGTGCCGGGCCGGTGAAGGTCGGCGTGGCCTTGACCGACATCCTGACGGGGCTCTATTCGACGGTGGCGATCCTGGCGGCCCTGGCTCACCGGGACCAGGGCGGCAGCGGGCAGCATATCGACATGGCACTGCTGGATGTCCAGGTCGCGTGCCTGGCGAACCAGGCGATGAACTACCTGACGACGGGAGTCGCGCCCAAGCGCCTGGGTAATGCCCATCCTAATATAGTGCCCTATCAGGATTTTCCGACGGCGGATGGCGACTTCATCCTTACCGTGGGTAATGACGGGCAGTTTCGCAAGTTTGCCGAAGTGGCGGGCCAGCCGCAGTGGGCGGATGACCCTCGGTTCGTCACCAACAAGCTGCGGGTGGCCAATCGTGCGGTGCTGATTCCTCTGATCCGCCAGGCGACGGTATTCAAGACTACGGCGCAGTGGGTCAGCCAGCTGGAGCAGGCTGGGGTGCCGTGTGGGCCGATCAACGACCTGTCCCAGGTGTTTGCCGATCCGCAGGTGGTGTCCCGTGGCTTGGCCGTGGAGTTGCCGCATGCCTTGGCGGGGATGGTGCCCCAGGTGGCCAGTCCGATTCGTCTTTCTGAGACGCCGGTTGAATATCGTCAGGCCCCTCCTCTGTTGGGTGAGCATACGCAGCAAGTTCTGCAGTGCGTGCTGGGCATGCAGGCCGAGGCCGTGGATAGCTTGAAGCGGTCGGGAGTGTTGTAGGGCCTTCCTTCTTATATATAGAGAAGCGCTTTGCGTTCCATGTAACGCTGCCCGGGACAGTCTTTTAAGGCGTTCCGGGCGTTATTCATGGAAAACTGAAAATAAGTGTTGACGGCAGATTCTACAGGTCTATAATTCGCCCCACTTCCGGCGCAGTCGAAACGGAAAACTCCTTTAGATTCAACGAGTTACGAAGATTTCGACAGCGGTCACGCTTCAGTTCATCGAAGCCCGAAAGGAGCTGATAAGGCAGCGAAAGTGGCCTTGTTAGCGTTTCGATCCTCTCGGTCGAAAGCGGTTAAAAAGAGGTGTTGACAGCAGCGTGTAACGCTGTAGAATTCGCCTCCCGCTAACGAGAGATCGGAAGCGCAAGTGGTTGAAGTTACAAAGGAAACTTTGAAAACTTCTTAAAAAAATCACTTGACAGCAAGTGAGGCTGCTGTAGAATGCGCGCCTCGGTTGAGAC